>JBBSCZ010000223.1:0-5309 GCA_038249795.1 Gemmatimonadales bacterium | reverse complement strand
TCCTCGAGCGCCTCGATGCTCTCCACGTCGAGGTGGTTCGTGGGCTCGTCGAGCACGAGCAGGTTCGCCTTCTGCAGCATGATCAGCGCCAGCGCCACGCGTGCGCGCTCGCCACCACTGAGCGTGCTGATCGTCCGCATTACGCTGTCGCCGCTGAAGCCGAAGGCGCCGAGGTGACCCTGAATGTTTCCACGGCCCCACAGCGGTCGCACATCCTGAATCGCCTCGTAGATCGTGCGTTCCAGCGGGAGCTGGGCAAGGTCCTGCCGGTACCACGCCGCATCCACCGATCCGCCCACGGTGGCGGTTCCGGCGTCCGCTTCGCGCGCGCCGAGGATCGTGGAGATGAGCGTCGACTTGCCGGCGCCATTCGGGCCGACCAGCGCGATCACGTCGGCCCGCATGGCTGTCAGCGTCACATCCTCGAGCAACACACGGTCACCGACTGCCACGCGCAGCTTGTCGGTGTGCAGCACACGATCACCACCGCGGTCTCCGATCTCGAGCCGCAGTGACATCGCCCCCGCCTCACCAGGCGGCGGTGAAAGCCGGGGCAGGCGGCTCAGCTTCGAACGTCGTCCCTTGGCCTGTGCACTGTTCTGTCCGGCGAGATGCCTCCGGATGTATTCCTCTTCCTTCGCGATGAACTTCTGCTGCTTGTCGAGCTGGCGACTGAACGCCAGCATCCGTTCCTCGCGCTGGCTCACGAAACTCGAGTATCCTCCGCCGTACGCGTGCGCCGTACCCCCGGTCACGTGCAGGATGTGATCGACCGTCGCGTCGAGGAAGGCGCGATCGTGGCTGATCACCACCACGGTCTCGCCCAGTTCGCCGAGGTACGTCTGCAGCCAGTCCGTGGTGTCGAGGTCCAGGTGGTTCGTCGGCTCGTCGAGCAGCAGCAGTTCGGCTGGCGCCGCCAGCTGTGCTGCGAGGCCCACACGTCCCCGCTCACCGCCGCTCAGTCCGATCAGGAGACGCGTGCGCGATTCCACGGCGTCGAAGCCGAGGCCCTGCAGCACCTTGTCGATGCGCGCGGGAAAGTCGTAGCCTCCCTCGTGCATGAACTGCTCTTGCAGCCGGCCGTAGCGATCCATCAGCGCCTCGTCGCCGTCGCCGAGCTGCTCGGCCAGCACGTTCAGCTCCTTCTCGATCGCGATCAGCGGCGCGTACGCGGCGGCGGCGGCCTCCCACACCGTGGTGGCGTCACCGAAGTCGCGATGCTGGTCCAGCAGCGACACCTTCAACCCCGGCATACGCGCGATCGAGCCGGACGTCGGCTGCATCCTGCCGGTGATGATCTGAAACAGCGTCGACTTGCCGGCACCATTGCGTCCGATGATGCCCCACCGTTCGCCGCGCGCGATGGTGACCGAGACATCCTTGAGCAGCGTCGTGGCACCGAACTGGACGCCGACGTCGGCGAGGGAGATGAGCGTCATGCTGAAAAGTTTTGCAGGGGACAGGTAGTCGCAGCGCCGTCTGGCACGCGTTCAACCGGAGACATACTGCGCGAACAGTCGCGCCAGCGTTCGTTCGGGATCGCCGTCGCATAATCCTTCGTGCACGGGAGAGGCTTGCAGTACGTCGGAACGTGGTGCCGTGAGCCAGTGAAAGCGCTCCGACGTCGGCGCGAGCGCGATCGGCCCGGCCTGCGTGTCGCCACTCGCCACGCGCTCCATCGTGCGCAGATATTTCGCCAGCATGCCGATGTCGATGCTCGGCACGCGATCGCGCAGCGTGCTCTCGTTCGTCAGCGCCAGCAGGCCCAGGTAGCCGGCCTGTCGCGCGTGCACCAGCACGCCCACCGGCACGAATGCCCCGAGATGCACATGCGGCACGGCGCGCAGCACCGCGAAGTCGTAGGCCGTCAGTGCCTCGCTCATCGACGCGCCGAGAACGGCTGCGACGGCGACGCGCGCAGTACCTCGCGCGCGTCGATGGCTGCTGCGGTGAACGCCGGTGACGCCGCGCGACGGGCACGCAGGTATTGCAGATACCGCGTCCGCGCCGTTGCCGCATCCGGAGAGTCGTCGCCCGTCACCGGATCCATCAGCAGCTCGTCCGGGATCGATGCGAGGATCGACTGCAGCACGTCGTCCGTCACCGCCGCGACGGACTCACGTTCTGCTGCCTCCAGATCACCCGTCCGCAGCAAGAGCACATGCTGTCGGATGAGCGGGAATGTCGTCGTCACACGCGCCGCGTTCACGCTCGGCCAGTCGTAGTGCATGTACAGCGATGCGCCGTGATCGATCAGCCACGGCCTACGCTGCCAGACCAGCAGGTTCGGGTTGCGTGCGGTGCGATCCGGATTGGTGATGTAGGCGTCCAGCCACACCAGCAGCGACGCGAATGGTGCGTCCACCACGTCGTGCGCCGCGACGGGATCGAAGTTGAACGCTCCGTCGAGATAGCGGAGTCCGATGTTCACGCCGCGACTCGCCTTCAACAGCTCCTGAATCTCGGAGTCGGGTTCGCTCTGTCCGAACCGGTCCGGCAGGTCGATGATCGCGAGCTCAGGGACCGGCAAGCCTATGGCCGTCGCAAGACCGTGCGCGATGATCTCGGCCACCAGCACCTTCGCTCCCTGACCCGCACCACGAAACTTTGTCACGAACAGTCCGCCGCCATCGGTATCCACGATGGCGGGAAGGGAGCCCCCCTCGCGGAGTGGCTGGACGTAGCGGGAGGCTTGCAGGCGGGCGATCGGGATCGACATTCCCGCAATCTAGCCCCGCCCGGTATGGCCAACGGCCCACGAGGGCCATACGCCGAGCGGAGGTGCTACTCGACGTCCGCCGTCAATCCGATGGTCCGCAGCGCCATCGTGACCGCGCCGCGCGCTGCATCCACGGGCTGGTGTCGCACGACCGATCCCGGCACGAGCGTCTTCAGGCGATGTTCGAGTCGCTTGCGCATCGGTCGGCCCTTGCCCAGCATCCCGCCGTGCAACGCGATCGGGATGGCCGCCCGCTCGTCCACGAACAGCGCCCGCGCCAACGCGCGGATGTGCAGCGCGAGTTCCTCGACTGCCAGCGTGACGACGGTGTTCGCGCGGAGGTCGCCCACCTCGGCGGCCGACAGGACTGCGGGTGCGAGCGTGGCGAAGTCCGCTGGCGTGGCCGACGATGCCCAGCGGATGATCGACGCGACATCGTCGAGCTCCAGCGCCGTCAACAACGCGCCCGTGAGCGCCGTCTCCGGCTCGCGCCCATCGTGTGCCGCCGCGATCACCTGCAGCGCCTTGCGGCCGAGCCACGCGCCGCTCCCTTCGTCGCCGATCACCGGACCCCAACCGCCGCATCGCTGCACTGTGCCGGCCGGACTGCGGCCCCACGCAATGCTGCCGGTACCCGAGATCAGCAGAATGCCCGGGCCTTCGCCGAACGCATCCTCCATCGCCGCCTCGGCGTCCGTGATCACCACCACCGTCTCGGCGATCTCCTGCCGCTCCAGCTCCTGCTGCAGCGCGATCTTCTGCTGCTCGCGTCCAACGCCAGCCACACCCACCACGAGGGCGCGTGGCATCAGATGCCCCATCTCCGCATCGATGACGGCGGTCTTCACGAGTGTGCCGATCACGTCGGCGGAGTCAGCCTCGGCTCCCGGCTGCACGGCGCTGCGGTCGCCGGTCGTCTTGAAGAGCACTCGTGCGCGTTCATCGGCGACGTACACTCGCGTGCTGGTGCCACCGCCGTCCACTCCGACGACGACGAGTTCTGTTGGTGCACTCATGGTCTGGTCTCGTTCTCTGCCGTGACGGTCATTGCACTCGGCAATGACTCGAGGGGGGCGGGATGCGTCAGCGATGACAGAATGCCTGCAATGAGCGTGATCCCGGTGCCGATCAGCACGTACCAGGGCCACGCAATTGTCGCGACACCGCCCAGTGTGGGCTCCAGCGACGGAATTTTTGCAATGAGCAGCTTGGCGAACACGATCACCGCCATGCAGCCGATGCCGATGCTCATGCCGGTGATGGCGTCGCGCTGGTTGGCGCGCTTCCACAGCAGCGCCAGCGAGAAGCCGCCAACGAGGCCACCGTGCGTGAAACTCTGAATGCTGAGAGCCACCACCACCACCGGAGCCCCCTGCTGCGGGTAGAGCAGCGCGCCGAATGTCAGTACCACGCCCCAGACCAGCGCAATCAGCTTGCCGATACGCAATGTGCCCGGGTCTTCGGCAGTCTTGCCTGTGAGGGGCAGGTAGATGTCGTGCGTGCTGGTGGCAGCGAGCGCATTGATCGTGGCGCTGTGCGTGCTCATCGTGGCCGCCACGATGGCGGCCAGAATCAATCCGAGCAGGCCGGTCGGCATGCGCTCGAGAATGAAGGTCGGGAAAATCTGGTCGCTCGCCTCGAACGGCTTGCCGCCGTAGTAGACGTACAGACCCAGACCGATGAACAGGAAGAGCGCAAACTGCGCGAACACCACGAATCCACTGGCGATCAGCGCACGCTGTGCATCCTTGAGCCCGCGACTCGCCATCAATCGCTGCACGATCAGCTGGTCGGCACCGTGCGAGCCCATCGCGAGGAACGCGCCGCCAATCAGCCCGGCGAACATCGTGTGCGGCCGGTCGAAGCCGGCGTACCAGTCGATCGCCTGCAGCTTGCCCGATGCGCCTGCCGTGGAGACGATCGTGCTCCACCCACCTTCCACACTGCGCCCGAGCAGGACGAGCGCACAGATGCCGCCGAAGACGTAGACGCCCGCCTGGATCATCTCGGTGTACACCACGGCGCGCATGCCGCCCTTGTAGGTGTAGACCACCGTCAACAGGCCGAGCACCAGAATGGCGGCCGGCATCACATACTCGCGCGGCAATGTCCCGCCGAGAATCAGCGCGACCGGGATGGCCGTCGCGTAGATGCGCACACTGTCGGCCACCGCGCGCGTCGCCATGAAGACGATGCTCGTGAATCGTCGCGTCTCCACGCCGAAGCGCTTCTCGAACAGCGCGTAGGCCGTCACCAGTTCACCCGCGAAGTAGCGCGGCAGCAACACGTACGCCACCACGAATCGCCCGATGATGTAGCCAGCGACGACCTGCAGAAATCCAAGGTTGCCGATGTAGCTCAGCCCGGGAATGCTGATGAATGTCAGCGCGCTGGTCTCGCTCGCGACGATGCTCAGCAGCACTCCCCACCACGGAATGGCATGGCTGGCCAAGAAGTAATCCTTGGCATCCTTCTGCTTGCCGCCAAGCCACAAGCCGAGCCCCGTGGTGCCGACGAGATAGATGACGAGCACCAGCGCGTCGAGCAGCCCAAAGCCGCCACTGACCATCAGCGAGCCTCCGCACTATGC
>JBBSCZ010000222.1:0-5326 GCA_038249795.1 Gemmatimonadales bacterium | reverse complement strand
GGCGGCGAAGGCGTGATCACGCGGCACGCGGAGTCCCTGCTCCACCGGCACCTCGCCATGTGCGGCGACCACCACCAGCGCGTCGGAATCTTCCATCGTGAGCCCGATCCACGCGCCAGTTGCCTGGAGCGCATCGATCGCCACGATCAGCAACCGCGTGAAAGCTGCTGACGTGGTTGGAAGACTCTCGATCTCGGCGGCGAGGGCGCGCAATCGCCGCGACCGAGCCGCATCATCGGGTGAATTGCCGCGGGAGGCACCGCCGGCTGGTGCATCGATCACCAGCGGCGGCGGACTCAACACTGGCAGGGCGTCTGTCGGAACATCGATGCCGCGAGATGGCTGCTCAGGCATCGACACCCCCCAGCATCACTCGGCGAACTCGACGGCGACGGCGTGCGGAATGAGTCCGGCCTCGGTACCACGCTGCAGGAACAGCGACACCGCCGCTCGGCCAGCATCGCCGTAGTCGAGCGTCCATTCATTCACATACATGCCGACGAATGTATCGGCCTGACCGCGATCGAGTCCACGGGCGTACTTCATCGCGTGGTCAAGTGCGGCACGACGATGCGTGAGGCCGAATGCGATGCTGTCACGCAGGTGACGACTGATCATGGCGATCAGATCGGGGCCGAGATCCTTGCGGATGACGTTCCCGCCCAGTGGCAGTGGCAGCTGCGTTTCCTCATGCCACCAGACGCCGAGGTCGAGGAGCAGGTGGAGGCCGCGTTCGCCGAACGTGAGCTGACCTTCATGAATCAGCAGGCCAAGGTCGACGGTGCCGTCGAGCACCGCGTCCTCGATCTCGTCGAACGGTACGAATACGGCCTCGAAGTCGGGCTCGAACAGGCGCAGCGCGAGATACGCGCTGGTGAGCGGACCGGGGACGGCAATGCGCGCACCCTTGATGGCATTGGGCCCGCGCTTCATGCGACCCACGACGCGCGGACCGTACTTGTCGCCCATGCTCGCGCCGTGCGGCAGCAGCGCGTAATGCTCCGAGAGATACGCGAAGGCGTGGATCGAAACGGCGGTGACTTCGAGTTCCTGGCGACGTGCGCGCTGGTTCAGCGTCTCGATGTCCTGCAGCTCGTGCCGGTAGGCGAGTCCTTCGGTGTCGACCTTGCCCTCGGCCAGCGCGTAGAACATGAACGCGTCGTCGGAGTCGGGGCTGTGTGCGACGGTGATCGTGCGAGTCGGTGCGATGATCTGATTAGTCACTTTGCATTCCGCCGCGCGCGTGCGAGCGCGCTGTCGAGGTCGATCTGGGTCACTTCGTATTCCGGGAGATTCTTGGCGCGCTCGGTCGTTGCCGCGGCGATGAAACGCTTGTCGAAGTCGGCCTGGGCCTTGGCATCGCCGCGCATCCGCGCTGCGGTGCTGGCCAGGCTGAGCCCGAGCAGGTGTGTCGGTGACGCCCGCAGAATCGTGTCGGCCTGCGCAGTCGCGATCTCCTTCACTTCGGCCAGCTCGGCCACCCGGCCCAGCTCGAAGCGCTGCAGCACCGTCGGGGTCGGGAGGCTCTGGAACGACATCAACGCCATCGGGGCAAAGAACTGCACCGAGTCGCGCTTGCCCTGCTCGGCGAGCGAGACGACGCGGTTGAAGAGGCGCAGGGCGCGTTCGTCGGGCGTCATGCTGGAGATGTCCGGGGCGCGGACGGGACGCTCGCCGGCATTCGGGCCACCGGGCGGGGCACCGCCACCGGCGAACGGGCCGCCGGGAGCGGGAGCGGCCGATGGTGCGTCGGCCACGGCAGGGCCACGGTTGAAGCGCTGTCCGGCGAGCAGGGCGATGAAGGCCAGCAACGCGATCGCCGCCACTGCCCAGGGAAGCATCTGGGTGGGCGGCTGGACCGGGGCCGTCGCGGCGCCCGGCGCCGGCGTGCCGGCCGCAAATACCGCGTCGCCAACGCTCTGGCCACAGCGATGACAGAATTGTGCGCCGGTCGAGAGCTGTGCGCCGCAGGCCGCACAGAAGGAAGACGACATGACAGGATCAGAAGAGGATGGGCAGCCGCAGGAGCGCGGCGCTACACTAACCGAGCAATGTATCGCCCTTTGCGGTTCCCTCGCTGCTTTGGAAGGGCCGCGCGTAGTTTTGCCAGATGACACCAGACATGCCGGCCCCGAACGCCCTGCGCAGTGCCGACGTGGGAACCATCCGGGATCTCCTGCGGGAGCACGACATCCGTTTCCTGCGACTCCAGTTCACCGACATCCTCGGTGTCATCAAGAACGTCGAGATTCCGCGGTCGCAGTTCGCCAAGGCACTCGCCGGCGACATCGTCTTCGACGGCAGCTCGATCGAGGGGTTCGTGCGGGTTGAGGAGAGCGACATGCTGCTCAATCCCGACCTGAGCACCTTTTGCCGGCTCCCGTTCGGCGCGCCGGGCAGTGGTGTGGCACGTCTCATCTGCGATATCTCGATGCCGGATGGCACCCCGTTCGTGGGCGATCCGCGCGGCTGCCTGAAGCAGGTGCTGGCGCGCGCGGCATCGATGGGATTCACGATGAACGCCGGCATGGAGGCGGAGTTCTTTCTGTTCAAGCAGGACCAGTCGGGAAAGGCCACTACCGACACGCAGGACGTGGGCGGCTATTTCGACCTGGCGCCGGTGGACCTGGGCGAGGAGGCGCGCCGCGCGATCGTCGACACCCTCGAGCAGATGAATTTCGAGGTCGAGGCGAGCCACCACGAGGTGGCGCACGGTCAGCACGAGATCGACTTCCGTTACGCCGATGCGCTCACGACCGCCGACAACCTGACCACGTTCCGCTTCGTGGTGAAGCAGGTGGCGCAGCGCTTCGGGCTGAGTGCCAGCTTCATGCCCAAGCCGATCTTCGGACAGAACGGCAGCGGCATGCACACGCACCAGAGCCTCTTTCGCGGCACCGAGAACGCGTTCTGGGATGCGCAGGCACCGTTCGAACTCAGTCAGACGGCGCTGTACTACATCGGCGGATTGCTGCGGCATGCGCGCAGCTACTGCGCGGTGACCAATCCGCTGGTGAACAGCTACAAGCGGCTGGTGCCGGGATTCGAGGCCCCGATCAACGTGGCGTGGAGCATGCGGAACCGCTCACCGATGCTGCGCATTCCGTCGCGTCGCGGCACGGGCACGCGCGTGGAGCACCGGCTGCCCGATCCGAGTGCCAATCCGTATCTGGCGCTGGCCGTGATGCTGAGTGCGGGGCTGGACGGCATCGTCACGCAGGCCGATTCACGCGAGCCGGTGGACACGAACATTTTCGAGATGAGCTTCCGCGAGCGACGGCGTCTGCGGATCGACGATCTGCCGCGGGATCTGAACGAGGCGTGCGATGAGCTGGAGAAGAACGATGTGATCCGTGCGGCACTGGGCGATCACATCTGCCAGCATTTTCTGGCGGCGAAGCGGGCGGAGTGGGATCTGTACAGCAGTCAGGTGAGCAACTGGGAGATCGAGCAGTACCTGATGAGGTATTGATGGCCGTTTGCGAATGAAACTGCACCGCGAACCAAGCTGCACCGCGAAGCAAACTGCATAGCGAACCAAACTGCATAGCACGGAGATATGGGGGCTCGGAGGCGGGAGTGATTGAGGGAACTGCAACAGCGGTTCTCGATGGGGCAGGGAAAGCCGCAGCCGAGCGCAGTTCCCACATTGCTTTCTTCCCAGCCTCCGCGTTGCCGTGCCTCCGCGTTGTGTCGTTTCTTCGTCGGGCGCGTTCGCCATGCCACCGCGTCGTGTCGTTTCTTCGTCGCGCGCATTCGCCGCGCCGGCGGGCGGGAGCCACATGACGAAAGCCGGAAAAAACAGAAAAGCACCAGGCGTGGTGCCCGGTGCTTTGACTGTCGTTTGATGAGATGAGAGGCGCGAGCGGGAATCGAACCCGCGAATAACGGTTTTGCAGACCGCTGCCTTACCACTTGGCTACCGCGCCGATGTCGCCGATGCTGCCGGCGGACACCAAAGCTCGTTCCGGCGAGCCCGTGCGACAAGGGCACACGGCGTGCGCCGATGGGATATGCTTCCCGGCTGTGCCGTGCCGAGTGCACGGGCCGCTCCGTTCACCTTTGTCGCTGCGCGTTCGCATCTGATGCCGCCGAAGAGCATGCTCCTCGCCGTTGCCGGCATGGTCGGCACCGGCAAAACGACGCTCACGCGGGCGCTCTCGCAGCGGTTCGGGCTGCAGATGGCGCTCGAGTCGGTGGATGACGACAACCCGTGGCTGACGCCGTTCTACGGGCCGGATCCCGAGGCCCAGCGAAACTTCGCGCTGCGGCTGCAACTGCACTTCCTGGCTACCCGCTTCCACTCGATGCGTCGGATGCGCTCGGCCGGTGGGGGCTGGATCCTGGACCGGACCTGGTACGAGGATGCCGAAATCTTCGCGAAGGGATTGGCCGACGCGGGCGTCATGTCGCGTCACGAGCACGAGCTGTACGAACAGCTCTACATCGAACTGCTCACCGGTCCTGCGGCGCGGCCGCCGAAGCTGCTGATCTACCTCCACGGATCGCTCGATCTGGTGGTGGCGCGCATCGCCCAGCGGGGGCGGGAGGCGGAGCGCGACATGCCGTCGAGCTACTGGCAGACGCTGCACGCGCGCTATGGGACGTGGATCGCGGGATTCCGGAGTTGTCCGGTGCTCCGGCTCGACATCAGTGAGTACGACCTGCTGCGCGATCCGGCGGCGATCGATGACATCGCGACGGCGGTGCGGCGGCGACTGGAGCCGGAGATCCCGCAGGCGGAGCTGTGGCCGGTCGGGTACTGAACCCACGCCGACTCTGCGACCTGCGTCCGCTCCGATCATCTGCCCTGCGTGCTGCGCCAGGACCGAACAGCGAACTGCCTGACGCAAAGGCGCTGCGCACCTCGCAAAGGGGCAAGCCGCCGGAACTGCTCGGCGGCCGCAAAGAAGGGCTGGGGGTGGGCTCCGTGTGCCGATGGGCGGCGGCGCGTTGGGGCGGTCTGGAGCATGGGGTTCGGGCGACGGGCGGTTAACCATGAAAACGCCTGTTTTCATGTCTGACGGCGACTTGGCGGGAAGCACGTCGGCCTTGCATTCATCTTTTTTTCGTGCCTTTGCGGGACGCGCAGCGTCCTTTCGTAAGGCGGTTCGCGATCTGCAGCGAGCAGATTGACTGCCGGACTCTACCTTGGCAGTTTTTTGGGAAATCAGCAGGCGACCGGATTCATGAATTCAGAATTCCTACGGATTTTGGAGTCGTGACCTGTTAGATTTGAGATTCTGACGGAGAATTGCGCACGCTTTGGTCCACGCCGCCTCGTGTAGCACTTCGTTCACTCTCTCCCCGCTCGCCCCATGATCTC
>JBBSCZ010000221.1:0-5329 GCA_038249795.1 Gemmatimonadales bacterium | reverse complement strand
GAGCCGCAGCACCACCGCGCAGATGCCCGCCGTGGCCCGAATTGCCAAGGCGCGCAAGATGCAGCGCGACATCCTGGTGAGCGATCGCTTCCACATGCTTCGCCTCCTGCTGACGGCATACCGCCTGGACCTGAAAGCGTCCGGCTCCCCCACACGCAGCAGTCCGATCTCACTGACCGAACTCGCCGGCATCCGCTACGTCCTCGCCGAGTCCATCAAGGCCCCCATCGCCTTTTTTCTCGAACCCGGCGCCAGGTAGCAGTCGTTCGTTGCCTTCTGACAAACGCAAACAGCAACAGCAACAGCAACAGCAACAGCAACAGCCTATCACGGAACAGCACAGCTGCTGAACGGCACAACTACGGAACTGCTTTGTGAGATGGCGTTCGCTCGCCCTGCTAGCGTCTGCGCAGGTAGAAGCATCGAATTTTGGGTGGAACTGCAACTACCACCGCTGTTCCCACAAAAAGTGGAATCCCTCAATTCAAGACAGCCACCGCCTCGCAAACGATCGCCCGCCGAACAGCTGTTCCGCTGTTGTGCCGTTCAGCGGCAGAGCAGTTCCGTGATAGGCTGTCAGCAGTTGCTGTTGCTGTCGTCGGTCAATCGACGACGAAATCGACACCCGCCCGCCGCGCCATCTCGGCGCGCCAGGCGTCGTGGAGCGCGCGGAAGCGGGGGGAGCGGCCGGTGCCGCCAATGGTGGTGCCGTCGAGTTGCGTGATCGGGACCACGCCGCGGATCGAGCTGCTGGCACAGGCCGCGTCGGCGTGGACCAGCGCGCCGAGCGGTGCCTCGACTTCCTGGACGGTGAGGCCGAGCGTCGGGGCGAGGGCGAGCAGGAGGCCAAGAGTGGTGCCGGGGAGGGCGCCGGTGGCTGCGGATGGCGTGAAGAGCGTCGCGTCGGAGAACCAGCAGACGTTCGAGGCCGTGCAGCCGATGATGCGATCGTCGGTGTCGAGCACCAGCGCATCGTCCACGCCCTGACCGTGTGCTTCGCGGAGGGCGAGCACGTTGGAGGTGTAGTCGAGCGTCTTGATGCCGGCGGTGGGCGAGCGGGCGCTCCAGCGCCATTGGCTCGTGATCAGCGTCAGGCCGCGGTCGATCACCTCCTCGCGCACGGCGATGCGCGGGGTGAGGGTGACGATCGATCGGGCGGCACCACCACTCAATCCGGCCATCCCGGGCAGCGCATCGCCGCGGGTGAGGGTGAGCCGCAGCACGCCGTCGGGGATCTGCATCGCGAGCGCCGAACCGGCCGCCTCGGCGATATGGCGGTCGAGGTGTTCCGGCAGTACCAGGCCAAGCCGTTCGGCGCCGGCGGCGAGCCGGGCGAGGTGGGCGGGCAGCATCGGTGCCACGCCATTGAGCACGCGCACGGTCTCGAAGACACCGTCGCCCAGCATCAGTCCGCGGTCGAACGCGGAGATGGCATGGTTGGCGTCATCCACCAGTTCGCCGTCGACCCAGGCGCGGATCGGGGCGCTGCTGCGAGCGCTGCTCATTGCATCCCGGCCGGAGCCGCCACGCTCATGCGCTGTCGCTCCCATCGGCTATCCATGCGCAACACAGCCTCCGAGAGTGGGGTTACAGAACAGCGAAGTGGACCCGTCGAGGGACGGCGGCTGAAAACGACCCGTCACCGCAGGGCGGTGACGCTGATCCGACGCGCAACGGGCGAATGGTAGCGCGTGAGGCGTCGGGAACAAGCAACACGGCGATGTGGCGTGCGCTGCAAGGGACCTCATGGTGCGCACGCTGACGGGCGATCCCGGAAATGGACCCGTACGGCGGTGCGTCGGTATGACAGTGGCGGCCAAGTCCGGACGACCACGCGAATGGCATTCAGCGTGGTGCGGTCTTGCTGTTTGTGTCACCGCCACTACAGTATCGCGACAGTGATACAACGATGTGTGCTGATGAGTTGCTTTCGTCGTTTGGAACGGCCAATGTCCTGACACCGAGCCCCGCACTGCACCGTACGGCGGAGAGCAGTCGAGCGCGGCTGATCAACTGTCTGGATAACATTCGAAGATTGGAGCATACCCGTATGAAGAAAATTCTCGTTGGCGCGGCGATGTTCGCGTCCCTCACAACCGTTGCACCGACGGCGCAGGCGCAGCAGCGCGGCGGCCTCACGTTTGGAGTTTCTGGCGGTCTGAACGTGCCGATCGGCGATCTGGGTGATTCGCAGGGTTCGGGCTTCGGCCTGATGGGACATGTCACGGCGAAGCCGGCTTCGCTGCCAGTAGCAATTCGCGGTGACATCGGCTTCCTCACCAATCCGGGCAAGAACATCACGCCCATCGGCGGTGGCGCGGGCATTTCGACCAAAGGCGTGACCTGGACCACCGCCAACGCGAACCTGATCTACAATTTTGAAGGTGCCAAGGATGCCACCTTCGTTCCGTACATCATCGGTGGCGGCGGCATCTACAACGGTAGCGAAGGGATCGGCACCAAGTTCGGCGTGAGCGCCGGTGGTGGTGTCACGTTCAAGCTCTCGGGATTCGATGCATTCACCGAGGCGCGTGTGACGAACGTCTTCACCGACGGGTCGTCGGCGCGGATGATCCCGATCATGTTCGGCGTCAATTTCAGGCCGTAAGTCTCGGCCGGTCCATTCTGGGCTCTGCCGTTGGCGCCCGGTCCGCAATCCCGCGGACCGGGCGCTTCTGCGTTTCGTCCCGGCATTGCGGCCAGCTGCACCACACTGGTCTGCGACCGGTCGACCGGCTTTCATTACCCGCTCGCCTGCGCTCACTCGTTCACCGGGGTGCGCCGGTGGCGCGCTGATCGGTCCCGCCTCAGGAGTCCGGCCCATGGCTGACACACCCCACTCGTCCTATCCAGGGCAGCAGCCGGACAACGGCGCGCCCGGCATTTCCAGCATGGAGTACGACGATCCCGCCCTGGACTTCCTGCCATCGGAACAGGCGGAGACGGACGGCGAACCCGAGACCGACGACACGATGTGGGCCGTCGTTTTCGCCGGTGGCATCGGATCGCGCTTCTGGCCGCTCAGCACCCCGGAGCGCCCGAAGCCGCTGCTCTGCCTGGTGGGCGACCGGCCGCTGATCGCCGATACGCTCCGCCGTCTGCAGCCGATGATCCCGGCCTCGCGCACCCTCGTGTTGACCAGTGCCGACATCAGTGATGCAATCCACGCGGCCATCCCGGATCTGCCGGAAAAGAATCTGCTGGTCGAGCCGCGTCCGCTCGGCACTGCGGCGGCGCTGGCCTGGGGCGCCCAGGAGATCATCAACCGCGTCGGCCGGAACACTGTCTTCTGCGCGCTCCACGCCGATCTCTCGGCGCAATACGAGGATGAATTCCGCCGAGCCATCCGTCGCGCCGGCACGTACGCAGCCGGTGAGGATGCTCCACTCGTCGCCATCGGCGCCCGCCCCACCCGCCCCGACACGGGCTTCGGCTACATGCTCGGCGGCGCGGAGCTGGAGCCGGGCCTCGACATGACGAAGGGTGGCGCCTGTGTGGTGTCGCGCTTCGTCGAAAAGCCGGGACCGCTGCAGGCCGAGGAGTTCATCGCCGACGGCGCGATGTGGAATGCCGGCATCTACTGCTGGCAGGCCGGTGCCGTGCTCGACGCCCTCGAGACGCACACCACCGAACTCGCCGACGGCATGGCCTACCTCGCCTCCGGCAAGGTCGATCGCTTTTTCGGCATGGTGCAGTCGGTGAGCATCGAGCGCGGCCTGCTGGAGCGCATCGACAATCTGGTCTGCCTGCCATCGTCATTCGGCTGGGACGACGTGGGCACCTGGGCCTGCCTGCGTCGCGTGCGCGAGCTCGACGACACCGGTAACGGCGTGATCGGCGATGCGCTGCTGGTGGATGCGGAGTCGAACGTCGTTCACACCGAGTCGGGGCGCGTAGTGGTCTACGGCGTGAACTCGCTGCTGGTGGTGTCGCTCCCGGGCGTCACGTTCGTGACCTCGCTGGAGCGCGCGGCAGAGCTGAACATGCTTTTCGACGGGCTGCCCAAACAACTCCGCCGCAACCCGATCGCAGAGCTGTAACGTGTGCCGGGCGATGGTCGGAACTGCTTTCATCGCAGAACGGCACAGCCGCGGAACCACACAACTGCTGAACGACAAACAGCGAACGTCTTTTATGTGTTCTACCGTTGCTCGGCGGTCGACGTGACTACTTATATCGTATTTTTTCTTGGAACTGCGGTGGCAGTTGCCGTTCCCCCAAAAATTTGGAGCTTTCATGCGTGTGGAGCGTGCGTGTAGCACACGAGTGCTCGCACTGATCCGCCGTTCAGCAGTTGTGCAGTTCTGCGGCTGTGCTGTTCTGCGATGAAAGCTGTTCCGACCCGCGCTCACCGCACGACCCTCCGCAAAGTCCAGAGAAAACGACACGAAGGTGTCTCCCGCAGAGGACAGGCGTGGCCGGACGCGAATTTCAACACGTTCTACAGCAATGAGTTAGCTGCAGCGGCAAGGCGGCATCGGTCATGCCTTGGATAAGAGCACGCAGCGAACGTCGTGCTGTAGCCGTGCATCTCAACCGGAGCCATGTCCATGTCGATTCATCGTCTTGCCCTTGCCTCAGCCACCCTGCTGGTCGTGGCTGCGCCACTGACGGCGCAACGCCGTCAGGCGCCGATGTTCAGCATCGAAGCGAATGCCAACTATCAGGCGCTGCGCGGTGATGTGTTCACCGACCTGAATGATGGTCGTGGCGCCGAGGCGCTCTTCACGATCGGCATCAGCAACCTCGCGCTCTCGGGCGGATATCAGCGCTCGTGGCATGGCGTGGTCGGCACGTCGCGACAGGCGACGCTTTCCGGCTTCTTCGTCGAGCCGCGACTCGCGCTGCCGTTCGCGGTGTCGGCCTTCACGCCCTACATCTACGGCCGCGGCGGTCTGCTCCAGCGTGCCGAGACGGTCAACGATCAGGAAGTCACGTCAAATGCCACGCAGATTGGCGGCGGACTGGGCTCGCAGATCGAGCTCGCGAAGGGGATTCAGCTGAACCTCGCCGGCGGGTACCAGTACCTGCGTGACGGCCGGCGGATCTCGGATGCCGCGCGCGCCAACGGCGCTGCCTTCGTGATGCGGGCCGGGTTGACGTTGGGCGGCAATTCATCTGGGTGGGGGCGCGACCCGGGCTACTGACGGAGCGAGGCGTGCGCATGAACGATCACCGACCCCGTGACGCAGATGCGTGACGGGGTCGGTATCTTCATTTCCTATGCAGATACCGATCGAAACCGAAACGCTCGCCAACGGGCTCCGCGTCATCTACTCCGAGGATCAGGTCGCGCCTCTGGTGGCGGTGAACCTCTGGTACCACGTGG
>JBBSCZ010000220.1:0-5362 GCA_038249795.1 Gemmatimonadales bacterium | reverse complement strand
TGTGACACCCTCGATTGCACGACCGGGACGACGTCCGAATCCGGTGTGGTCCCCCAACTTCTGTCAGTATCCCGAATTGCTCGCGATCTCGCTCGTGATGACGCGTCGAGCAGATGAGACTTCACGATCACTGACCCGATCCACAGCGCGCCACGCGCAATGCGACGCGTCGGGTGACTACGGCGCCGTCATCTGCTGATCCGCGCTGGTCATCGCATACGACCGTTCCTCACCAGCAAAGATGGTACGGATGCGGACGATCACCGGCCGGCCGACACCACCGGCGACGGTGCGCAACTTGGCCTGATCCACCCCGACGGTGAGCTCGGCAGAGGCGCCAGGCAGCAGACCCAAGGCCGCCAGGTTGCAAACCTGGGACGTTGCAGTCACGTCGTACCACCGGTCACCATTCACTGCCCGCGCGTCGATCGCTTCGGCACAGGTGCCGCCGGTAATGGTCTCGTTCAGGCCATTGCGTACCGTCAGTCTTATGGAAAGCTGGTCCCTCGGCGCTCCAGGAAGCGGCGTGCCCACCTGTCCGGTGATCAACGGTTCGACGGCGACAGCGCGACTGAGCGCCGCAGGAGGTGTGAGCCCGGCAAGGCCGGTGCTGCCGTCACTGGAGCAGCCTGCCGCAGCCACTGCCAGCAGCACCGTCATGAATCGCATCGTGATGCGCATCGGTACACCTTCTCCTGTTTTCCTGTCTGTTGATCCCGTGACGCGCACCTGTCGCGCCGGGAGGATTCTGCTGAGCACATCCCCATGCAACTCCCCATGCAACAGATGGGCCCGCGCAGGAGTACCCCGGCGCGAGCCCATCGGTCACATGGCACCTGCCACATCACACCTGCCGCATCACACCACGGCTGTGCGCGCTCCAAACTTCGTGTCGTACCGCACGATCGATTCATCGATGATGCGACGCGCCTCGGCGGCATCGAACCAGCCAATGATCTCGACCCGCTTTCCCTCGAGATCCTTGTAGATCTTGAAGAAATGCTCCACCTCCCGCAGGAAGTGGCTCGGCAGATCGCCGAGGTCGTGGACCTCGTCGTGGATCGGGTCGTGCATCGGCACGGCGAGCACCTTGTCGTCGGGCTCGCCCTTGTCGAGCATCTTCAGCACGCCCACCGGACGGGCATCGATCTGACAGCCGGGGAAGGTGGGCTCGTTGATCCGCACCATGATGTCGAGCGGATCGTCATCCTCGTGCAGCGTGCGCGGAATGAAGCCGTAGTCGCCGGGATAGTGCACGGCCGAATAGAGCACCCGGTCCAGCTTCAGCAAGCCACTGTGCTTGTCCAGCTCGTACTTGTTCCGGCTCTTCGCCGGGATCTCGATGAAGGCGGTGACGTGCTCGGGCGGCTTGTCGCCGGGGGGAAGGTCGTGCCAGGGATTGAACATTACGTATCGGGAAGATCGAGTGGGCCGTCGGCGTCTGGCTTCGTCCGGGAAGAATAGCCGGACGCGAAGCAATCGGAGCCGTTCAGCGTGGCGCCGTCAGCGCCCGCGCCGCCGAGATGGCGAAATAGGTCAGGATGATGTCCGCCCCGGCACGACGAATGGCCACCAGACTCTCGAGCATCGCGCGCTCGAGATCCAGCCAGCCCCGTTCCGCTGCCGCGTGCAGCATGGCGTACTCGCCGCTCACCTGATATGCGGCAACCGGCATGCCGGTCACGTCCTTGACCCGCCGGATCACATCGAGATAGGCGCCAGCAGGCTTCACCATGATGATATCGGCGCCTTCGGCAATGTCCTGTGCCGCTTCGCGCAAACCTTCGTCACTGTTGGCGGGGTCCATCTGGTAGCTGCGCCGGTCGCCGAACGCCGGGGTGCTTTCGGCCGCCTCGCGGAACGGGCCGTAGAAGGCACTGGAGTACTTCACCGCGTAGGACATGATCGGGATGTGCGAGAACCCGGCGGCGTCCAGCGCCCCACGGATCGCCGCCACCCGCCCGTCCATCATGTCGCTGGGCGCGATCATGTCCGCCCCCGCCTCGGCATGCATCACCGCCTCGCGTGCCAGGAGCTCCAGCGTGGCGTCGTTGTCCACGTCCTGCCCGTGCAGCAGCCCGCAGTGGCCGTGATCGGTGTACTCGCACATGCAGACGTCGGTGATCACCAGCAGCCCGGGAACCGACGCTTTTATGGCGCGCACCGCCTCCGCCACCGGCCCGTGCTCATCCCACGCCCCACTTCCCTCGGCATCCTTGTGCTCGGGAATCCCGAACAGGATCACCCCGCCCACGCCGGCGGCCGCAGCGGCCTGGGCATCCTTCACGCATTCGTCCACCGAGGTCTGCGCGCAGCCCGGCATGGACGAGATCGGCGTGCGGATGCCGGACCCCGGCCGCACGAACAGCGGCAGGATGAACTGTGAGGCATGGAGGTGCGTCTCGCGCACCAGCGCGCGCATGGCCGGGCTTTTCCGGAGGCGCCGCAGCCGCACATGGGGGAATGCGGCCCCCGCACCCTGCGCGGCCGGAGTGTCGAACCTGCTCGAAACGATGAACGTCATGCTCTGACGTTAACCCCGTCACCGTCACCGTCCAGCACTCTTACTGCCGGCAGCAACACTCACAGCAACACTCACAGCAACACGCACAGCAACAGCACAGAGCTTTTACACAGAACTGCACCGCCACGGAACTGCAAACGGTGAACTGCTTTGCCGCTGCAGTTCAAAAACTTTGGGGGGTGGCTCCGCTCGCCGTGAAGATGGCCTCGCCATTCACCCTGTTTCGGCGTGCAAGCTGAATATGCGCACCGGGGCAACTCGCAGTTCCCCAAAAAAAATCACCGCGGTTCGACACCGACGGCCGCTTCGTCAAGCGGAAAGCCGTCGCTGCGCTCTTCTCCGTTGGCAGTTCCGTGGTCCAGCAGTTCCGTGTAAAAGCTGTTTCGCTCTCTCGCAGTCTGCAAACCCTGAAGTCGATCAGCTCGCCGTCGGTGCCTCGCGCGACGCGGCGCCAACCGCCCGCGCCTCAGCCAGAATCGTCGACGCACCACCTGCCTCCAGCTCGGCCGCCAGCAGCTCCGCGCTGGCGACGATGTCGTCACCGACCACCGCCGTCGCGCGGAGCATCGGCGAGCCGTCGAGGCCCGCCACCAGACCGTGCAACGTGCGGCGCCCGCCGTCGCTGACGGTCATCAGTGCGCCGATCGGCACCTGACAGCCGCCATCCAGCGCCGCGAGGAAGGCGCGCTCGCAGGTGGTCGCATCCATCGTCGGCTGATGATTCAGCCTGGCGACGATCGCACGCACTTCGTCGTCGTGCTGACGCACCTGGATCGCGATCGCACCCTGTCCAGCGGCCGACAGCCACTCCGGTGCGTTGAGGAAGCTGCGGATGCGCGAGGCGAGGCCGAGGCGATTGAGGCCGGCGGCGGCGAGAATCGCGGCGTGACAGAGCCCCTTGTCCATCTTCGAGAGGCGCGTGCCGACGTTGCCGCGCAGGTCGACCACCGTGCAATCGGGCCGCAGCGCCTTCAGCTGTGCGCGACGGCGCAGGCTACTGGTGCCGATGATCGCACCGTGCGGCAGCTCGTGCAGCAGCGCGCCCGGCACGTCGTCGCGCACCACCAGTGCATCGCGTGAATCCTCGCGCGCCAGCTGCGCCACCACGCGCAGGCCATCGGGCTCCTCGGTCGGCAGATCCTTCAGCGAGTGCACGCAGAGGTCCGTCACGCCGGAGCGGAGATCGTGCTCGAGTTCCTCGGTGAACAGTCCCTTGCTGCCGATCGCCGTCAGTGCCACGTCGAGACGGCGGTCACCGATGGTGGTGTAGGTGACCAATTCGCTCGAGACGCCGTGCGCGAGGAGTTCCGCCTGCACCGTGTGCGCCTGCGCGAGGGCCAGGGCTGAGGAGCGGGTGCCGATCTTCAGCGTTCGCAGTGCTGCTGTCATGAAAAAAGTGTCTGGTGATGATGTCGGTCACGTTGCGCGCGCACGGCGCGCACCACGGCGTCCACGAGCCCTTCCATGGTGGACGGCATCGCTTCTGCCGCCACCCGCATGCCGGCAGCGCGCGCGGCCTGTGTCGTCACGGGACCGATCGACACGACCTCGGCCATCTGGCACGCCGCGCCCATCGCCGCCGCCCACGCATCGACCGCGCTGCTGGCGGTGAACGTCACGGCATGCACCTGCCCATCCCGCAACGCCGCGAACACCTTGGCCACGTCTTCGTCGGTCGCGATGGTGTCGTATGCATCCACCTGATCCACGGTCGCACCCATCGCGCGCAGGCCGTCAACCAGCACGCGTCGGGCACCGGCGGCGGCGGGATACAGCATCGTCGTGCCCTGCACTCCCTGCACCGCGAACGCTTCCAGCATCCCTTCGGCCACGAAGCGCTCCGGCACCAGCGTCGGCTCCACGCCGCGGGCCCGCACCGCTGCCGCCGTGGCACTGCCCACCACCGCGACGCGCGTATGCTTCCAGTCGTCTGCCACCACGCCCACCGATTCGCTCGCGTCGAACGTCATGGTCACACTGATGGCGCTGGTGAATACCACCCAGTCGTAGCGCGCCAGCGCCTGCACTGCACGATGCAATCCGGTCACGTCACGTGCTACGATGCGCGTGGCTGCATAGGTGAGCACCTGCGCCCCCAACGCCTCCAGCGGAGCCACCAGCTCTTCGGCGCGCGCGACCGCACGAGTCACCACCACCGTCGCACCCGACAGCGGCTGCTCCGCAGTGATCGCCGCAGCCAGCATCAACGAGCCGGCATCGGTGACAGGCCGCACATCACGAACGCGTGACGGTGTCGATCGCGTCGCCGCGAGTGGACATCGCCCGTGCCCGCAGCACCAGCGAGAGCACGTAGCCACCGAAGACCGCCGCCGCAGCGACGTAGGCCGCGAACATGTAGCCGGCATTGTCGGGCATCATGCCTCTCCCATTTCGAGCGCCTCGACCCGGTCCCGCAACGCTGCGTACTTCAGTCGTGCGCGCAGCAATGCCACGAACAGCACCATGAACGCCACGGATGCCAGCGACAGCGTGAGACCCATCTCGGGCGACAGCTTCGGCTTGTCCGGCGTCAGCACGATCGGCTGCGGATGCATGGTCCGGAACAGCCGCACGCTGAGGTGAATGAATGGCACCAGCAACGAGGCGAGAATACCCAGCACCGCCGAGTAGCGGGCCCGCTGCTGTCGGTCCTCGATGGCACCGCGCAGCACCGTGTAGCCCAGCAGGATGAACCAGAGGAAGAGCGTGCTCGTCAACCGCGCATCCCACGTCCACCAGGCGCCCCAGATCGGCTTCGCCCAGAGCGGCCCGGTCACCAGCACGATGCTCAGGAACACCAGCGCAATCTCGGCCGCACTTTCGGCCAGGCGGTCGAGG
>JBBSCZ010000219.1:0-5363 GCA_038249795.1 Gemmatimonadales bacterium | reverse complement strand
ATCTGCGGCACGAAGGTGGCATAGCATTTACGCCATCCACCTTCATCATCCGCAGAGGCAGTGACATGGCAGAGACACCGGACGCCCGCAAAGTGAAAGACCTCGAACAGCGTCACGCCGACGGTGGCACACATCGTCCCGAGAACACCGAACTCGAGGGACGCGTACCGCTGCCGGAGGAGTTGACCGGTCGTGCGAGCGGTACCGATGAGGATCTGGTGGCGCTGTTCGACAACAAGTCCGATCAGCACATGGCCGATGGCTTTCGCGGTGGCAGTGAAGACGAGCCGCCGGTGGACGACGATGTGATCAGGGACGACCCGACCCAGTCCGCGCCCTGACGTGGCATCCTGAGCAATCTTGCGCGTGAGCGAATACAGTGCCTGCCCACCATGCCGGAACTCCGGCATGGTGGGCAGTTTCGTTTCGCCCGCGACTGCCGCCGTGGTGTTGTGACCTGTCAGCCGACCGCGCGTCTCATGCATGAGTTGGCTGACAGGATCTGGTTCGACCCGCTTGGCTCCCACCCGGACAGGCGGCAGACAGGGCAGGATCCCAGGACCAGCAATGGTCCGGCAGCGACAACGAGTCATTTCGTGTGGAAGGGCGGGTGGGCCCTGAAGCACGTTCAGCCCCCGGTGAGCGACGGCTTGCCGGGGGCACCTCGTTGCCGCCAGCACAGACGCGGGACATAGATTGAGGCATGTCGACTCCACCGCTCCGCATCGCTTTCCAGGGGGCTCCTGGTGCGTTCAGCGAAGATGCGATCCGTGCCTTCTGGGGCAGTGACGTCACGACTGTGCCGTGTGAGAGCTTCTCGACCATGCTCGCTGCCGTGCGTCATGGTGACGCCGACGGTGCCGTGCTGCCGGTGGAGAACATGGTGGTCGGCCCGATCCAGAGTGCGCTCGATGCGCTGGATGACTTCAGCGACGGCCTGATGATCGGTGACACCACCGAGATCGCGGTGGTGCACGCGCTGCTCGGGATCCCCGGCAGCACGCTCGAGCAGGTGAAGGTGATTACCAGTCATCCGGTCGCGCTGCAGCAGTGCCGTCGCTTTCTGCAGGCGTTCGGCGCCGTGGTGGAGCCGTTCTTCGATACGGCAGGCGCCGCGAAGATGGTCAGCGAGCGAGGGGATCCGACTATGGCCGCGGTCGCCAGCAAGGGGGCTGCCGAGCGTTACGGCCTCACGGTGCTGAGCGATGCAATCCAGGACGATCCCGATAACTGGACGCGATTTCTGCGCATCGAATCCGGTCGCTGATCATCGACATGCCACATCAGCGCCGCTGACTCAGCGCGACCCGTCCTGCCCGCGCTGGTCACGTTCCTCGCGATCGCGAGTTTCTTCGGCTCGGCGTCGCGCATCCATGCGCTTGCGCGCCTCGGCGAACTTCACGCGCTGCTCCGCCGTGAGCACCGAATCGATCGACGCGCGCATGTTGTCCCGCAGCGAATCGAGTTGCGGACCCACGCGCGCACGGAGCGAGTCGAGTTCCAGTTCGCGGCGTGCGAAGATGCGGTCCACGGCCATGGTCTGCGACGCCGTGAGTGTGAGATCCTCGGTGATGCGCTTCACGATACGGGCCCGCATGAGGTTTCGACTCGCCGTGTCCATCGGCTCCGTCATCACACCGAACGGCCCGCCTCCACCGCGACTGCCCGATCGTCCTCCGCGTGCGGCGTCGAATTTCCGGTGCAGCACCGTGCGCTCGACGGCGATACCCGCCGCCACGCCGATGGCGAGCATCGCCAGCACCGTCAATACGGCCATCAGCCGAGAACGCGGTAGCGTCATCGCGAGTCCGTCGTGATCGCGCTGCCCATCACCGCATCGCTGCCGATGAGGTGATGCGCCAGGTCACTGCCGTCATCGCCTTCGAGCGCGCTGAGCAGCGCTGCCGGGTCACTATTCCGCAGCTCGGCGTCGGCCCAGATGTTGGTCTCCATGCGCGACACGTAGGCCACGGCGGCGATGGCAGCGGCGGCGGCGAGCGGCAGTGCCACCCGTCCCCAGGCCGCGAGCGTGTCGGCCAGCGTGACACGCGCGCTGCGGCGTCGCGCTGCCAGCGGAAACGCCGCTGCCGCGAGGATCCGTGCCTCGAGATCACCGAGCGCCACCACCGGCACCGGGCGCGCCTGCTGTCGCAGCAGCGCGTCGAGTGCCGGGTCCGGCCGGTCGGTCGTACGGTCCATCGGATCGTCCATCATTGCTCCTCGTCTCCACCGTCATCAAGCCAGGGCTGCAGCTGTGTTCGCAGCGCCTTGCGCGCCTCGTGCAAGTGCCATCGTGCCGTGCCCGCCGGAATTTCCAGCACTCCGGCCGCTTCCGTGGGCGTGAACTCCTCGAACGTCACCAGCTCGATCAGCTGCCTTTGCATTGGAGGGAGAGTGCGAAGGGCCGCATCCACCTCGTTACGCAAAACACCATGCACGGCGGCATCCATCGGGCTCACCGCCTCGCTCACCTCCGCCTCCGACAACTCCTCGGTCTCGCGCCGCTTCGCCGAGCGGTGCCGGTTGATGGCCGTCGTGGCCACGATCCGGAAGAACCAAGGCCCGAATGGCCGCGCGGCATCACATTGATCGATCCGCTCCAGTGCCCGCAGAAATGCATCCTGCACCGCATCCTCGGCATCCTCGCGATGCCGCAGCATGCGCCACGCGATCCGCTGCGCCCGCGGAAGGTGGCGCCGTACCAGTACGGCATAGGCCGTACTGTCGCCCTGCTGTACCTGCAGCACCAGTCCGGGCTCGTCGGCCGTATCGTCGACGGGTGGACCGGTGCTGGATCCGGCCGAGGTCATGACGCCAGTGTGGGGGCGCCACGGTGGCGCGATCGGAGTGGAGAAGCCGCCGGAAACTGCGGCTCTGTGAAGTGGTACACATTCGCAGGCTGAGGCGTTGGCTGTCCACTGCAGCGTACCGGTGGCCTATCCCGCGGCGGAAGGGCGGCTCACGCACGCCGAACGTCTCGAGGCGGTGGGTAAGCTGGCCGGCGGTAACCACCGCAGTGCCGGGAACTGCCGCCGTGCGGCAGGGGCCGGCGCAACCATCCTCATCGCCGAAGATGACGACGGTACCCGCACGGTCGTTGCCCGGATGCTCGAGCGGATCGGGCACACCGTGCTGCTCGCTCCCGACGGGCAGCAGGCACTCCGGCTGGCCGAGCAGCACGCGGGAAGCGTCGACCTGCTGCTCACCGACGTCATGATGCCGGGAATGAGCGGGATACAGCTTCGGCAGCGCCGACTGACGGTGCCGGTGCTGTACATGTCGGGCTACCCCGAGGGGGCGCAGGAGGAGGCTGCCGGATTCAGGCTCGAAACCGACTTCATCGCCAAGCCCTTCAGCAGTACCGTTCTGGGCCGCAAGATCGCCGAGAAGCTTGGCCGTACCCCTGCCTAAGGCTGACGTGAGCCGCTTCGACCGCACTGCGCCGAGCGGGGCGGCGAAACGACAGCGCACTCTGGGGTGTTACGATTGCGGAGTGTCGCGCTGTCCGCGCGTCCCGCACCCGTTTCCGGAGTCTTCGTGTCGCTGCGCCGTCTTCCCGTCTATATCCTCGCCGATGTCTCCGGCTCCATGCGTGGTACGCCGGTGGAAAGCGTCAAGGCAGGCATTCGCCAGCTGCATCGCGACCTGCTGACCGATCCGCAGGCCGTCGAGAGCGCCTACCTCAGTGTGATCACGTTCGCCGACGTCGCGATCCAGGTGGTGCCGCTGACCGAGGTGAGCAGTTTCATCCCTCCGGAGATGCAGGCCGACGGACAGACGAACTACGGCGACGCGCTGCGTGTGCTGCTGGAGTGCTTCGAGATGGAGGTGGTGCGCACCACCGCCGATCAGAAGGGTGACTGGCGCCCGCTGGTGTTCATCCTCAGCGATGGCGCCCCGACCGATACCGGCTGGCCCGAGTACGCCGGCCAGCTGCGCGCGCGCCGTCCCGCGAACATCATCGCAGTGGCGTGCGGCGATCATGCCGACCTGGTGGCGCTGCGTGAGACCACCGACACGGTGATCCAGATGCGCGACATGTCGCCCGACGCCTTCCGCGCCTTCTTCAAGTTCGTCTCGGCTAGCGTGAAGACGACCAGCGCGAAGGTGGGTTCGGTGGGTGACGGTGGCGCGATCACGCTGCCGCCGCCGCCGCCGGGCATCACGATCATTCCCTGACGAGTGCCAGACGAAACGGAAGTCACACCGGCGCTGATCCCCGAGCCAGTGCCGGTGCCCGCGTCGTGGATGGCGCGCGAGGCGGAGATGGAATGGTGCCCCGCGCCGCTGCTCCCGCTGCTGGATGCATCACTGGTCGCCGCCGGCGCCGCCGAGCCGATGGTGCTGGCGAGCGCGCATGCCCCGTGGCAGGTGTTGGGGGCAAGCGTGCGCGGGCGCTCGCATGCGCATCGCGGTGACCATCGCGACGACGCCATGGCAGTGCATGCCGATGGCGACCTGCTGCTGCTGGCCGTTGCCGATGGAGCCGGCAGCAGTGCATTGAGCCGCATCGGTGCGGCGGTCACCGCCGAGATGGCCGTGAACCGCACCGCGGCGCGCTACGCTGCCGACAGTGCGAACACCGCTGCAGCGTCACGACTTGGCACGGCCATGGCGCATGCGGTGCACGACGCCGCGTTGCGCCTTCACGAACTGGCCACGGCCGCCGACGTGTCGCCCGCCGCCATGCGCACCACCATCATCCTCGTCGCGATCCTTGGTGACCTGATGCTGGTGTCACAGGTGGGTGATGGTGCGGTGCTGGTGCAACGCCGCGATGGCTCGGTGCTGCGTGTGGGCGCGCAGCGTGAGACGGCGTGGGCCGGTGAGGTGACCTGCTTCGTGCCCGATGCCTGCGCCATGACGCAGGCCGCTGCGCTGCGTCAGGTCGATGCCGCGGAGGTGCAGCTGATCGCGCTGATGACCGACGGTATCGACGATCCCTTCCATCCGCTCGAGCAGAGTGGTGCGGCACTGATGTCGCAGTGGAGCAGAGGCACTGCGGAGCCCATCGGCACGGCGAAACAGCCGGTGACGGGCCCGGTGCTGAACGATGCGGGTGCGTTGCTGCAATGGATGTCGTTCGAGCAGCGCGGTGAAGTGGATGACCGCACGCTGCTGCTGGCCTGGCGTGCGGCGGGTGCGGCGTGAGCGCGGGCACGGCGCGCGCGGCATCGGTGACAGTGCAGACAACTGACGGCCGCACCCTGCAGCTGCGTGGCACGCCACTGGCCAGCGGCGCGGAAAAGATCGCCTTCCTCACACTCGATGGCCGCGACGTGGTGGCGTTCTACTTCGGTACGCTGCGTGATCGCGCCGAGCGCGTGGAGCGGCTGCAGCGCATCGTGTCGAGCTACGATCCT
>JBBSCZ010000218.1:0-5377 GCA_038249795.1 Gemmatimonadales bacterium | reverse complement strand
GGCAACATCGGTGGCCGCGCCGTCGAAGGCATGGCCCGTCAGCCGGAAGCCGCTGGTCGCATCCAGACCGCTGCCCTCATCCTGGCCGCCCTGATCGAAGGTGTCGCGCTGTTCGGCGCCGTCATCGGCTTCCAGATCGCCGGCAAGATCACGTTCTAAGTCTGTCCGCCCGACAGGGAGGGAACGGTGACCGCCGTTCCCTCCCTGCGCCGGGCTTTTCACTCTCTGCTTCTGCCTTCCATGCGCCGCACTCTCCTCACCCTGTCCCTGTCTCTCGCTTCTGCGACGTCGCTGCTCGCGCAGGAAGCGCATGCCGCTGGCGAGAGCACGAATCTGCTCGATCCGAAGGCGGGTCTGATGTTCTGGACCCTGATCATCTTCGTGTTCCTGCTGGTGGTGCTGTCGAAGTTCGCCTACAAGCCGCTGCTGGCAGCGGTCGAGGCACGCGAGGCGGCTCTCGAAAAGGCGCTGGGTGATGCAAAGCGTGACCGCGATGCGGCCGCCATTCTGCTCGCCGAGCAGCAGAAGGCGCTGGTCGAGGCCCGTGGCGAGATGCAGAAGGCGCTGAATGATGGCCGCGCAGCCGCCGAGGCTTTACGCGCGGAGATGCTCGAGAAGGTGAAGGCGGAAGGCGCCGACATGCTCGACCGCGCGCGCCGCGAGATGCAGGCCGAGAAGGACAATGCCATCGTCGAACTGCGTCGCGAAGCGGTGGATCTGGCGATCTCCGGTGCCAGCAAGGTGATCGGTCGTAATCTCGACAGCGCCACGGATCGTTCACTGGTCGAGTCGTTCCTGGCCGGCCTCGAAGCGCCGAAGGGCACGCGCTGATGCGCGATACGACAATCGCCCGCAACTACGCCGAGGTCCTGGTCACGCTGGCCACTCGTGCCGAGGATCTCGACGGGTGGGGCCGCCTGCTCGACGACGTCGCGCACCTGGTGGAGCACGATGTGAAGGTGCGCCGCTTCCTCGAGTCGCCACGCACACCGGTGACTGCCAAGAACGCGATTCTGGTGAAGGCGTTTCAGGATCGCATGCCGCGACTGATGGTGCGCTATCTCGCAGCGTTGGTCACCAATCGCCGGCAGATGCTGATCCCTGTCATCGCCACCGAGTACGCGGCGCTGGTGGACGAGCGTCTCGGCCGCGTCCGCGCCGAGATCACGCTGGCACGGGAGCCGCAGCCGGGTGAGGTCGAGGCCATCGCCGCCTCGCTCAGCAAGACGCTCGGCCGCACCGCAGTGCCGCATGTGCGCATCAACCCCGACATCGTCGGCGGTGTGATCGTGCGCGTCGGTGACTACGTCAAGGATGGCTCGGTGCGCCGTCGCCTGGGTGTGCTGAAGTCCCGTCTCATGCAGCAGGCGCGCTGACCGCTTAGACTCACGATCGACGCGCGGCTCCGCCCGGTTCACCGGGTAGAGCCGTGGAGGGTCCCCTCACCGCCTCTCCCCATTCCGTCGATGCGACCTGCTTCGTTCGCGCTGCTGTTCGCCGCCACTGCCTGCTTGCCGACGTTTGCACAGGCCCAGAGTAGCGGTTCGTCTCCTGCTACGGGTGACACAGTCGGTTATTGGCAGCAGCGCGCCAATTACGACATCACTGCGCGGCTCGACGAATCCCGTCAGGCCGTCGTCGCCTCGGGAACGCTCCGGTATACGAACAACTCGCCAGACGTCCTGACCGAGATGTACGTGCACCAGTACCTGAACGCGTTCCGGCCCTACTCCAAGTGGAGTGATGCCGACGAGCGCGCGGGTCGGCGCCGCTTCTCGGATCTCGAGGATCCAGCGTACGGCTACGAGCGCTTCACGGCGAGGCCCATTGTGGATGGCGTGCCGGTGGAGGTCGACTATCCCGGTGCCCCCGACAGCACGGTCGCCCGCTTCACGCTCCCCAAGCCGCTGCGCCCCGGACAGTCGGTCACGGTGGCGTTTGCATGGGAGGCTCGTCCCAGCACGACCTTGCGCCGGCAGGGACGGAAGGGGCGGCATTTCGATCTCGCGCAATGGTATCCCAAGGTGGCCGTGTACGATCGCGGCGGCTGGCAGCAGAACGCGCTCGTGCCGGCGGGTGAACTGTACGGCGAGTTCGGTGACTTCCGCGTGGCGCTGACGCTGGCCGAGGATCAGGTGGTGAGCGCCACCGGCGTGCCGGTGTCCGGCGATCCTGGCTGGGAGCGGGCGAAGCGCGGTGCTGGCGTCGCGATGCTCCAGCGCACTGCATATGGCGCCCCGTCGTCGGCTGCTGCCCCGGCGGCGCCTGCGTCAATGCGCACCGTGGTCTTCGAAGCGAAGAACGTGCACCATTTCGTCTGGAGCACGGATCCCGACTATCGGTACGAAGGGGGCTTCTACGTGCGGCAAAAGCCGCGCAGCAGTCCCCATTACCGCATCTGGGATACCGTGGCCGTTCATGCACTCTATCGTCCCGCCGGCGACAGTACCTGGGGACGCGGCGTGGTGGTGCAGCGCATCATCGATGCGCTGAAGTGGCTGGAGCAGATTTACGGGCCGTACGCCTATCCGCAGATGAGCGCCGTGCACCGCCTCGATGGCGGCGGTACGGAATTTCCGATGGTGATGCACAACGGCAGCGCGTCGTTCGAACTCATTTTGCACGAGGGCGGGCACATCTTCACCTACGGCATTCTCGCCAATAACGAGTGGCGCTCGGGGTGGATGGATGAGGGGCTGACGAGCTACCAGACCGCATGGCGGCTCGGCGACACGTCACAGGAGCGGGCAGCGAACGCCCTTTCGCGCGACCCTCGCTGGATGGCACCGCTGCCGTCGGCGGCGGCGCTGCAGCAGCGGGCAAAGTTCATTGCCGATGCCGAGCCGCTGAGCACCAATGCCCACTTCTTCCTCACGTTCAATGTCTATAACGCGATGGTGTACAGCCGCGCCGAGCAGATGTACGGTGCGCTGCGCGACGCAATCGGCGATGCGAACTTCAGCGACTTTCTGCAGGACTACTACAGCCGTTGGGCGCTGAAGCACGTGGACCGCGTGGCCATGCAGAAAAGCGTCGAGCGCAGCGTGGGGCGCCCGATGGGCTGGTTCTTCGACCAGTGGCTGGACACCGCCGGTGAGGTGCGGTACACCCTCTCGGAGGTTTCGACCTCACAGAAGAAGCCGAACGAATGGGTGACCACGGCCCGACTGGTTCGTGTTGGAGCATACCGGCACCCGATGCCGGTGGGGGTCCGCAACGCGGCCGGGTGGACATTCGTGCGAGGCGATGTCACGCGTGACGATCAGCGGATCACGATCACGACCCCTGAGAAGCCCGACCTCGTGCGTCTCGATCCACTCGGACTGACGGACGACGTGCGCGCCGGCAGCCAGCAATGGCCGCCGTTGACTCCCTAGACCCGAACGGAACTGTGCATATGAGTGGACCTGTCGACATTCGAACCGTCCCGAAGCCGTGGGGACACGAAACGATCTGGGCGCTGACCGACCGCTACTGCGGCAAGATCCTGCACATCAAGGCAGGTGAGGCGCTCAGCGTTCAGTATCACAATGTGAAGGACGAGACCGTGCACCTCCTCAGCGGGCACCTGCTGTACCGCGTGCAGATCGACGACGTGCTCACCGACGTCCATCTGAAGCAGGGGCAGAGCTACCGCATCACGCCCGGCACGGTGCATCAGATGGAGGCCGTGACCGATTGCGACGTGCTCGAGGTCTCGACGCCCGATCTTGATGACGTGGTCAGGCTGACCGACAAATACGGCCGCGCCGGGACCAGCGCGCCATAATCGGCCGCGGCATCCCCGTTGGCGGCGTTGGACGGTCTTGCCGCAGCGCTGCTGCGGCTTCGACAGTCTGCCTTGCCACCTGGGCGCCTTGGCCAATTCTGGCCCGCTGGTGTCTGTGGTTGCACAGAAATTGCACCGCTGTGCTGTGATCGTCGCGTGCTTTCGACGTTTTGTATTCGTGACTGGCCACCCTACAGTCTTCTGAAGATCATGAAGGTCATAATTCCGCTCGCTGGCAAAGGGACGCGTCTGCGCCCGCACACGCATCTCGTGCCGAAGCCGATGCTCAAGGTCGCCGGCCGTCCGGTGATGAGCTACGTGATGGACGATGTGATGAAGCTTGGCAACGTCGAACAGGTGGTCTACATCACCGGTCATCTGAAGGAGAAGGTCGAGAGCTACGTCCGCTCCACCTGGCCGGTGCCAAGTGTGTTCATCGAGCAGGCCGTGCAGGATGGCACCGCCGGTGCCGTGAACCTCGCGATGCCGCATGTGGATGGTCCGGTGCTCATCATCTTCGTCGACACGATTTTCGACACCGACCTCTCCATCGTCAACAGCGGCACCGAAGACGGCATCATCTGGGTCAAGGAAGTGGAGGACTACCAGCGCTTCGGCGTGGTGGTCACCGACGCCGCTGGCTACATGACGAAGATCGTCGAGAAGCCGAGCACCCCGGTCTCGAAGCGCGCCAACATCGGCCTGTACTACATCCGCAACTGGCAGCTGCTGGCCGAGGCGATCGCCTACGTGCTCGCGCAGCCGGCCAACAAGGGTGAGTACTATCTGACCGACGCCTTTCAGTACATGATCGAGCATGGCGCGAAGATCCGCGTCGTGGACGTCGATGGATGGTACGACGCCGGCAAGCTCGATACGTTGCTGCAGACCAACCAGGCGATGCTCGAGACGCGTGGTCTGGCGCGCGTACCCGAGGGTTTCTCCGGCGCCACCATCATCGAGCCGGTCTACATCGAGGATGGCGTCACCGCCACCGATGCGACCATCGGCCCGAATGTCTCCATCGGCAAGGGCACACGGATCATCGGCTCCACGATCCGCGACAGCGTCGTCGGCGACGACTGCGTGATCACCGGCAGCGCGCTGCACGACTCGATGATCGGCAACGCCGTGCTCCTGAACGGCATCACCGGCAGCACGACGCTGGGCGACAACTCGGAATGCAGCGCATCGTGAGATTCATGCCGATCTGACCGGTGTTCACGCGCCGCCGACTTTTCGTGGCTGTCGCGTGATCATCGTCAGCGGACTCCGGCCGCTGCCACGACGATGCGGAGCGCACGCTGCAGGCCGCGCGTGCCGTGCGTGTCATCGTACCACTCGGCCGGCGTGTGCATGGCACCGCCACTGCCGCCGGCGCCGATCGCGATGGCGGGGATGCCCAGTGAGATCGGCACGCTCGCATCGGTGCTGCCCGTGGCGAGGCGGGGCCTGCCGCCGATGGCACGTGTCTCCCGTTCGGCGATGCGCACCAGCGCGGCATCGTCGGGCAGTGCGCCGCAGGGGCGATGACCGAGCTGCTCGATCTGCAACACCAGCGGTGCCGTTCCTGACGCGCGGCGACCGTTTTCTCCCTTCTCGATGCGT
>JBBSCZ010000217.1:0-5397 GCA_038249795.1 Gemmatimonadales bacterium | reverse complement strand
TACTCGGTGCTGCTGTTCGACGAGATCGAGAAGGCGCACCCCGATGTGTTCAACGTGTTGCTGCAGCTGCTGGACGATGGTCGCCTGACCGATTCGCAGGGCCGCACCGTCGATTTCCGCAATACCGTCGTGATCCTCACCAGCAACATCGGCAGCCACGTCATTCTCGAGCGGCATCACGACGACTGGGCGCTGGTGGAGACGCAGGTGCTCGGCATGCTGCGTCAGCAATTCCGGCCCGAGTTCCTCAATCGCATCGACGAAGTGGTGGTGTTCCGCCCGCTCGGTGAGGAGCAGATCGCGCAGATCGTGGACCTGCAGCTCGAGAAGCTCGAGGGCATGCTCGGTCAGCGGAAGCTCACGCTCACGCTCACGCCCGAGGCCAAGAAGATGCTGGTCGGCGAAGGCTACGATTCGGCCTTCGGTGCGCGGCCCCTGAAGCGGACGATTCAACGCATGGTGCAGAACCCGTTGGCGCTGGCGCTGCTGGATGGCACGCTGCACGACGGCGATACCATCGTGGCGACGCCGGGGGAGGGGAATCGGCTGATCTTCACGCCGCAGCCGAAGGCAGTGGTGGATGCGCCGGAACGGGTGGGAACGCCTGAACCGGTCGAGGTTGGCGAGTGAGTGGCTTTGCGCGTCCAGGTGATGAGCAATGGATGCGCGAGGCACTGTCACAGGCGGCGCGGGCCGGTATGGCGGGTGAGGTGCCGGTCGGCGCGTGCGTCGTGCGTGACGGAGTGCTGGTCTCCGTCGGGGCCAATGCGATGCGTGCCGAGTGCGATGCGATGCAGCATGCGGAGGTGCGCGCGCTGCGTGACGCTGTCCGTGTGCTCGGCACGGACCGGCTCGAGGGCTGCACGCTCTACGTGACGCTCGAGCCCTGTGCGATGTGTGCCGGGGCGATCGTGCTGGCTCGGGTGGACCGGGTGGTGTTCGCGGCGTGGGATCCGAAGGCTGGCATGGCGGGCTCGGTCGGCGACGTGCTGCGGCATCCGAAGCTCAATCATCGGCCCGAGGTGGCCGGTGGGGTGCTCGAGGAGGAGGCCGGCGGGCTCCTGCGGACGTTCTTTGCGGCACGCCGGCTGGAGCCGGGTGCAACCCCATCCGTTGACCCCGTGGCCGAAAGTGCCTAGAATCAAAGGCTAGGTTGGTTGTTTGTCAGTTGGACGGGTGTCCGAGTGGTTGAAGGAACCGGTCTCGAAAACCGGCGTACCGGCAACGGTACCGTGGGTTCGAATCCCACCCTGTCCGTGCAGTCTCGAAGGAATTGTGATCCGGGCGCTTCGCTGTGATGGCGGTGGCGCCCGGTTTGTTTCACGGTGAGGTCGCCTCGCAGATCGGGCGCTTGCTTCGGCGGATGAAGCGTAAGGGTGTCGCTTCGCTGTTCACTGGCTGGGCTCCGCCTGAATCGATGGGCGCTTTGCACGTCAGGCGTGGCCCGGCACTTTGAGTCGATTTCGGGTGACGCCGGGCATGTTGCTCCTCGACGAGACGCATGCGTTGGCTATGACTCTGCAGCACCCCGCAGCCCTTCATACAGCCCCGCGAAGTTCAGCAGAATATCCTTGATCGTCTTCTGCACCGCCGCCGAATTCAACGCCTGCGTACTCATCGCCTGATGTGCGTCGTACGCCCCCATGATCGCCTGCGTCACCGCATGATCGAGGTCCGGTGAATTCCGGAACTGCTCATTCGAGTTGTTCGCCGCCTGCTGCTGCAGAGTCTTCGATTCCAGCAGCTTGCCTTTGATGACGCTGTTCACGTACACGAGTTTGTCGTCGTCGGACAGTTCGCCCGTGAACAGGTCGTTCACCTTCTCGATGATCTCCGCCAGGCGCGCCTTCTCCTGCGCCTGCACGCTGCCGCTGCCGGCCTCGGTGACGGGCGCCAGCTTCGAGGCATCGCCCGACCCCATGTCCATCGACTGCCCGCCACGCTTCTTCAGCGTGTGGTGGGTCATCACCACCTTCGACAGGTCGATGCCCTCGCGCTCCCGCCCGAACTCCAGCAGCGGCAGCAAGCGCTTGTAGAACAGCGCCCGCTTCTCGATGGCCGGATCGCCGTAGTTGAAGATCTGCGACAGGAAGATGGAGAGGCGGACGTAGGCCCCCATGTCACCCTTGAACAGCGCCAGGGCGTCCATGGTGGCCGTGGCGGCGTCGGCGGCGGTGGTGTCGCCCGCCGCCGTGGCGGCGCGGAAGGCCGCGGGTGCGGCCCCGTATCGCTTCACGATCCGGTCTGCCACGGGCGTCAGCGCGGCGATCAGCGCGCTCTGTTTCGCCGTCGGGTCGAGTTCCACGGCGGCGACCCGCGCCACCTCGAATTCGTCGTAATGCTCTGCGGTGTCGAGCTTCGCGCGGAGGGCGAAGATCAGATTCGGATCCGTGGTCGCCGAGAGTTCGGCGGTCGTGTAATACTGCCGGAACGCCGCCAGCACCTCCTCTGGCTCGTTCACGAAATCCACGACGTACGTGGTGTCCTTCGCCACGCCATCGCGCTTGTACGCGCGATTCAGGCGCGACAACGTCTGCACGGCCTGGATACCAGCCAGTCGCTTGTCGACGTACATGCCACAGAGCAACGGCTGATCGAACCCCGTCTGGACCTTGTTGGCGACCAGCAGAATCTGGTATTCGTCGCCTTTGAACGCCTCGCGGATGTCGCGGCCCTGCAACGCGGGATTGAGGGTTTTGCTGTGTTCCGTGAACGGCTCCGGACCGGAGTCCGGGTCGTTGACCTCGCCGGAGAACGCGACCAGCGTCTTCATCGCATACTGCTTGTCGGCGATGTACGCCTCGATGGCGAGCTGCCAGCGAACCGCTTCCTTCCGGCTGCCGACGACCACCATGGCCTTCGCCTTGCCGCCAAGCAGCGGTGACACCCAGGTGCGGAAATGCTCGACGACGATCTCGACCTTCTGCGCGATGTTGTACGGATGGAGCCGCACCCAGCCCATGATGCCCTTCATCGCGGCGCTGCGTTCGACCTCGGTGTCGTCGAGCTCCTTGCCGTCGTGCGCCAGCTTGAAGGCCAGCTTGTACGGCGTGTAATTCTGCAGCACGTCGAGGATGAACCCCTCCTCGATGGCCTGCCGCATGGAGTAGACGTGGAACGGGGCGGGGATGTTGTCGGGCGCCGGCTTCCGCGTCGGATCGGGCCGCGTGCCGAACAACTCCAGCGTCTTCGTCTTCGGCGTGGCGGTGAACGCGACGAACGTGATGCCGCCCTCGTCGGCGCGCGCGGCCATCTGCGAACCTGCTCGCGAGCTCGGGTCGTGTGCCGACCATCGTCACGGGCACATTCGCATCGACGCTCAGCGGGAATGTGTGGATGCAAAAGTATCGGTGACAGTGCACTCATTGCCACGTAGCGATGCGATAGTTGGGTATCGGGCGATCGTCACCGGCAGCGTTGAACGCGTGCAATGAGTGCACTGTCACCGATTTGCTTGAGACGAGACACCAGCGGATCAAGAGGCGGGTGTTGCGTCGCGTCGGACGAATCGGGAGCGCTGCGTCACGAAGGCGACGTCGGGAGCGGCTCGACGCGATGATGGACGTATGGCTCGATGCGCTTGTGATCCCCGTCATCGGTCCACAGCACGATGCCGCGCGAGCGGCAAAGGTGAGCGATGTGGACATCGAGCCAGAAGCTCCGCTGCTTGAGCTCGTTTGGATCGTGTCCCGCGCGCAGCATGTCAGCCACGCGCAGGCCCGTGCCGGCCCACTCGGATGGCGAGGCGAACAGGCGCCGCCTCGTCGGTACCGCATCGACGATTCGTTGCTGCAGCGTGTGGGCCTCTTTCGCGGACCGCGCGCCCTGCAGCACCTCTGCGATCACCGGCATGAGCACCACGAGTTCCGTGCCGGCGGCGCCGAGCGCAGCCCGGATGGCCGCTGCCCGCGCTCCGCCGCGCAGGATCTCGACATAGCCGTTCGTGTCAAGCGCCCTCAGCGGCACGCAGGTCAGGTCTCCACGTACGGGAAGTCCGGGATGCTGCCCATGGCATCATCGAGCCCCTGAAGGATCGCGGCGTTCTCAGCGGCATTGCGCAGGGCGACGTTGACGGCCTCCGACTTTGTCTTTGCCCCGAGTGACACCACAGCTGCATCGAGCAATCGGGGATCGACCATGAGCTGCATGCGCTCGTGCCCCTGCTTGGTCTTCCGCGGGACGTGGACTTTCACAACCTGGCCTCCCATCGCGTCTTGCGCCGCGCCCATGCCTCGGCCGAGCCGCGAGGTGCGCTTGCCGGACTTGCCGTGCTTCATCTGTCTGACCTTTTCGATCACGGTCTGCTTCGTGGTCTTGGCGCTCATTGGCAGCTCTGGAGTGTGTACGATACGTAAATTAGTGTGTATGTCGCGCCGCGGCCAGTGCTCCCGGGCGGCGGCTGTAGCTGTCGTGGCGGCGGCAAGCTGTCAGGGCCGTCTGGCAGCTAGCCTTACCGAATCTCTGCAACTGCTGTCGCTCTCGAACGGCATCGTGGTGTTCTAGCGGGTCAATGAGCACGGGTGTCCTCTTCGGCGAACGCGGGAGCTGTTGATGCCTGCGGATACGCTCTCGCGGGCCTGTCTTTCCTCTGTACGGCCCGCCTCGCTCCTAATTTCGATCATGCGATGGAGGGTGAGCCACCCACCTTCGCGGTCCGCACATGCAGCTCACGCGCGCACAGATCACGAACTCCAAGTCGATCCACGATTCGGGCCCTATCGAGATTGCGCCTGAAGTGACGGTGATCGTCGGGCAGAACGAGGCTGGAGAGAGGGCGTTTTCGCAGGCCGTGCACGAAACCCGTCCAGTCGCGGATACTGTGACTTGCTACGACCGTATCGAGGAGAACCCGGGGCGGTTCCTGACCACGTATGGCGAGCGGCACCAGGGTGATGAATTTGAGGTCGCGAACATGCCGCCCAGCCAGTCGGGCCATATGTGCGACGGATCGCAGCGCAGGGTGGCCCCGGCCGGCCGCCGGGCCTCCCGGCAAGGGTATGGCGGTCGTGCAGAGCCCCCGGCGGCTGGTCCAGCGTGGGGCTCATTCACCGACGCGACGCCCATGGGGCTGACCCCTCGACCCCGGTTCGACTAGCTTGCCCTCGCGCCGTCCGGGCGCCGTCTATGCGAAATCTTTGCTGAGCACGAAACCTGGATGTCGTCTGAGGGACCGTTTCCCCTCTCAGGACAGGTGGCCGAGCGGTTGAAGGCGCACGCCTGGAAAGCGTGTGAACTCGAAAGGGTTTCGTGGGTTCGAATCCCACCCTGTCCGTGCAGGACTGCGGGGCCGTTCGCCCCCCCCCGCCCCCCCCCCCCCCCCACTCCCCCCCATGTTGTGCGTACTTACGCATCATGCCATTTGCGAAACTGACGATCTCGGCGCGCCACCTGCGCCTG
>JBBSCZ010000216.1:0-5436 GCA_038249795.1 Gemmatimonadales bacterium | reverse complement strand
TGCAGCTTGACCTGCGCTTTAAGCAGGCTTCGGACGGTGGCGCGCAGCTCGATCTCCGACATGGCGGCTGACGCGAGATCCTCGAGGATCGCCAGCTGCTCATCGGTCCAGGTCACCGGTACGCTGTCGATCGCGCACAGCGCGCCGTAGGTGTGCCCGTCGCCGCTGAGCAGCGGCACACCGGCATACGCCACCACGCCCAGCTCCGTGTGCGCCCCATTCTCGCTCACCAGCGGATTCGTCGAGGCGTCGGTGATGATGAGCATCGACTCCGAGGTCACGACATGCTGGCAGAACGAGTGCGACATCGGCGTGGACCGTTGTTCACCGGCCCAGCCTCCAAGTCCGGCAAGTCCCGGAAAATGCTGCTTCTGATCGTCGACCAGCGAGACCAGCGCGATCGGGACGCCGAGCAGCCGGGTGACGAGTCGCGTGAGGCGATCGAGCACGGCGTTGCTGGCACCGTCGAGCAGACCGGTGGCGCGGAGCGCGGCAAGGCGCGCCGGTGCGCTGAGGCGCGGATCGATCCATACGTCGCGTGCAGCATCCTGCTCTTCGGAGGTGTGCGGCACTGACGGTGTACTCGCCGAGGCGGACATCAAAAACTCGGGTGCGGGGAAGCGGAGGGGAATGAAAGACGGCTGCCCGGGTGTACCGGGCGTTGACCGGCGCTGGGCACTCGACGCCAGCGGTGGTGCCGGATGTCTCGTCCGAGAGTATCGGCCGGACGTCACACGAGTTGCGCTTTGTGGCGAAAATGTGAGAACTTCAAGTTGCCGATACGAGAGCAGGGCGCCCGTTACCGGTGCGCCCCGCTGTTCTCACTCGCATATGCCCCGACGTGCTACGGCTTCGCCGGCACGACGTCCGAAATCGGCAGCGTGGCGGCAATCGCCCCATCAACAGCCTTCTTCAGGTCGTCATACGGCAGCGCGCCGGGATAGGTCTGGCCGTTGATGATGAAGGTCGGTGTGCTCTGGACCTGCATGGTCATGCCGAGCGCGTAGTTGCCGCGGATCCGCTCCAGGTGGGTGTCCGCATCCATGCACGCATTCCACTTGCCCATGTCGAGCCCCAGCTTCTCGGCGTACCCGGACATCACCTTGCGCGGGTTGCTGGTCGCAATGCCGTTCCACTCGATCTGGCCCATGAACAGCGCGTCGTGCATCCCGGTGAATTTGCCCTGATCGTCGGCACAGGCCGCCGACATCGACGCCGGAACGGTGTTCGGGTGGGCGTTGGTCAAGGGGAAATCGTAAAACGTGTACCGCACCATCCCTGTCTCGACCAGGTTCTTTCGCACGTCGGGGCCGGTGACGTTCGCGAAGTTGCCGCAGGCCGGGCACTCGTAGTCGGCAAACTCGATGATCTCGACCTTCGCGTCGGGCGAACCGACCGTGTAGCCTCGCGCCTTGGTGGCGAGCAGCGAGTCGGCAAAGGTCGGCATCACCATCGGTGCGCGGGGCGGCGGCTGCTGGGTCTTCCACCAGATGAACCCGCCGCCTGCGAGTACGATGCCCGTGAGGGCGGCGATGAAGCCGGTGTTACTGGACGTCTTGCGGACCTTCGCGCTCACGATGGGTCTTCCTTGGCGGTGGCGGGAGGCAATTTACTGCTCCCCGGTCTGGTTTTCGAGTCGCCCCCGGTGCGTCGTCACCGAGCGGCCTTTTCACACGTCACGCCAGCCGACTCGGCAGCGCATCACAAGGGTAGGTGTACAGTGGTGGGCCGCGCTAGTTCATTCGACGCAGATCCACCGCTTTTCACGCGTGGTAGCTTTCCGTCGTGCCGCGCCCGCCCGTCATCGCCACACCCGCGTTTTCTCCTGTGACGCCGTCGCAGCGACGGCTGCCGCATACGCGCTCGGTACTGCCGTACTTCCCGCAAGACGGGGACTACGTCCGCCTCCCCGTTGGCCCGGGAGCGCTGCACGCCATGCGCTATGGCCATGGCGGACCGGCGGTGTTGCTGGTGCACGGCTTCACCACCTCGGCGCCGCTCTGGCAGCACGTCGCCCCGATTTTGCTGGCCAGCGGATGTCAGGTGATCGTGCCCGATCTCCTCGGCTTCGGCGAGTCGGACCGTCCGGTGGGAGGGCCGTACACCATTTCGGCACAGGCCCGATATCTCGACCGGGCGCTGGCACTGTTGCGCATCAGCCGCGTGGTGGCGGTGGGGCAGGATCTCGGCTGCGTGATCGTGCGGCGGCTCGCATCCATCCGGCCTGAGCGGGTCGGCAACATGCTCCTCTGCTCGCCGACACCGCAGGATCTGGCGGGGGGGCCGGAGATCGATGCCGTCCGGGGACAGACGGGTCCGGCGCTGCTGGAGATCTCGAGCCGGCCGCTCGGGGTCGTGGATCTGCTCGGCCCGGTGCTCCGTTCGGCCGTCGCCGAGGCGGAGACCATGCCGGACCGGCTGGTGGCGCGCTTTTCGGCGCCGTACACGGGCAGCCAGGGGGCACGACACCTGCTCGATCTCGCCCGGGCCGTGGCAGAGGAAGCGGACGCCCTGCCGCTGGCCGTCAGCGATCCGGGCACGCTGCGCGTCACGGGGGAGGACGATCCGATGGTGGCCCCCTCCGCCGCACCGGTAATTCGGATTCCCGGTGCCTTGCGGCTCCTGCCGCTGGAACGACCGGTGCCCCTTGCTGCGCTGATAATGGAGCGGGTCGCACGAATGACCGATTTGTCCATCTCGCTGGAAGAACAGGCTCGGCCCGATTAGTTTTCCAGCATTACAGTTGCAACCAATGAGGTCAAATTTGACGAAAAAGAATCGACAGCGTCGCGTTGTGACGCCGCCGACCCCGTTCGAGCAGGCGCGGGATGAGTTGTTCCAGCAGATCATGCGGTGTGAAGTCATCAGTGCCACGCCTGATCATCAGGGGGAGTGGTTCACCGAGACGATGGCTTACTTCGCCGAGCGGTATCCGGAGCTGAAGCCCGCCGATGTGAATGACCTGCGCCAGTTGGGTGAGCGGTTCGTACAGCCGCCCAAGGCTGCAGCAGTAGTCGAGGACACGCCGGCGGAGACGCTGGTGGAAGAGACCAGCGATGCAGCCGCGATCGATGCGCTGGTTGGTGAGGAGATCGGCACGGAGTCGAGCGCCGAGATGGTCGACGTGGAAGAGACCGAGACCGTTCCGGCCTGATCGATGTAGTGTCCGCCGCACGCGAAGCGCCCCCCGTACTCACGTACGAGGGGCGTTCTGCGTTCCGATCCTTGTGCATTCGACCGTACGGGCAGCAACTGCGACTGCAACTCTTTTCACGCGAAGGCGCGAAGCAGCGGAGGCTGGGAGGGCTCCGCGCAAGCTGCAGGCTGCGAACTTTGAACGGTAAACTGCGAACTGTTCTGACCCGCAGTCGCGGTTTCAGGGATCGAGAGCAGCAGCTTTTGGGAACAGCCTCTCACGGGCGCACTCCCATTGCCGCCCGTCTTCTCCGCGGAGCCCCGACATTTGCCTGACGTCAGAAAGCTCCCTTATCCGACGTATAGTGGGAGAGGAGTCAGCAGCTGACAGCTCTGCGATCGCGCAGAGCCCTCGCATCCTTTGTTGCTTCGCGCCTTCGCGTGAAAAGAGTTGCTGTTGCTGAGCGGTCAGCGCGGCGGGGGCAGCACGGGGAAGAGCGAATTACGCGCTGCAGCGATGCTCGGCGGAGGCGGCGGCGCGGGCTCGGCCCATTCCTCCGGCTCGACATCGATTGCACTGCGCAATGGCGTGGCAGAGATGGAAGGCGGTGCGGGTGCGCGCACCGGCGGCGCGGAGTGGACCGCGCGCACGCCGGTCGATGCAGCCACCGCTTCGACCGCTTCAAAGATGTCGAACGGATTCAGCGCTGCAGCCTTCGGCGGCGCGGAGAGTGACGTGGGCGCCGCCGAAACTGACGCGGCGTCGAGCGGTTTCAACACTTCGAGTATTGCGGCCTCGTCGAGAAAATCGAGTGGCTCGACGACACCGATTGCCTCGACTGCAGCAATCGTATCGACGACCTGCACCACCTCGGCAACGTCGGCCGCATCGAACGCGGCGAGCATCTTCAGCTCCGCATCGCGCTCTGCCTCGATCGTACCGGCAGACGACTGAGGCCGGGCGCCACGCTCCGCGCGGCCGGGGAGCAGCGCGGTCAGGTCGCCGGTGGCCAAGGCCTGCTTCTGCACCTGCACCTTCTCTTCCGCATCGGCGATCTGCGCCTCGACGGCATCGAGTGATCCCGAGAGCTTCTCGAGAATCTCGAAGGGACGAAAGCCGGAGACACGCAGCGTCGGGGTCCACTCCACCACGTCGCGGACCACGCTCGATGGCAGCGGTCGTCCGGGCTCGAGGCTCCGCAGCAGGTCGCGCGAATCAGCGGTACGGGCCGAGAAGAGGCGGAGTACGCCGTCGCGTCCGAGCAGCATGGCGTGGATCAGGGTCCCTGACGACGTCGTGTGCACCGTGCGGTGCAGAATCCGGTGCCGCATGCGGCGGAGCTGGCGTGCCGACAGCGGCAGCAGCGAGGCGGTGAACTCGGGCAGCGGGATCGAGTCGAAGAACGACGCGGCCGTTCGCGCCAGCATCTGCACTTCGCGCGACGTGATGTCCTGCACCTCGCCTTGTGCGCGGCGCAGTTCGCGGGCGCGGCTTGCCAGAGCCGTGGCGCGCGACAGCGCGTCGGAGCTCGCGGTGGATGCAGGCGATGCGGTGGCGGAATCCATCGGGTGGCGGCGGATGCGGTGGTCCGAAGGGAGGAGGCAAAACCGAGCTCTACCGTGAGTCTCGGACACCGGCACGCCGACCTGAAGCCGGCCATGCCGAAAGGGAGTGGTCAGCGCTGTGTGGCAGCGGAGCGACGCAGCGTGAATCCCACGCGGAATCCGCCACCCAGCCCTGCCTCGACGCCGGGCACCCATGGACCGTCACTGCGGCCCTCCACGCCCACCGTGACGATCGCCACCGGGCGCGGGGCAGCACCCTGCTCGAAGAGCACGCCGATGCCTCCGCCCGCATGCAGCGCCCGCCGCGACCGCCGGAACGGATCGCTCAGCCAGCGCGCCAGCAGATCCACCCGTCCGGCGGCCTGCGCACCGCCGTCGGGGCGGCGAAGACCGATGCCCGCATCCACGCCGACACGAAGGTTGTATGCTGCGGCGGTCGCGAAGCCTCCCGCCACCTGCACTCCGGCGTGCTGCCCGACGATCGCGTCCATTCTGAGAGAGGGCGCCAACCGCGGCGGCCGAGATGCCGTCGGCGCGCGCTGCGCCTCCGACGGTGCGGCAAGCAACCCGATCAGCGCGAGCAGCGGGGCACAGCGCAGCGGCCCCCCTGCCCCCGTAGTCGTCGACCTGCCACGCCGCTGGCTCACCCGGGTGCGTCGTGCTGCGGGGCGCCGCCCGCGCGTGCGCGCGCCAGATCGAGGGGCCCACCGGTCCGGTTCACCCACAGCATCAGCG
>JBBSCZ010000215.1:0-5436 GCA_038249795.1 Gemmatimonadales bacterium | reverse complement strand
GAGCGGGGCCACCCGAAGGCGGCCCCATCACGGTGGCGGGCGTGACGCAACAGCCCCGCAAGCGCTTCCGCGTACCGGGCAGTGAACACGTCCAGAGGCGACAAGTGACGCGTGCAAATTTCGCGACGCGGCAGCAGGTTTCATCCATCATGCCCACGCTCCCGTCACTCCTGCCTGCCGCAGCCGTTGCGGTCATCTTCGCGTCGTTCAGCTCAGCGGCTGCGGCGCAGCAACGCCCGTGGATGTTCGGCCCATTCGAGAAGCCGGGTGAGGTGAATCCGGTCATTTCGCCGAGCGCCATCGCCACACTGCGCTCGCCGATGAATGACAGCCTCGTGCAGTGGGAGGCGTACGCGACTTTCAATCCTGCGGCGGTGGTGCGCAACGGCCGCGTGATACTGCTCTACCGAGCCGAGGATGCGACCGGTGTGTCGCAGATCGGCGGACACACGTCGCGGCTGGGACTCGCCGAGAGCAGCGACGGGCTGCGATTCACGCGCCGGGCGCTGCCCGTGCTGCAGCCCGATCACGATGCACAGGCGCGCTACGAGTGGACCGGCGGCGTGGAAGATCCTCGACTCGTCGAGAGCGAGGACGGTCGATACATCCTGACCTACACGCAGTGGAACGGCGACGTGCCGCGACTTGCCGTCGCGACGTCCGCCGATCTCATCACGTGGACGAAGCATGGTCCCGCTTTCGCGAAGGCGGCGGATGGACGCTTCCTCCGCAGCGAGACGAAGTCGGGGGCGATTCTCGTGCGGCAGGTCGGCGACCGGCTCGTCGCCACGAAGGTCAACGGCACGTACTGGATGTACTACAACGTGCCCGACATCCAGATCGCGACGTCCGATGATCTCATCAACTGGACGCCGCTCCAGGATGCCAGCGGCCGCGCGCTGAAGGTGCTCTCGCCGCGCGCGGGCTACTTCGATTCGTGGCTGGTGGAGGCGGGGCCACCAGCCATCCTCACCGCGCGCGGCATCGTGCTGCTGTACAACGCGGGGAACCTCGGCACACACGGTGACCCCTTGCTGCCGCGACGCATCTACACCGGCGGACAGGCGCTCTTCGACGCCACCAACCCGATCCGACTGCTCGATCGAACCGACGCACCTTTCATCCGGCCGACCGAGGCGTACGAAAAGACAGGCCAGTACGTGGAGGGCACGACGTTCGTGGAGGCGCTGGTGCCGTTCCGAGGGCAGTGGCTGCTCTACTACGGCACGGCGGACTCGCGCGTGGCCGTGGCCATCATGCGCGCACGACGACCAGAATAGCACGACATGTGCGCCTGCTAACTGAGCGCGACACACTCATGCGCTCAGCAAACGATGACGACACTCAGGCGGACCCCGATCCTCCCCAACCCTGACTGTCGCTGACCCCGACAGGAGTCCGCTACATGGCGTTTTCGTTCTTCAGCCGATCGTCCGAGCTCGCCCGCGTCACAGCCGAACTCAAGGAAGTGCGGGAGCGCTCCGATGTGCTGGACAACTCCTGTGGCGTGGGGCTCTGGGCCGCCGTGCTGTACAACGCCGATGCAGTCGATCCGCGCAGCACCTGGCTCTGGTCGCCCGAGTTCCGTCGACTGGTCGGCTACGGCAGCGAGGCGGAGTTTCCGAACGTCTGTCAGTCGTGGGCCGACAAGCTCCATCCCGACGATGTGCCGACCACCTTCGCTGCATTCGGCAAGCATCTCGCCGACCGGTCCGGCCACGCGCGCTACGATGTGACGTATCGCCTGAAGATGAAGGATGGCCAGTACCGCTGGTTCCGTGCGACGGGCGGCTGTCGCCACTCGGAGGATGGCCAGACGATTCGCGCCTGTGGTTCGCTGACGTACATCCACGACCAGCGCATGGTCGAGGAAAGGGTGCAACGCGATGCCGACGAGAATCAGGTGGTGATCAGCGCGATCGCCGAAGGGCTGCAGGCTCTCGCCGCCGGCGATCTGCTGCACCGCATCACCGCCGATTTCAGCGCGGGCGCAGCAGCGGTGAAGTCCAGCTACAACGCGTCGGTCGAGCAGTTGCATGCGACGCTCTCGCAGGTCAGTGCTGCCTCGTCGGAGGTGCGGAACGCAGGTGGCGAGATCACGAACGCGAGCCGTTCACTGGCCGAGGGTGCCACGCGACAGGCCGCGAGCCTGGGCGAGGTGTCGATCAATCTCGACGAGTTGGCCTCGATGGCCAGCACCAATGCCGATCATGCCCGCAAGGCGAGCGCACTGGCAGCGGAGGCGCGCAATCATGCGACCGATGGTGAGCAGCGCATGGCGAACCTCACGGCGGCCATGGGTGACATCAAGTCGTCGACGCAGGAGACGGCGCGCATCATCAAGACGATCAACGAGATCGCGTTCCAGACGAATCTGCTCGCACTGAACGCCGCCGTCGAAGCGGCGCGTGCCGGTGATGCCGGTCGCGGCTTTGCCGTGGTGGCCGACGAGGTGCGCGCGCTGGCGCTGCGCGCGGCGAATGCTGCCCAGAGTACCGAGGCGCTGATCGAGAAGTCGGTGTCGTCCACCGAGCGTGGCGTGCAGCTGAACGACGAGGTGCTGGGCAGCCTGAAGGTCATCTCGGGGCAGATTGCACAGGTCGTGACCGTGGTCAGCGAGATCAGCGCCGCCAGCGCCGGTCAGGTGGACAGCGTGACGCAGATCACGCGCTCGGTGGCGCAGGTGAACGCGATCACGCAGCAGGTCGCCGCCAGCGCTGAGGAATCGGCGAGTGCTGCCGAAGAGTTGAACGCGCAGGCCAGCACGCTCAATGACACCGTCTCGACGTTCCAGCTCGAGGTGGATGGTGTGGGTCGCGGTCGGCCGGTACGTCGTGCGCCGGCCGCGCGTCGGTCGCATGCGGGGAGTTTCGCAGGGATGTGACGCGGCTGTGATGCGTAATGACGAAGGGCCGCCAGCGAGTGTTGGCGGCCCTTCGTGTTGCTTGATGCCGGAGGTGGCAGGGTTACCGCGTCATCCCGAGCCCGGCGATCGTCGCCTCGGTGTTGTGCCCGAAACGCATGCCCCACGTACCGTCGAGGCTCTTCAGCTTGCCCGGGGCCAGCAGCGCTGCCCGATCATAGGTGCCGACGACGGTGCCGTTGATCGCGCACTCCACCTTGTCGCCCTTCACCGACACGGCGATCTCCTGCGCGACGGAGGCGCCCTTGCCGCTCGCCTTGCGCACTGCGGCATTTGCCTCACCGCGCCCGTTCATCTGGAACGGTGCCGGACCCATGCCGCGCACGATGAACGTGCCGTTGCCGTAGGCCGCGCAATACAGATAGCTGGCCTTGGGCGTGCCCAGGTCATTGCCGGCGATCATGATCCCGTACGGATGCGGATGATCGTTGAGGCCCATGTAATTCGCTTCGGTGAAGGTCGCCTTGACGGTGTAGTTGCCCGTGGCGCGGTTGGCTGAACTCCAGTAGGTGGTGGCGGGGCCGGTGGTGACCTTGAGTCCGCGACCCTCGGTGGCGAGCCGCGCGTCGTTCAGGGTCAGTCCCGCCGTCGCTTCGCGTGCGTCGACTACGCCAGTCCAGCCGGCGACGCTGATGCCGCCGCCTGCGACCTTGTTGGATGTCTCGGTCATGCCCTGTGTGAACCCAGCGGTCGGGGCCAGCACAACGGCGGCCGCCATCGCGAGAACTCTGGTGGTACGACACATCATCGTCAGCATCCTCTGCCGGTATGGTGGGCGCCATCGTGCCGGGCTGGCCGATGGTGCCGTGCAACGTGGTGAAAGTGAGCACCCGTCGTCGATGTGCGTAAGCGCCCTGATCAAATGCGGGACTCTGTCCCCTTGAACGATCAAGGACTCTGACCCCTTGAACCGGACCCCTTGAACTGACCCCTCGAACCGGCGGGTGCGCCGGCTCCCCTGCAGATCACGTCGCGCAACGCCTATCCTGCACCCTCACCCGTGACTGCCTCGTACCCGGCACCTCCCACCGCATATGGATCTCCAGCTCACCGACAAGTCCGTCATCGTCCTCGCCTCGAGCGCCGGCCTCGGCAAGGCCGCCGCCCTCGAATTCGCCCGCGAAGGAGCGAACGTGATGCTGTGCGGCCGGCGTGAGGTGGAGCTGCAGCAGGGGGTGGCGCAGATCAAGGTGGAGACCGGACGCGACGCACGGTACACCGTGGCCGACCTGACCCAGCCTGCCGATGTGTCGCGGGTGGTGGCTGGCACCGTGACGGCCTTCGGCGGTGTGTTCGCGCTGGTGAACAACGGCGGTGGCCCGGCGGCCGGCACCTTCGACACCTTCGATGACGCCGCCTGGCAGGGCGCCTTCGAGCTCACGCTGCTCAGCTACATCCGCGCCATCCGCGCCGTGCTCCCGCACATGCGCAGCGCGGGCGGCGGCCGCATCGTGAACTTCACCTCCTCGTCGGTGAAAAGCCCGATCGAGAACCTGATTCTCTCCAACACCTTCCGCATGGGCGTGCTGGGCATGAGCAAATCGCTCGCGGGCGAGGTGGGGCCCGACGGGATTCTGGTGAACGTGCTGAGCCCGGGACGCATCCAGACCGACCGCATCGCGCAGCTGGACACGATGCGTGCCACGCGCGCCGGCAAGACGATGGACGACATCCGCACCGAGACCGCGCGCGGCATCCCCGTCGGCCGCTACGGTGAGCCGGCGGAAATGGCCAAGCTCTGCGTCTTCCTCGCCTCGCCCGCCAACAGCTACATCACCGGCCAGACCATGCTCGTCGATGGCGGCATGGTGAAGTCGTACTGACGCGATATCACACATGACTGCCACGGCATTTCAGTTTGCGGGGGTCATCCCGATTCTCGCGACACCATTCCACGACGACGAATCGCTGGATCTCGACTCGCTCGCGCTGATGATCGCGTTCAACAAGACGGTTGGTGTGGATGGCATCACGCTGCTCGGTCTGCTCGGCGAATCCAATCGTCTCACCGATGACGATCGCGCCCGCATCATCACCACCGGCGTGAAGGCGGCCGATGGTCTGCCGGTGATCGTCGGCACCAGCCACACCGGCACCGCGGCCACGATTGCGCTCACCAAGCAGGCGGCCGATCTCGGTGCGTCGGCGGTGATGATCACCGCCTCGGCGCAGCCGACGCCCAGCGACAATGCGGTCTTCGGCTATTTCGCGCGGATCGGAGCGCAGGTCGATCTGCCGATCATCCTGCAGGACCATCCCGCCATCAGTCAGGTGCACATGCCGGTGGAGCTGATCCTGCGCCTGGTGCGCGAGATTCCGCGCATCGCCGGGATCAAGGGCGAGGCACTGCCAAGTCCGCAGCGGATCGGCGCACTGGTGAACGGCATGGAAGGCGGCCGCAGCGTGAACGTGCTCACCGGGCTTGGCGCACTGTACGGACTGTTCGATCTCGAACGCGGATCGGCCGGTTTCAACACCGGCTTCGCGTTCCCCGAAGTGCTCATTGCAATCCT
>JBBSCZ010000214.1:0-5460 GCA_038249795.1 Gemmatimonadales bacterium | reverse complement strand
GGGGACGAGGACGTGCCGGCGACCGGTTGCAGCGCGATCCGAAAGGTGACATCGCACTCGGTCCGTGCGCACCCCTCCGCACTGCGATACACTCGCATCAGAAGCGCATATGACACGCTTTCGTGCGGCTGTGCATTGACGCCGGTGGTGCCATCCGCAAGAACGGCCGTCTGTCCAAACTGCATCGACTCGATGTCGACCACCACGTTGGTGCCGGCGTAGGTGATCTGCGCGAACGCCGAGCCGCCCGACGGTCCTTGTTCCGTGAGCGCTCCCGTGGTGGTACTGCTGCTCTCATCGAAGTCACCCGCCACCAGTTCGCCGATTCCAGCGAGGATGACCAGCACTCCAAACACTCCGATCGCTACCTTTTTCATCGTGCTGCCACTCTTCGCGGCGACAGGGCGCCCGGCGACGCTGATCACCGGTACTGCTCGCGGTGTCGGTGGCGGTGTCGATGCCGGCTTGACCGACGGTGGCGCCGGACTGAAGCTCGCCGGGGTCGGCCCTTCGTCGCGAGCCGACACGCGCGGAACGATCACATCACCGGTAGGTCCTGATGCCCGCCGGGCGCTGGGCATGCCAGCTGACGACCGGACCAGCGACGGATCACGCAGATAGAGCACCGGCGTCGCCCATTCGTGCTGATCGGGGTTCATGGCCTTGACGCGGCGTCGCCCTGAATCCACCGATGCCTCGATCGATCGGCCGCGTCCGATATCGGAGTACAGGCGCGCCGCGAAGGCGATGGCAGCGATGTCGCTCACGCGGAACTGCATCGCGATCACGGCCGGGACGCCTGCCATCACCAGCGCGGTCGCGACACCGGCAAATGGATCGGCATCGTCCCGCTCCGTGGTACCGGCGGTATTGCAGGCATTGAGCGTGACGAGGCGCGTCGTCCGCTCACTCTTCAGCAGCTCACCCAGATCGCGGCCCGAGCGCAGGCCGTCGTGGAAGAGCAGCTGTCCTTCACCAGTGGCGCTGACGGCGCCATGGCCCATGAAATGGACGATCTGGTAGTCGTTCCGGTAGAGCAACGCCTCGAGCGCGCTGAATGTGGCGTTCTCGAGAAACTCCGCCTGCAGTGCCGGAGCCGCACCAGGCTTGTGCGTCGACTTTTCCTCGCCCAGCAGTCGTTCGATTGCCGCACGTTCGTTGCCGAGGTTCAGGTCGCCCTTCGGGTTCGACATCACGAACAGCACCTTCACCGTATCCCCGTCGTCACGTACTTCGTAGAGCGAGATCGGGACATCCAGCGAACGGACGAACGTCGTATCGGGCGACAGTGTCAGGTAGGATCGGGTCTCCTGCCGGAACATCGTTTCCCACGGCAGTGCCGCAACCGGCGCGATCGTCGGATCAGCGACATTCAGGTGCAGTCGGATACGCAGGCGTCGGCCGCGTGCCGAGGTGATGCCGAGGCTGCGCTCGAAGAGTGCGGACACGTCGCCGGTGATGAGTGCGCGAAAGAGCTCCCGCCCCACCTCCTCGAGTGCGAGCAGTGGTGCCTCGTCATCAGGATCGACACTGATGTCGCGCGCGCCGCCAGTCGTCGCCGGGACGGCACGCCGATAGTCACGTGCGGCGAGCCGGGTGGTTCCACCGGTGCCGGCGGGTGACCTGAGCACTGTCACGGGATAGAAATCCCCGTTGCGCGTGCCGACCTGCAACACGAATTCATCGACGTCGTCATGTTCGATCATGTCAGGCCCTCAACCAGCGGCCGATCTGTGTGGTGACACGCGGGTCGGAAAAGAATCCCGTGTGTGGAATGCCATCCTTACCGTCGAACGCCACCATGTCGGCGATCGGGAAGGCGGATGATCCGTTGGCGGCAAAGACGCCGTCGGTGGGAACGACGAGGTCGTTGCGCGCGCCCTTGAACACGCGACCGGCGAGGACGTAGGTCGCAAGGCGGCCAAGGGCGAGGTCGACCGGCTTGTAGTTCGATGTCAGTGCGAAGTAGCGCGTCGTGTCGCCGCGTGCGCCGAGGTTCAGCCACTCGCCGAACGGACCATCGGGCTGCATCGAGTGGATACCGGTGAGAGCCGAGTAAAGCCCCGCTGCCGTGATCTTGGCCAGCATCACGACGGCGGCGGCAATGTCGGCGGCGCCGGGCGTCTGGACCTTGAGCAGCAGGTTCATGACGGTGTCGAGATAGTCGGGGAGGAAGTCCTCCTCGCAGAGTCTCGTGCCAGCGTTCGGCGAGCCGACGAAGATCACATTGTGCACGCTGACACGTCGGGTGCCGAACGCCAGCTGCTCGTGGCGTTCCGCCAGCACTCGGCTCACCAGCCCACCGCGCGAGTGGCAGACGATGTCCACGTCGAGCGCCAGCCCGTCGGGGATCGAGGCGAGTAGCGTGTCGATGTTCTCCTTCGGCGTCTGCGTCAGCGTCGGATGATCGAAGGCAAAGACACGCCCCTCGTACTGCGCGTGCAGCGCCTCGACGAATTCGCGCGATAATCCGGCGAACGCGCTGTGCGCACTGCTGTTGGTGCCGTGAATCATCAGCAATGCCCGTCCGGAAGCGAGCTGCTGCCAGGCCTCACCCTCGATCACCGTGGCGCGCTCGCGTGATGCGTAGTCGTCCGGTGTAAAGCTGCGCACGCGATACGGTGTGCGCCGGAGCTCGATGTCGGAGGCGAAGTTCGAAATGACGATCCCGGCGATCGTCCGTCCCACCGGGAAGATGTAGATGTCGATCAGCTTCTTGCCGATCGCTCCCAGCAGGCTCCGCTCACCGTCGACGGCCACGCTGTCGGCCGGGATGACGAAGGTGCGTGTGCGGAGCTGCGGCACCATGCCGTCACGTGTTGCCGGAACGTCGTCGAGCGCAGCAGCGAAGTGCCAATGCACGAGGCCATCGGCATCGGTGGACATGGCCAGCTGCGCCATGCCCTCGCCAGGATCGGCGACCTGCAGCTCGATCGTCGGCGGGGCGTCGATGCTGCGGCTGCCATCGCCGTCGGCGGTGGCATCCTCCAGCACGAACGATTGTTGCGGAACGATACCTTCGGCTGCCAGGGCGCGAGTCAGCAGATCGCCCACGTCGCGCGCCGCTTCCTGCGTGCGCGCGGGTACCGGAACGAGGGTGCCCGTGAGTCCGCGCGCAGTGATCGTCGCGCCGCTCACATCCACTGCCGTGTCGCTCTTCAGTGCGGTGCGGCCCTGCAGTGTCACGGAGGTCGTGACGGTGGTCCAGTCATCGGTGGTGTCGAGCACCATCGCCTTCGCGTCGCGAGCAGGCTCGCCGAGCTTCTCGAGGTAGCCGAGGTCCACCTGAGTCGTCGAGGCGAACAGCTTGAACGATGCCACGGCACTCTCGCCACTCCAGCGCAACGTCAGCTTGCCGCGATCCACCGTGCCGATGTCGAACGCGCCACCGGGCGGCACGAGGTTGGCATTGCCCTGGCTGAGCTGCTTGATCGTGCCGCGAGGGCTGAAGTAGAACAGGTTCGCGAACACCGGCACGGCGGAGCCGTTCGTGATCCGCAGGCCAACGCGCTCGCCAGAGTCAAAGACGGGCCGTAGTCCATTGGTCGCCATGCTGATCGGCGCGAAGGTGCCGTCGGCGTCCTGTCGCATGACGTCGAGCGTGACGGTACCCGCGAGCGCGCTGCGTGGGTCGGGGTTCGCAATGGCGAGTGCCATCGCGAACGAGTCGGTCGCGGACGAGACCGCGCGTGCGCCGCTGTCGATCGCTCCCTCGCCTGCCTCGGCGAGGATGCGGGCACGCGCCGTGGTGCCGCGCAGGTGGGTCACCTGCACCCGCCCGAGCGGTATGCTGCCGTCACCCACCTTCGCACCTTCGGGATAGACGACGAAGACAGCGCCCTTTGCCACACCCTGCAGCGCACCGGCATCGAGCAGGACGTTCACGCGGGCGCGCTCGATGACACGCACCGGCGAGACAGGGGCGAACTCCGTGAGGCCGAACAGCACTCGATCGGTGCGGCCTTCCATCTGTGGGGTCTGATCGTTCTCCTCCTTCACGGCCAGCGCGGTGACCTGCGGCGCGACGCGCTCGAACAGATCGCGCCAGGTGTCACCGTCGCGGGCCTCGCGAAGTTCGCGGCACAGTATCAGCGAGAAGGCACCACTGGTGGTGGTGCGCGTCTCGTCGAGCCAGGTTTCGGAGGCGAGCTGATCGTCTCGGCAGGCGACGATCATCGTGTGCGTGTTGGCCAGCATGCCGGTAAGACTGGGCCGTGGCCCGGCACGACGGCGCGCGGGCCGGGTGGCCGGTGGCGGTGGACTGGTGCGCCGGACGAGAGGGCTGGTGAGGGCGTCGTCGTCGGCATCACGCGATATGGTGCCAGAGTGACAACAATCGACGATCACCACCACGTGTTCGGTGCGGGTCGCCAGCGCGTCCAGCCACTCGCCGAAATCCTCATCGTAGAGGTCCTCGCGCGGTGCTTCCGAAAGGCAGAAGGTGGTGCCGGACCCGGATGCCTCCGTGCCGTCCGACTGCTCGAACAGCGTGCCATGACCGGCGTAGAAGAAGCAAACGGTGTCGCCCGGCTGCGTCAGCTGCTGCAGCCGCTCCATTTCGCGTTGCACGGCGGCCAGCGATGCGTCCGCGTCGAGCAGCAGCGTGACATTGGCGTCATCGAATCCGAAGCGTTCGCGCAGCAGTGCGGCCATCGATTGCGCATCACCCACGCAACCGCGCAGAGGCCTGTCGGCGTAGGCATTGATTCCAATCAGCAACGCGCGTCGCACGCTGCCCAGAGTCTCGAGTGCTGTCATGGCGGGCGCAGGTGCGCGTGCTGAGGAGTGTGGCCGACCAACCGTGACAAGTCTAGCGTTTGGGTGCGGTCGTGCCCTTCCGCGTTGGGGCGGCGCTACCCTCGCGCGTTGGGGCGGCGCTGCCCTCGCGCGTTGGGGCGGCGCTACCCTCGCGCGTTGGTGCGGCGCTACCCTCGCGAGACGGACGGGCGGGTGTCGAACTCTTGCGTGCGGCCATGATGTGCTCTCCTCGAGGGTCAAAAACTGAGCCGTGGCACTGCGATGACTAACTACGGTGCGCTCTGGAACGCTGCGAGTCTGGATCGATAACGTGTTGCGGCCGCGACGTCACCCACGGCCCGGGCTGCCTGCTCGCGCAATTCCAGGCTGGCCGGCAGGTAGACGAGATATACCATCGCGACTGGCGAATCGAAGACGTTCGCGACATTCCAGGCCTCCTGCGCCCGTCCCCGTGCGAGCAGCAGGCGTGCCAGCGTGAGGCGCTGGAGCCCGCGAGAGCCGGTGATGTCCCACTGCAGGTTCCTGGTCGTCAGTGCGGTCGCCAGCACACGATGCAACAGGGTTTCGCCGTTGCTGCTGTCATCGCGCGCCAGCAGCAGGTGCGCCTGAATAGCATCGGCATACCACTGCAGCGCTTGCGAATCGGGCATCGATGCACGTGCCTGCAATGTGACCTGCAATTGTCCGGCACGAGCGAGGCTG
>JBBSCZ010000213.1:0-5472 GCA_038249795.1 Gemmatimonadales bacterium | reverse complement strand
CGGAACCGGTGACGGCCTCCTTGCGCTGCGAGCCATAGCCGGTCACGACGACCGCACTGAGATTCGCGGCCACCGACTGCAGCACGAAGCGCACCGATGCCGTCTGGCCCGACTGCACTGAAACTTCCCGGGTCTGCGGCGTGTAACCGATGCGCGTGACCCGTACGCGGGCTGTGCCGACCGGCAGATCATTCAGTCGAAACGAACCGTCGATACCGGTGACGGCGCCACGCTGGGTACCCTCGATGGTGACGGTGACGGACTGCATTGGCAGCTGACTGGTCGAATCGACCACGCGACCGGAAATCGCACCGCGGGCACCCTGTGCCTGCAATGGATTGGCGAACAAGAAGCCGCCTACGACTGCGGCCATCAGACCTCGAATCAATTTCATGCGTCTGCTCTCCAGGATCATGCGGAGGGATTTGTCAAACGGGCTCGCTGCGTCCGGGGAAGTCGGAGAGCGAACGTCGAGACAGCACCTGCACCTGCGGACCAAATCACATCCCTGCTCATCTCATCGGGCTGTCAGTCGCCCGTGTGCGCCGCATGCTCACGCGTGTCGTGCACCTGCATCCATCACGCAGCGTCGCTGTTGATCTGCACTCTCGCGCTGCGCGTGCATGGACCTCAGGGCATGAGGAGGCGATGGGCCGAGCGGCGTGACACCGCTGAGACGCGCGTGGACGCAACTGTGCCGAGGATTAGTGGGGCTACACTCGCCGACGGTACAAGCGCTGTCAAGATGCTGTAGCAGGCTGGACTATTACGCGTAACGAACCCACGTGCGAATGCGACGTTGGTTACCTCAGCGACTCGGCAGTTTTCGGCATCGACCGGCTAATCTCGGCATGAATACGTAGTAGCGAAACGACGGCATTCGCCGCGACAGTGCCCGACCAATAAGATTGTGCGCACTGCGCACCCGCGCCGGGACCCACCACTGCGCCCCGCCCCAGTCGCGCTGCCCACACCGGCTGCGCCCCGGACCTGCCTGCCGTCCTTCCCCGCGATCATGCCCGTCCTCGCACTCGCCCTGCTCGCCCAGCTCGCCGTGGCCCCCCGCCCCGTCCAGCCGGTCCTGTCCTTCCCCGAAGCGGGACTCGACGACACCGCTGCGTACCGCGGCTACCAGACCCGCTTCTACCGCGACGCGGCTCGCAACACCCTGCAGATATATGTAGACGAGCGCAGTGCGCGCGTGGTGCACCTGCTCGCCGACGCCGACAATGCCAGCATCGGCTTCACGGCGCGCGATGCTGGCGGCGCAGTCGCCCGCCTCGACTGGGGAACGACGCCCGCCACCGTCGAGCAGCGGGGGCGCACGCGCCGCTTCAGTCACCAGCTGGTCAGCGACAGTCGCACCCTCCACCTCGGCTGGTTCCTGCTCGGCTCCATGCGCGTCGAGCGCGACTTCCAGTATTTCGAGAAGGCGCGTGGCGGTTTCGGCAGCGGGCCGTACGCGATCACTGAAGTGGAGCAGATGTTTGCCGCGCTCGAGCGGCTGCCGATATCCACGCGGCAACGCCACCTCGCACATCTGCGAGCCCGCAACGTGGCCGAGCTGCGCGCGCGCATGTATCCGGCGCCGATACTGCGGCGCGAGGGCGCGACGTGGGTGACGCGGGTGCGACAGATCACGCTCGATGCCCGCGACACGCTCACGCTCGAGGTGCGCGTGGCCGCACGCACTACCACCGCCAGTGTCGCCGGCGATTCACTCACGCTGCAACGCGTCAGCACGGCACCACTCACCCTCGATGTGACGGTGACCACCACCGCTCGCGCGCTCACACCACTGACGCGCGAGCAGATCTTCACGAGCGATTTCCTCGCGTTCCTCGCCAGCACCACCGCACGAGGCTCGGCGGCCGCACCAAAGGACACGGCCGCGATCCGCGCACGTCGAATGGAGCGCCAGGTGCGCGGCGTGGAGCTGCTGGTCTCACGTGAAAAGCTGATGGCCGGTCTGCCCACCTACGCCACCTACTTCGGCCGCGACATGCTGATGACGGCGCTGATGATGCGTCCCATCTGGCGGCACGAAACGACGGAAGCCGTGATTGCGACGGCATTGCGCAAGCTGGGCCCCAATGGTGACGTGAGCCACGAAGAGGCACTCGGCGATCAGGCCGCGCGTGAGTCCAGCGGTGAGTATGCGCGCCTCGTGACATCGGCATTCGCCGCGCAGGGCCGCACGCGCGATTCGCTCATGGCACGCGCCGAGACGGTGGTACGCACACTGCGCACCGTGCGCGAGAACTACCACATGATCGATGACGAGTATCAGCTGCCGATCGTGGTGTCGCGCTGGATCACCGATCCGTCGGTGTCGGCTGCAGCGAAGCGCGCATTCCTGCTCGATCGCAGTGAGGGTCCGGGCACACGCGCCGCGCGACTGCTCCGTGAACTTGCGCTCGTGGCGAAGCTGACGGCAGCGTATGCGGCCGACCCGGTACCGTCGAACCTGATCGCCTTCTCGCCGGGTGGGCCGTCGGGCTTCGAGTCGGCCAGCTGGCGTGACAGCGGTGCCGGCTACGCGGGTGGTCGCTACGCCATGGACATCAATGCGATCTGGGTGCCACATGCTCTGGAATCGCTGGGGCAGATTCTCGATGCGATGCGTGCGCTCGGCATCGACACCGGCATGACACCGCGCGATTCGTCGCCACTGGCGAAATATGCGCGCGAGCCGGCGCGGCTACAGCAGGCCGTCACGACGTGGCGCGGGGCTTCGAAGCACTTTCTCGTGACGCTGAGCACGGAGCAGGTGCGCACCGCGACCATGGCGCGACTGGCGGCGATGCCCGAGGTGGAGCGCACCTGGTGGCAGTCGCGTACCTCGACACTCGCATCGTTGTCGGAAGGGCTGAGCTTTCTCGCGGTGGCGCTGGATGCCACGGGCAAGCCGATCGCGGTGGCCAGTACCGATCCCGCCACGCAGCTCTTTCTCGGCGATGGCGAGGGACGGACCGCGCCGTCGTCGGCAGCGGAGCGGGCGGCCACGCTGCGCGATGTGCAACTGTTCGCGCGGCCCTATCCGACGGGGTTGTTGGTGGATCGCATCGGTCCGGTGGTCGCGAACGATACCTACGCGACACCGGCGATCTGGTCGGCCTTCGTGAAGGACCCGTATCATGGACCACGGGTGGTGTGGGGTCGCGAGGTCAACCTGTTTCTGCTGGGCGTGTCGCAGCATGTCACGCGCGCGACGGAGACAGGGGTCGGAGTGACCGATCCGACGTTCGTGCCCACGCTGCGCACTGCGCTCGCCAAGGTGCGGACGGCCGTGGAGGAATCGGGATTTCACACGGAGCTGTGGAGCTACGACTTCGAGCAGGGTACCCTGCGCGCAATGCGGTACGGCAGCGGCGGTGACATCCAGCTCTGGAGCACCACCGACCTCGCGGTGCAGTACGTCCTCGATCGTCTGGCGCGCTGACGGCAGCACGTGCGCGCAGTAAACACACGTTTGCCGGGCAACGACGTCATCGGTGCGGGCAGCTGTGACGGCCCGACGTCACACGAGTACACGGAGGGCTGCGGCGCCAATTTCCTGGCGCAGGTATCTTTCCTTTGCGGCCGCCCATCGGTGGCCAGCGCATGAGCAGCCGGTCCAGATTCAGCGGAGCACGATGATGCCCGACGCGCAGTTCCCGACGTCCTTTCCCGCCGAGGGCGCGATGCTTGGCGCCATCGTCGACACGTCGGGCAGCGTCATTCTCGGGCTCCATCCCGACCATCGCATCTTCGCGTGGAATCGCGCCGCCGAATTGCTGTATCAGACTCCACGTGCACAGGCGATCGGCCTCGATTACGTCGAGACGTTTCTCGCGCCCGAGCACCGTGACGCGGTGCGCGCCGACATTCGCGAAGTGCTGGCAGGCAGGGAGACGCTCAACTTCGAAGACGACTCGGTGCTCCCCGATGGCACGCGCCGCACGCTGTTGTGGAACGTGTCGCGTGTGCTGTGCCCGGACGGAACGCCGGTTGGCATCGTCGCAACGGGCCAGGACATCACGGAACGGAAGGAGGCCGAAGATCGATTCCGGCTCGTCTTCGAGCATACCAGCGATGGGCTGCTGATCTCGGACGCGAGCGGTGTCGTGGACTGTAACCCGGCCGCGCTTTCGATGCTGGGACTCACCAGCAAGGAGCAACTGATCGGCCGACGGCCGGCCGAGTTTTCGCCGGCAATCCAGCCCGATGGTGTGCGGTCCGACGAGAAGTCGCGTGCACTCGGTGCGCTCACGCTGGAGCGCGGTGCGCACATCTTCGACTGGGTACACGAGCGACCGGATGGCACGGCAGTGCCGATCGAGGTGAGCGTGCGGCACGCGATGCTGAACGCGCGACGCGTGTCGATCGTCGCGTGGCGTGACCAGACCCGCCGCCTGCAAGTGGAGCGTGAACGGGCGGACGTGGAGGAGCGGCTCAGTCTCGCAAAGAAGATGGAGGCGGTGAGTCAGCTGGCCGGCGGTCTGGCGCACGATTTCAACAACTCGCTGGCCGCCATCCGCAACGCGATTCAGCTGGCGGTGAACGAGGTGCCGCGAGACGCCCCCCTGTACGCAGATCTCGAGCTCGCGTTGCGGTCGACGGAGCGTGCGTCGAGCCTGACGGGTCAGCTGCTCGCTTTCACTCGTCAGCCCGGACGTGGCCTGCAGCGCATCGACATTGCAGCGATCATGCACGAAATGCTGCCGCTGCTGCGTGCGTCGCTGCCCACGGGGGTCACGCTGCACCTGACGGTGGAGTCCGCGCCGGTGAGCATCACGGTGGATCGCGGCCAGTTCGAGCAGGTACTGCTGAATCTCGTGCTGAATGCGCGCGACGCGATGCCGAACGGCGGCGAGCTGACCATGACGCTGCGCAGTCATGGGGATACTGCGCAGGCGCGGCTGTCCGTGCGCGATACCGGCAGCGGCATGACGGAGGATGTGCAGGCGCGCATGTTCGAGCCATTCTTCACCACCAAGTCGATCGGTGCCGGTACGGGCCTGGGATTGGCCGTGGTGTACGGCGTCGTGACCCAGATCGGTGGCACGATCACGGTTGCGAGCGCGCCTGACCGCGGCACGACGGTCGAGCTCACGCTGCCACTCGCAAGCGACGCGGCCGGTGCAATCGCCGTCAATGCGGTGAGCGCTCCAGATGCGCGTGCGGTGGTGCTGCTGGTCGATGATGATCGCGCCGTCCGTACGACGACGCGTCGCTTGCTGGAGCGCTCGAATTTCACCGTGGTGGAGATGGAGGACGGCGCGGAGGCGCTGTCGCGCTTCACGGCGGAGCCGCAGGCATTCGATGTGCTGCTGTCGGACATTCGCATGCCGCACATGGACGGGGTGCAGCTGGCGCAGGCGGTGCGCGTGGTGTCACCAGGCTTCCCGGTGGTGTTCATCTCCGGCTTCGATGACGCCGGCAAGCAGGAGCTCGATGCCATCGCTTCGGTGCAGCTGGTGGCGAAACCTT
>JBBSCZ010000212.1:0-5483 GCA_038249795.1 Gemmatimonadales bacterium | reverse complement strand
TCGGGGGAACTGCGGGTCCGTGCTGTTGCGTCGTCCCGCTCGACGGGCAGGGCGCTGTTGATCGCACCCCCAAATCATGGCAGTTACTGTTCCGCAGTGGCCGTTCAGCCGTTGTCTGGTTCAGCGGCAGTGCCGTTCTGTGATTGGCTGTCCCGAAAATGGCTTGACGCGCGGAACGGATCGGGCGCGGAGCCTGAGGCAACCATCGGGGGAGGGGGCGGTGTCAGAGGGGTGATTCGCTGACCGGTGCATGCCGCATCGACAGCTCTGACCGCCGGAGACTCCGATGATGACGCTGCCTGCTCGTCGTACTGCCTTGCTGATCGGCTTGTGTATGCCTTGCGCGACGATGCCGTTGGCAGGGCAGCGCACCCCGCCGGTGCCGCCCGATGTGCGGCCGCTGCCCGCTCCTGCACCACGACCGCAGGTGTACATCGCTTCGTCCTCGACGGCGCGGCGCGTGCTGGGTGTCGGCCTCGCACAGCGCGGGTCGATGCGCGACACGGCCGGGTTGCTCATCACCAGCATCACCGACGGCGGCGCGGCCGACGAGGCGGGGCTCACGGAGGGCGATCGCATCGTCAGCATCGACGGCATCGACCTGCGCGTGCCGGCCGACGATGCCGGCAACTCCGACGCTGTCGACGCGCGCGTGTCACGACTCCGCCGCGCGCTCGATGCGCTGAAGGATTCGCAGCCCGTGCGTGTTGACGTGCTGTCAGAGGGGCGCCGCCGCACCGTGTCGGTCACCCCGACCCGCGAGAACGGGTGGAACGGCTTCAGCTTCTCGCCGGCTCAGGTGCAGGGCATGGCATCGGACATCCGCGCCAGTGTAAATCGGAACTTCGCGCTCAGCGACGAAGATCGGCGCGAGATGAATCGTGCTCGCGCTGAAGGAGTGCGCGATCGCAGCGAGGCCACCCGCGACGGTGAGCGCGAAACCCGCGAGGCGATGCGTGGGGCGCAGCGCGCGATGGCGGAGGGTCAGCGCGAAATGGCCCGCGCCCGTATCGAGATCGAAGGCTCTACCAGAGACGGCCGACGCATGTGGAGCGATGACGACGACGATCGGGAAGAGGCGGACGCCCGCACCGAGCGTCGCATCACCGGCCGTGGCGGCGTGCTTCGCGGCCGCACCGACGGCGCCACGCTGTCACTGGACGGTCTCTCCCTCGCCAGCGTCGATCGCGACTTCGCACAGCAGCTCGGCAAGGGCGCCGAACGCGGGGCACTGGTGCTGCGCACCCGCGCGAACTGGGAGCCGCTTCGCGCCGGCGACGTGATTCTCTCCATCGAAGGCCGCCCCGTCCGCAACGGCAACGCCCTCGACGTGACCATCGATCGCAGCCGAGACCAGCGACTCGAGATTCTCCGCTCCGGCCGCCAGCAAACCCTCACCCTTCGCCCGCCGCGCTGACCCAACGCGCTTGCAGACACGAGAGGCACGAGAGCACTCAGCTCGCGTGCCTCTGCCTGTTCTCCACGCCACCACCGTCAACTCTGTTCACGCGAAGCCGCGAAGGTGGAGAGAACGAGGCGACGTCGCCGAGAACGCCCGCTGCATTCTTCAACCTGCACCCCCCCAAAGTTGTCCGCTGTTCGCAGTTCCGTCTTTGTGCCGTTCAGCGGCAGTGCCGTTCCGTGATTCGCTTGAAGCTGTTTGCTGTTTGCTGTTCGTTGCGATCTAACTCCGCACGCAGTCCCGACCGTCGTTTTTCGCCCGGTAGAGCGCCGTGTCGGCCGCCGCGAGCAGGTCATCGACCGAGGTGACGCGCGGCGCCGGGAACAGCGACACGCCGATCGAGACCGACAACGTGAGGGCAACTCCCGGCCCACCAACGAACGCCGTCGCTGCAACCCGTTCGCGCAGACGCTCGGCGAACGTGACTGCGCCGTCCACCGATGTTTCCGGCAGCACGAGCACGAATTCTTCACCACCGTAGCGCGCCACGAAATCGGCGCTGCGCACGGCGGAGCGAAGGATCTCGGCGGTGTCCTTCAGCACGCCGTCGCCAACCAGGTGGCCGCGGGTGTCGTTGATTGCCTTGAAGTGATCGAGGTCGAGCATCAGCACCGCCACCGAATGCCCGTAGCGGCGCGCGCGGTCCAGTTCCGACGCCAGGCGGTCGGTCAGCGCCCGGCGGTTGAGCACCTGCGTGAGCGGATCCGTCTGCGCGAGCGCCGCGAGCCGCACGTTGTCGGCACGCGCTGACTCCAGCAGATGCGCGCGCTGGATCGACGCCACTGCCGCCTTCACCACCGCATCGGCGAATGCCACGTCCGCATCGTCGAGCGGTGCCTCGCCTTCACTGCGGCGCAGCAGAAACACGCCGGCCTGCTGCCGGTCCACGAAGAACGGCAGCGCGATCACACTGCGCGTCGGCACGACCGTGCCCTCGCGTGTCCAGCGCTCGCGCACCTCGGCGAAGAGCGGGTGCACCATCACGTCGGGGATGAGCACCGGACGACCCGACTCCAGTGCCACGCGGACCTCGGGATACTTCTCCAGGTCCATGCGCAGGTTTCGGAGCGTCGGGTCGTCGTAGGCCGCAGGGATCACGGCGGTCGCCTCGCCGGGACGCGCGAGTACCACCGAGCACCGGAACAGCCCGATCGCGCGTGCCACGCGACGAATCAGCACGTGGTAGATCTCCTCGCTGCTCAGATCCGCGCTCACTTCGCGCATGATCGCCATCAGCGTGCGACCCGTCTGCGCCTCTTCGCGGGCCAGCACCAGGGCCTCCTGCGTCGACTGCAGCTGACGCCGGGTGATGTCGAGCAACGAGCGCGTGCGGAGGTTGGCGCCAATGCGCGCCAGCAGGTCGCCCGATTGCAGTGGCTTGCGCACCACGTCGGTGGCCCCGCTGGAAAACGCGCGCTCCACGATCTCCTCCGGCGCGCGCGCCGACGTCACCAGCACCGGCAGTTCGCTCCAGTGCGGCTCGCCCTTGAAGGCAGCCAGCGTGTCGCCGCCACCATCATCCAGCAACTGCGCGTCGATCAGCAGCAGGTCCGGCACGAAATCTCGCGCCGTCTCCACCGCTGCCGCGCACGACACTACGCCGACCACCTCATACCCATGCTCGCGGAGCAGCCATGCGATGGTTTCTTGTACCGCAGGATCGCTCTCGGCGACGATGATTTTCGGTGCAGTCATCGTCGTGCGAGCATCATGAGGGAAATAGTGGAGACAGCGGGTTGCGCCAATGACGTGCTGCGTCCGGCCATGGTCACACCTTCACACCCATTGTCTCCACCTGCCTCTTGGTCAAGCCTCCGCTGGCCCGCCGTCGCCGATGTCTGCCGCATCGCTGCCGGCCTCACCTGCCTCGTCACCGATTTCGCCTTCGTCCCCATCCTTCTCCTCCGGCACCACGCGGGCCACCGAGATCACCGAGTCCTTGTCGTCCAGCGCCACCAGCTTCACACCCTGCGCATTGCGGCCGGTCTTGCGGACCTCGGCGGCAGACGAGCGGATCAGGATCCCCTGCTTGGTGATCAGGATCATCTCGTCTTCCGGCAGTACTTCCATCAACGCCACGACGTTGCCGGTCCTCTCAGTCCGGTTCAGCGTCAGGATGCCCTTGCCACCGCGCTTCTGCACGCGGTACTCGGAGACGTCGCTCACCTTGCCGAGGCCCTTCTCGGTGACCACCAACAGCGTGGCGTCGCGCTTGATGACCACCATGCCGACCACCAGATCCTCCGGTCGCAGTTCGATGCCCTTCACGCCGGTGGTGTCGCGGCCCATCTCACGCACATCGCTTTCGTGGAAACGGCAGCTCAGGCCGAAGCGCGTGGCGAGGACGATGTCGTTCGTACCCGACGTCTCCTGCACGTCGATCAGCTCGTCGCCCGCCTCGATCTTGATCGCCTTGATGCCGTTGTTGCGCACGTTGGTGTAGTCAGCCATCCGCGACTTCTTCACCGTACCGCCACGCGTGCTGAAGAACAGGAACCGCTCGTCCTCCTGTGAGATCTTGCCGAGATCCTTCACCGGCACCACCGCGCGCACCCGCGTTTCCGGACCCACGTTGATCAGGTTCACCATTGGCTTGCCGCGCGCACCGGCGCTCGACTGCGGAATCTCGTAGACCTTGAGCCAGTACATGCGCCCATCGTCGGTGAAGATCAGCAGATAGTCGTGCGTACTGCCGATGTAGAGCCGGCTGACGAAATCCTCGTCCTTGAGCCCCGTGCCGGTCTTGCCACGCCCGCCGCGACGCTGCCGCTTGTACAGCGACACCGACGTGCGCTTCACGTAGCCCGTATGCGAGATCGTGACGACGACGTCTTCTTCGGCGATCAGGTCCTCGACACTGAACTCGCCCTCATCGCTGACGATCTCCGTCTTCCGTGCATCGCCGAAGGTTTCGGCCACATCCATCAGTTCGGCCTTCACGATGCTCATGCGTCGCTCGCGGCTGCCCAGGATGTCGCGCAGGTCGGCGATGAGCGCTTGCACCTCCGCCAGTTCCGCCTCCAGCTTGTCGATCTCGAGGCCGGTAAGCTTGGCGAGGCGCATGTTCAGGATCGCCTCGGCCTGCCGCTCCGAGAGCGCGAAACGCGTCTGCAGGCTGAGGCTGGCCGACGGCGTGTCGTCGGCCGCGCGGATGATCTTGATCACCTCGTCGATGTTGTCGACGGCGATCTTCAGGCCTTCGAGGATGTGCTCGCGTTCGAGTGCCTTGTCGAGATCGTACTGCGCCCGGCGGGTGATGACTTCGTGCCGGTGATCGACGTAATGCTGCAGCACCTCGCGCACCGGCATGACCTTCGGCACCAGCTGGCGCGTCTTCGGATCAGGCACCAGCGCCAGCATGATCACGCCGAACGTGGTCTGGAGCTGCGAGTGCTTGAAGAGCTGATTGAGCACGACGCGCGGGATGGCGTCGCGCTTCAGCTCCATCACCATGCGGATGCCTTCCTTGTTCGATTCGTCGCGAATGGCGCTGATACCTGCCACCCTGCCGTCGCGCACCAGGTCGATGATCTGCTGCTTGAGCCGTTCCTTGTTGACCTGGTACGGAATCTCGGTGACGACGATCTGGCTCTTGGTGCCGCGCTCGTTCTCCTCGATCACGCAGCGGGCGCGCACCTGCAGGCGCCCGCGGCCGGTCTCGATGTAATCCTTGATGCCGGCGCGGCCGTAGATGAAGCCTGATGTCGGAAAGTCGGGGCCCGTGATGATCTTCCGGATCTCGTCGGTCTCGATCTCCGGATTGTCGATCATGGCCACGACGGCGGCCGACACTTCGCGCAGGTTGTGCGGCGGAATGTTGGTCGCCATGCCCACCGCGATACCCGTGCTGCCGTTGACCAGCAGGTTCGGGAGTCGCGACGGCAGCACCTTCGGCTCTTCGCGCGTGTCGTCGAAGTTGGCGCCGAAGTCCACCGTGCCGCGATCGATGTCGGCCAGCATCTCCATCGCGATGCGCGTCAGGCGCACCTCGGTGTAGCGATAGGCGGCGGCGTTGTCACCG
>JBBSCZ010000211.1:0-5494 GCA_038249795.1 Gemmatimonadales bacterium | reverse complement strand
GCGATCATCGCGAACGGATCCTCGTCTTCCTCCCAGGCATACACCTGCGCCTCCTGCCCGAGGGGCCCCGCGTGCGCCTGCTCCATCGCCCGTTCTTCCTCGAACTTCGGCGTGACGAGGAATGCGCTGCCTCGCACCGGGATCACTGCTGCCAGCAGGCGCTCGCTGACGCCCCATTTGATGCCGGTGAAGTATTCCATCGACGTACCACCGGTGAGCACGAGGGCATCCATCTTTTGCGCGCGCATCAGCCCCTTCGCTTTGTCGATGCGGACACGGCGCTCGGCAACGCTGATCGGGATGACGTCCGCCGTCATCGGCCGCAGTGCGCGTATCGACGCGGGAAGGGCGGCGGCGTCGACGGAGATGGCACGGTCCTGGCGCGTGAAGCTCAGGCCAAGGGCGCTGGCAGTCAGCGCGGCGGAGGAAGCAGCGACGAAGTGGCGACGCGAGGACATGGGAGGGGCTGGGAAAGGTGAGTCACGGTCAGTCGCGGACGCCGGCGCCCGCTAATCCCTGAGAATATGTCGTCCTTTCAGAAGAGATGCACGAGCAGCCACCACGAGTCACGGCACAGCGGTGGTGAGGCACTGCGGGTAGATTCCCGTCAGGGCAGGGACAGGGGATGCCGCACGTGCTTACTCGTCAGTGACGCCGAGATACTGCCGTTCGCTGACCGGCTCCGTGACGCCCCGACGCATGCGCCCGTCGTGGAGGAGCACTGCTGGTGTGAGCGCTGACGGCGAGGGAGAGAGATTGTGTTGATGACGCGGTCGCGGGTACTGATTCTTGTTGCGATGGTGAGCCTGAACGGCTGTGGCAGCACGGACGCCGGACCGACGGTCGTCATCGAGCCGCCACCGTCCCCGGTCACGCTGCAGCCGGGGACCAGTGTGCTGCCGCAGCTCCGCATTACCACGGCGAACGGAGCCGCGATCGTCTCGAAGGACATCTACCTCACCGGTAACGCGACGCTGGCCGACTCGAACGGCCTGTTTCTCGCCGACGTCGCGACCGAGATCAAGGGTCGCGGCAACTCGACCTGGACCCTGTTCCCGAAGAAACCGTATCGGCTGAAGCTCGCCACCAGCGTGTCCCTGCTGGGCATGCCGGCGAATCGGCATTGGGTGTTGCTGGCCAACTACTCCGACAAGACGCTGCTGCGCAACGAGCTGTCGTTCGAGATGAGCCGCATGGCCGGCATGGCCTGGACGCCGCGTGCGCGCTCCGTGGACCTGTACCTGAATGGAAGGTACGAGGGCATCTATCAGCTCGCGGAGCATGTTCGCGTCGGTCGCGATCGCGTGAACATCGCGGTAGTGAGACTCTCCGACACGACGGCATCGACGATCACCGGCGGCTACATGCTCGAGGTGGACGAGCGTCGTGGCGAGGCGTTCTGCTTCAATTCGCTCATGACGCGCATGGTGTTCTGCGCCAAGGATCCGGAGACGCTCCTCGAACCGGGCTGGGAGAAGCAGCGCGCCTACATTCAAAACTACATCGCGCGGACCGACTCGGCGATCTTCGGCGCCGGGTTCCGCGACTCCGTCACCGGCTACGCCGCCTTCATCGATGTCGAGTCGGCGATCAACTACAACATCGTGCAGGAAGTGGTGAAGAATGTCGATGGCGGCCTGCGCTTCAGCGGCTTCATGTACAAGCCGCGTGGCGGGAAGCTCTTCTTCGGCCCGGTCTGGGACTTCGACCTCGCGATCGGGAACGTCAATTACGACGGCGCCGATCGTACCGACGGCTGGCACTCGCGCCAGGCGCAGTGGTACACGCGTCTGTTTCAGGATCCCGTCTTCAAGGCGCGCTTCGCGAGCCGCTGGAATGAACTCAAGGCTGCCGGTGCGATCGACTCGCTGCAGAAGCTGGTCGTTGCACGTGCCAGCTACATGAGCATCGTACAGACACGCAACTTCGAGCGCTGGCCGATCCTCGGCACGTACGTCTGGCCGAATCAGTTCGTCATGGGACGCTATGATCTGGAGGTCTTTGCGATGAGGCTGTGGCTCGAGGAACGCATCCGCTGGATGGATTCCGAAATCGGTCGTTGAGGCGGCTCGCTGCGGCATTTTCTCTCATGACGGTCGTCTCAGTCACCATGTTCGCGACGGTCACCCGGCTGCTGTCTCTCATCGTCGCTGCCGCTGCCCCAGTGCTGGCGCAGGCTGCTGCAGTGCCGGCGTCGCTCGGCACGAGCAGCCGTACGCGGTCGCTGGTGCAGCCGGTGCCACGTGTGCGCCTCAGCGGCTACGTGCGCAGTCGCGCGAGCGGTGAGGTGATCCGCCGCGCCGAGGTGCGCGCGGATGACGGCAGCGTGCGGGTGGAGTCGAACGAGGAAGGCTTCTACTCGCTCCTGCTCCCGGTCGGTGCTCGTCGCATACGCATCCGCGCCATCGGATTTGCACCGTTCGACACCACGCTACGCCTGAGCGGCAGCCTGTCGCGCGACTTCCTGCTGTCATCGCGTGAGGTCACGCTGGCCTCCGTGACGGTGCAGGCCGACGCCAAGGGCGATCGTCCCGATCTCGACCCGCGCACGCCCGACATGAGCGTCGTGCGCCTCGACATGCGCGCCATCAAGCTGCTGCCCACGGTGCTCGGTGAGCCCGATCCGATCCGCAGTCTCACGCTGCTGCCGGGCGTGTCGCTGTCGAGCGATGCGAGTACCGCCATCAGCGTGCGCGGCGGTGCGGCTGACCAGAATCTTTTCCTGCTCGACGAGGCGACCGTCTACAACCCGAGCCACATCCTCGGTTTCCTGAGCACGTTCAACGCCGATGCGGTCGACAACTTCACGCTCTACAAGGGTGCCATTCCGGCACGCTTCGGCGGGCGGCTGTCGTCAGTGGTGGATGTACGCCAGCGCGAGGGCAACGCGAACGAATTCGTCGGATCGGCATCGATCGGGCTGCTCGCGAGTCGTGGCACGCTCGAAGGGCCGCTGCCGAAGCGGGTCGGATCGTACATGATCGCGGCCCGTCGTTCGTACGCCGATCTCTTTGCGCCACTCGCCAGCGATACGGCGATCCGCGACGCCCGTGCGTACTTCTACGACCTGAACGCCAAGACCAACGTGCGGCTCGGCACCAACGGTGCGCTGCTGCTGTCGGCGTATCTCGGTCGCGACCGCTTCACCGGCGGTACGGATTTCGGTGTCGGGTGGGGTAATCGTGCCACCACGCTCCGATGGAATCAGGCGTTCGCCAACCGACTCTTCTCGAAGGTGACGCTGGCGAGCGGCGCGTATGACTACGGCATCGATCTCGTGACTGGCCTCCGTGATTCGCTCACCTGGCGTTCGCGGATTCGCAGCGTCGATGCCAAGGTCGATCAGACACTCTACCTCTCGCCGACCAACACCCTCGAATTCGGTGCGCAGTTCACCAGTCAGCAGATCCGGCCCGGCGATCTGGTCCCGAGCAGTTCGAACGAGTCGTTTCGCGAGCGTCGAATCCAGGCCAGGCAGGCAACGCTGCCGGCAGTGTATCTGGGGCAGGAAGTGGAATTCGGGCCGCGTCTCGCACTGCGCTACGGCCTGCGGTTCGCTGGCTATCAACGGATCGGCGCAGCGACGATTTATCGATACCGCGATGGAGCACCGGTGGTCTGGAACGAGTCGCTCGCACGCTACGAGCCCGGCATCGTCACGGACAGCACGCAGTTCGCCAGCGGCGCACGGGTGTCGTCGTCATGGGGATTCGAGCCACGCATCTCGGGCCGCTTCATGCTCGACGAAGTGTCGAGCGTGAAAGCCAGCTACGCACGCACGCAACAGTTTCTGCTGCTGGTCTCGAACACGAATTCCGTCAGTCCGCTGGATGTCTGGGAGCCTGCCGGTCCGTACATCGATCCGCAGCGTGCCGATCAATGGGCAATCGGGTACAGCACCAATCGGCGTGGCTACGAGCTGTCGCTGGAGGGCTATTACAAGCGCGCCGTGAACGTGGTGGACTTCATCGACGGGTCGGACGTGTTCCTCAATCCCCGCATCGAAACACAGATGGTGCAGGGCAGCGGTCGCGCGTACGGCATGGAACTGCTGGTGCGCCGCACCGCCGGCACCACGACCGGCTGGGTGAGTTACACCCTGGCACGCAGTGAACAGCGCTTCCCCGTTCCCGCACGCTCAGGGGGCACCGGCACCGGTGGCATCAACGATGGTGCGTGGTACGCGAGCCCTTTCGACAAGACGCATAACCTCTCCGTGGTGCTCCTGCGTCCGCTGGGGCGCAAGTGGACGGCCGGCAGCACGTTCTCGCTGGCCACTGGCCTGCCCGCCACCTTTCCCGGGGCGCGCTACACCATCGACGATCTGCTCGTGACCGAGTTCGGTCCCCGCAACGGCGGTCGACTGCCGATCTATCACCGGCTCGACGTCAGTGCCACGCGCCGCTTCCGTCGCGGCGAGCTGCAACTCGGTCTGTTGAATGTCTACAATCGCTTCAACGCGCAGTCGCTGCGATTCCGTCAGCAGGTCAGCAACCCGCGCGTGACCGAAGCCGTACAAACCTCGATCTTCGGTATCGTACCGAGTGTGGCATATGCGTTCCGCTTCTAGACTGAGCCGCGCGTTGCTGCCGCTGCTGCTCGCGGCAGTCGCAGCGTGCGAGCGGGTGGTGACGGTCACCGCTCCGGCCGCCGAGATTCGACTGGTGGTCGAGGCTCGCCTGGAGCGGCTGATCGACCGGCGCAGCAGTCCGCAGCAACGGATCCGCCTCACCACCACGCAGGGCGCATTCAGCGACGAGGCACCGCCGCCGGCCCGTGGCGCGCAGGTTCGGGTGCTGAACGCTGCCGGTACGGCCACGTCGTTCGTCGAGTCATCGACGGACCCTGGACTCTACCTTGCCGCGACGCTGATGCCATTGACGATAGGGCAGAGTCTGACGCTGCAGATCACCTGGGAGGGCGATGTGTACAGCGCGCGTGAGACGATGCTGCGAGCCGTGCCGATCGATACGCTCCTCTTCACGGATGGGCCAGGCATCCCCGGTCTCCCGGTGGGACTCCGAGGCAGCATCTCGTTCCAGGACCCAGCGGACGTCGCCAACTTTTATCTCTGGGAGCAGTGGGTGGATGGCGTGCGGCAGGTGAGCCGTGACAGTGGCTCGTTTTCCCGGGCGGTTCTTCCCGACGACATTCTCAATGGGTCGATGATCCTCGAATTCAGCCCCTATCGCGGCGTCGTCGTGCGACCCGGACAGCGGGTGCGCATCCGGCAGTACTCGATCTCGCAGCAGGCCTTCCGGTTCTACGACGCGCTCTCGAAGCAGACCGACAACAGCGGGTCACCGTTCGGCGTGCCCTCCAGCAGCGTCCGCGGCAACGTCGCCAACATCACTCGCCCCTCACGTTTGGCGCTCGGCTACTTCATCGCGTCCGAGTACGCCGAGGTCGAACGCGTCGTCCCCTGACGCCTGACCGCACTCGCGCCCGGACGAGAGATGTGGGAGTATTGAACGTCAGTGATCGTCTTCCACCT
>JBBSCZ010000210.1:0-5494 GCA_038249795.1 Gemmatimonadales bacterium | reverse complement strand
GGCGCTCCGCCCGGCTGATCTGGGCGTGCCGGCAATCGTGGAGTACGAACTCCGCTACGGGCTCCTGCGACTCCCCCCGGAAACAGGCCAAACCCGGCTGATCGCGCTGGCGAGACTGCTACGGCCGATGCAGATGCTGCCGTTCGACAGCGAATGCGCCGCCCGTGCCGCGCTCATCCGCGTCACGCTGGAATCTGCAGGGCGACCCATCGGCCCGCACGATGCCCTCATTGCCGCAACCGCGTTGCGCCATCAGGCTACGCTGGTCACGCGCAACCTGAGCGAGTTTGCGCGAGTGCCGGGGCTGATCTCGGTGAACTGGCATGCCGAGCGTTGACAGTGAGAGGTCGCTTCTGTGGTGTCCCACCAATTCGCCACCGAAGTACCAACCTATGTCGCCGCTGGCCACGTTGAAAATGCTCGTGATAGCTACGGGTGTCGCACCGGTGTTCGCCTTGCCACGCGTGACAATTCCTCGGCCCTTTTCTACACACTGAACTCGCCGAACACCTCGCTAACGCAGTTCCAGCAGCGTCCGTGCAATGATGCGTTCGATGACCGCCATCTCGGCTGGTTTGGCGAGATGGTAGTCGAAGCCGGCGGCCACGGCGCGACGGCGATCATCGTCGCTGCCCCAGCCAGTGAGCGCGACCAGTGTGACGCCCCGCAGGTGTGGCAAGCGCCGTATCGCTTCGCTGAGATCATAGCCGCTCATGTCCGGCAATCCGATGTCGGCGAAGATCAGTTCGGGCAGCTGGCGCTCGATGGCCTCCAACGCTTCGGTTGCGGAATGCGCCGTCGTGGCGGCGTGCCCCATCAATTGCAGCACCGTCGCGAGACTGTCGGCCGCATCACGATTGTCGTCGACCACCAGGATGCGCAGCGCGCGCGAAACATCGCTGGTCGGCGCTTGGTGGGAAGAGGCCGGTCCGCTTCCATCCGGCACGCTCGCGGGCAGGCGCACGCAGAAGGTGCTGCCCATACCCGGACCGTCACTGGTCGCACTCACTGTTCCACCGTGGAGCGACACCAACTGGCGCACCAGTGCCAGACCGATGCCAAGCCCTTCGGTGGCGGCCCCGCTGTGCGGCAGCTGCACGAACAGGTCGAAGATCCGCTCCAACTGATCCGCTGCGATCCCGCGGCCGGAATCGGTGATGCTGATGCACACTTCATTTCCGATCCTCTCGAGAGAGACGCACAATGCACCGTTCGCGGGTGTGTACTTGACGGCATTGCTGATCAGATTGCCCAGTACCTGCCCCAGACGGATGCGATCAGCCTTCACCACCACGGCCTCGGCCGGCAGTACCGTCTTGACCGTGAGTCGCTGCTGCTGCACCGCGTGCTGCGTGAGCTCCAGTGACTCGGTGATCACCTCGCGTGCATCGACGGGAGCAGTGCGCAGGGCCACCTTGCCCAGGCTGATGCGCGACACGTCGAGCAGGTCGTCGACCAGTCGCGTCATGTTGGCGACCTGCCGCTCCATGATCGCACGCGTGGCAGTGACCTGCTCGTCATCGCCTGCGACGAGGCGGAGGATCTCGAGGCCGTTGCGCAACGGTGCCAGCGGATTGCGGAGCTCGTGCGCCAGCGTGGCGAGGAATTGATCCTTGCGGCGATTGGCCTCACGCAACGCCTCGGTGGCATCGAGTTCGGCGGTCTGATCGCGCGCCAGGCTCAACACATGATCGACACTGCCATCGTCGCCCAGCTCCGGCGTCAGAAGTACGGCAAATTTCCGGACGCCCTCGGGAGTTGGCATGACGCAGTCCAGAGATCGGCGCGTGGCACTGGCGAAGACACCCTGGATCGCGGTCTCGATCTGGTCGCACACGGCCAGCGGCAGCCCCACATCGCGCGTGGTTTTCCCGATCACGAGCGGCAGCGGCAGACCCAGAACGCGTTCTGCGGCCGGATTGGCAAACGTATGTCGGTAATCGCGATCGAAACGAATGAGCACATCGGGAACGGCGTCGGTGATCGCCTGCAGCCGTCGCTCATTGAGCCGCAACTCTTCGCTGTGCGCACGCTCGGCACTCAGATCGGTGTTCGTGCCGAACCACATCTGAATCTCGCCGTGCTCTCCCCGCAGCGGATTGATCTGCGTCAGGAACGGCCGGAACCGTCCATCCTTCCCGAGGAGCGGGCAGACCATCTCGAAGGCAGTTCCGGCAGCGATCGACGTCTGCCACCGTTCCATGACCGCTGGAAGCATCACAGGATCATGGAACCGCTTCCAGCCCCATCCCTGGACGTCGGAGAGGCTGCTGCCGGTGTAGTCGTACCAGCGTTGATTGTACCAGAAGATGTCGCCATTGGGATCCGCGATCCACGCCATCTGTCCGATCGCTTCTGCCATCTGGCGAAAGCGGGTTTCGCTCAACCGGAGCTCGCGTTGCGCCCGAAGGCTTTCGGTCACGTCGCGGATTTCCACGACGGTGCGCACGGTGGAGCCATCTCCATTGATGGCACCAGCCGACACCGCCACCGACAACGTCCCGAGGTCTTCGCGGACGACCGTGGCTTCCATTTCACGCACGGACGTGGCGCCGGTCAGTGCCAGACGCAGGGGGCACGTCGAACCGAGGCACGCGGTGATCGCCTCGCTTCCGGCCGGGTGCAGGCAGTCGTGCAGGAGTGTCCCGATGAGCTGCTCGTGGCTGCACCCCGTCAATCCCATCGACGCCGGGTTGGCAAACGTGCAGCGACCGTCGCCATCGAGCACGAAGACGCCGGTCGAGGCATTGTCCGTGATCGCGCGCACCAGCGCGTGCTGGGCCACCAGATGCTGCTCGGCGACGATACGATGCGTGACGTCTACTGCAGACGGCACGAAGAACTGCAGCACGCCATCCTGGAACACCGGCTGGAGCATGAAATCGATCGTGATACGCGCATCATTGGCAACGCGTATCTCTTCGTCGTAGCGCACCAGTTCACCGCGGGTGGCGCGCGCAAAAGCGTCGCGGAGTCGCTCCCGCACCGATTCGGCATGCGTGAACCAGGCGCAGTCCCACATCTTGCGACCGATGGTATCCTCGCGTGTCAGCCCAGCGGCTTGCAGCGGTGCCTGATTGGCCTCGAGCAGCGTTCCGTCGGGCGCCATCAGCCCGATGAAGGCCAAGGTCGCATGGATCACGTTCCGGAGACGCCATTCACTCGCGCGGATTTCGCGCTGGAAACGAACGCGTTCCGTGACATCGGTGAAGGTGATGGACAGCCCGGACTCCTCCGCCTCGGCATTGGCGTACGCGCGGATGCGACGGAGATAAGTGGCACCGTCGTGCAGATCCACCTCATGCTCGATGGCGCTCTCCGCCGCGTGCACCTCATCCAACGAGGGGAGTGGGGGCATCTGCACCGCGCGGTGCGTGAAATGCTCGAGCGGCCGTCCCACGTCGTCGGAGCGCAGGTTGTAGATGCGGCCGACATGTGGATTGGTGCGACGGATCGCGCCGGCACCGTCGAGAAAAATCGTCGGGATACCAGTGCTGTCGAGCAGGTTGGCAAGCTCGCGATTGGATTCGGCGAGCGCATCGTTCACGTGCTCGAGCTCACCCTTGGACCGATCCAGCTCCTCGATCGCCGCCTGCATCTCCTCGTTCATCGACGAGAGTTCTTCGATGGTCGACTTGAGCTCATCGCTCACCGAGTCGGCGTCACGCGTTACGCGAAGCAGCTCGGCCCGTGCCTCGCGCAACTCCCGCTCGAGGCGCGCGACGTGACCGGCACCAGCCTGCGGCGAGCGGTCCCGTGAGATGTCGGGTGAACCGTCAGCGCCGCCCGCTGCATCCGCATGCTGGCCATTGTTCGAGGACTCGCCATGAGCACTGGCGAATTCCAGCGGATCGGCGTCGTCGTGAGCGGCAGTCATGGGACGGGAGCGGTAGGAGGGAAAATGAACGGCAGACGTCGATTCGCCGTCGAGGCGCTGATACAGCCTGTGCCGCACGTCGAGTGCAGAAAATAAGTTGGTGGCCCCGCGTACGCTCTCTGACGTGCCGAGCAGCAGCTTGCCGTGCTGTCGCAGCGAGCGATGAAATCCAGACAGCAGCCGGTCCGGCTCTCTCTGGCCAAAATAGATGAGTACGTTACGGCAGCAGATCAGATCGAGACGCGAATACGGCACGTCGGCGAGCAGATCGTGACGGGCGAAGACGATGCGGTCGCGGAGCCAGCGCTTGACCTGAATCTCACGACCGGCCCGATCGAAGAATTGGTCGAGTCGCTCGGGGGTCAAACCCGCCGCGCGGGATGCAGGAAAGCGGCCGAGGCGCGCTGCCTCGAGCGCGACCGGATCCACGTCGGTTGCGAAAAGCTGGATGCGCCGGAGTGCCGGCAGGCGGTCGCCCAGCTCGTCACAGAGCATGGCGATGGTGTAGGCCTCCTCGCCCGTCGAGCAGCCGGCGACCCACACGCGACGGGGCGTGGACTGTTCCGACTCGGCGAGACCAGGAAGCACCTGCGCCGCCAGATACGCGAAGACGTCCGGATCGCGAAAGAATCCGGTAACGCCCACCAGCAATTCCTGAAACAGCACCTTCGCTTCGCTGGGATCGCGTCGCAGGCGTTCGAGGTAGCCTACGGCCGTTTCGGCGCGTTCCTTCTGCATGCGCCGGAGGGTGCGGCGGATCAATGTGGCGCGCTTGTACGACGAGAAGTCGTGGCCGGCGTGACGTTTGACCAGGCTCAGGATTTCATCGAGCGCGCTGTCGACTGCGGCAAACACGGACGCTGCATCGCGATTTCGGGATTGCATGATCAGAAAATCTGCACGCTGCATGGGTGCGCGACAGTGGCGGTTGCGATTTCATGTCCTCAGACGCAGCATTGCCGAATGCGCTCCGCTGCACCCGGATGCCAGCAGGCGGGCGCCGCCAAGTGTCCATCGTGGCGATCAGCGCTGCTCTGCGTCGTCGCTCGTCCCGTCGTTGAGGGCGAACGTGCGGAGCTCCACGGCGGACTCCCTCAACGCCGCGCCCAGCTCGGCATCGTCGCGAAACGACAGTTGTCGCACCGTCCGGTACTCCATGAGCAGCTCGACGGTCGCGTCGGCGAATGGCCATGGCGCCACGCGAATGCAATCGGCATCGTCCTGCCATATCTCGAAGCGCGTGCCTTCGTGGTTGGTGATGATCTCCAGGTGCCGCTGCATCGCGGGCACATCGTTCCCGCCGAGGATGAGCGAGAGGCGATCGCAGAAATGCATCCAGTCGTAGGTCTGCTGCACCACGATCGGATCAATTCGCAGTCGCGCCAGTGTGGTTTCGCGTCGCTGCGATTCGGCATCGAGCATCCGCTGCATTGCAGGGGTCGTCTCTTCGCCGCGGTACAGGCAGTCGGCATGGGTCGACTGCATCACACCCAACCACGAATGCTTGCGGAATGCTTCGTCGATCCGGTGCTGCATTTCCTCTTCGCGCTTGTCATCCATCAGTGGCACGAGCGTGAAATCGCGCGGCGCTCCCGCCTGTGTCACGAACTCCCGTTT
>JBBSCZ010000209.1:0-5515 GCA_038249795.1 Gemmatimonadales bacterium | reverse complement strand
CTGAAGCTGATCTCGGTCGGATTCGGTGAAGCGGCAACGGCGGTGAACCAGGCGGTGCACTGGATCTACCCGGAGAAGAAGGTGGCGCCGGGGCATTCGTCGAATCTGGCGATCTTCGGTCAGACCGCGGAGTGACCCTTCTGCGCCTTTGCGCCCTTCAACCCTTTGCGTCAGGCAGTTCGCAGTTGCAGTTGAGCAGTTCTGACTTGGAGCGGATGGAAGCGGTGGCGGTGGGGGTGAGCTAACTTGTTGTGGTGAAAGCGTGTACGTCGTTGACAGCGCGTGGCGGGGGCGTGAAGTTTGAGGGCGTTTACACGGGTGCCAACCGTATCCGTCGCGTCATGTGGCGCGGCACCGTCACTCGTTCCCCTGGTCTGCACACTGCTGCCACGTATTTCACCCGCTGCCCGTCGGTCCGTCAGTGTTATGCGCCACTTGAGGCGGGGGCTGCAATTCGTGGCGGTGTGCCTGGGGCTGGCGACGCCGCAGCTGCTCGTGGCGCAGCGGGATGCGTGTGACCCGGCGGAGCTGGAAGTGCGCTCGCTCACATTCGCGGGAAACAAGGCCTTCAGCAACGGACAGCTGTCCAGTGTGATCGCGCTGACGGCGTCGGAAGTGCTGAGCCGACTGGCGCTGATCGGCAGTGTGCTGGGTGAGACGCGCTGTGGCAATCCGGGACTGGTGGCCATCGATCGCGCGCGGCTGGTGATCTACTATCGCCGGCGCGGCTTTCCCGATGTGGAGGTGGACACCGTCGTGCGCCGCAGCGGGCGTATCATGGACCTGCGCTTCGTGATCCGCGAAGGACTCGTCACCACGATCGACACGTTGCGCGTGTCGGGCATGGAGCGGATCGCCGAGCGTGAGCGCATGGTGCGCGGATTGCCCACGGGTCAGGGGCAGCCGTTCGATCAGTATCTCCTGGAGCAGAGCCGCGACTCGCTGCAGCGGCGCCTCTCCGATGTGGGCTATCCATTCGCACAGGTGCTGCTGGGCACCGACGTGTTGCGCGGTGACGGCGTCGATTCCACGCGACGGACGGCGGTGGTGGAATTCTCGGTGCGACCGGGGCCACTGGTCACGATTGCCAGTGTGGTGGTGAACTCGGTGCCGCGCGAGGGACGGAAGCAGGAGATCCCGTCGGACGTGGTGAAGGGGCTGATGGGGTTGCGTGCGGGGCAGCGGTATCAGCAGAACGATGTGGAGCGCGCCACGCGTGCACTCTACCTCACCGATGCCTACCAGCAGGTGCGCATCGAGCCGCGGCTGATCGACTCGCTCAGCTTCGCCGATGATTCGGCGCGGGTGGACGTGATGGTGACCGTCGCCGAGCGATTCATGCACAGCCGCACCCTCAGCGCGGGCTTCGGTACACTCGACTGCTTCCGCACGCAATTGCAGTACACCGATCGCAACCTGGCAAACCGGGCGCGGCGGCTCGAGATCATCGGGCGTGTGAGCAAGGTCGGCGTCGGTGCCCCTACCGACTACGCCTGGGCGGACGGACTGTGTGGCCAGGTGAGCCGTGGCCGCGATCCGTACAGCGCCGAAATCAATTATTACGTGGGCGCCACGCTGCGGCCGCCGGTGGGTCCGGGGGGGCGCCGCATTCCCGAACTCACGCTCTACTCGGAAGTGCGCGGCGAATTTCGTGCGTATCTCCGCAGCACACCGATCGGCGCGATCGCCAGCGTGACGTTGCAGGCCGCGCGCAGACTGCCAGTGACGCTCGCGTACGATCTCAGCTTCGGCCGCACCGAGGCAGAGCCGGCACTTTTCTGCTCGGTGCTGAACCGGTGCGCGCCGGAGGACCGACGCGTGTTCGAAACGACGCGACGGCTGGCGGTGATCGGTGCAAACTTCAACCGCGACCGCACCGACGATCCGCTCAATCCGCGACGCGGATCATTCACGCGACTCGCGATCCGGCACGCGTCACCGGTGACGCTCTCCGACTCGGCATTCCAGTTCAGCAGCGCCGTGCTCGACGCGAGCAAGTTCTGGGGCCTGGGTCGGGGCACGACGCTGGCGGTGCGCCTGCAGCTTGGCGCGGTGTTCGGCAGCAGCGACCGGCTGGTGCCACCGCAGGAGCGCCTGTACGCCGGCGGTCCGACGACGGTGCGCGGCTTCCGGCAGAACGAACTCGGGCCGGTGGCCTACGTCGTCAGCCCGGACACGAGCATTGCGTCGCAGCGGTTCGTACGGCGGCCGCTGCCCGGCGACTCGACCTTCTTCTACGAGCTCGATCCCTCGGTGCGACCGTTCCGCATCGTGCCGGTGGGTGGCAACGCGGTCGCCGTCGGCAACGTGGAACTGCGCGTTCGCAGTCCGTTTCTGCCGACGTTGCTGCAGTGGACGTTCTTCACCGACTTCGGGCAGGTCTGGAGCCGAAATGGCGATGCCAGCCTGCGCACCAACACGCTGAAGGCGACACCGGGCATCGGGGCGCGCATCTTTTCGCCGATCGGCGTGATCCGGCTCGATCTGGGGTATAACAACTATGCCCCCCGTGCCGGCGCCGCCTACTTCAACGAACTGCCACGCGCCGATGGTTCGCAGGCGCTGCTCTGCGTGAGCCCGGGCAACGGCATCGTGGCGCGGGAGCGGACGGAGGTGGACCGCGACGGGGACACGATCACTCGCATCGTGCAGGACTCGTACAACAGCTGTTCCGGCACGTACGCGCCGCGCATCGGCCGCGGCGCGCTGGGGCCGTTCACCTTCTTCTTCGCGATCGGGCAGGCGTTCTGACGCGATGATTCGCCGCCGCCGCCTGGTGCTGGTCGCAGGCCTCGTCACCGTGCTGCTGATGGCGGTGGGCGCGGTGGGCACCGTCCTGTTCGTCACCGGCACCGACCTCGGTCGCGGATGGCTGCGCACGCTGGTGGTGGCGCAGATGATGCCGGCGGTGAAAGGGCGGCTGCATGTGGGCCGGATCACCGGTCCGATCCTGACCGGTGTCACGGTCGACTCGATCGAGATCGCCGACAGCGCCGGGGTGGTGATGATCGCCGCCGGCGAGACGACGATGCGCTGGGACCCGCGCGACTTCCTCGATCGTCGCATTCTGATACAAAGGTTGATCTCCGACAACGTCTACCTGCAGATCATCAAGTACCGGGACGGCGACTGGAACTACAAGCACATCTTCCCGGCCGGCCAGAAGAAGGCGGTCAAGAGCAAGGGCGGCTTCGGCGACTTCGTCGTGCTCGACTCGGTGTCACTGACACGGGGACGCTTTCATCTCACGATGCCGTGGACGCCGGCCGACTCGCTGAAGGGCGTGCGGCGCGACAGTGCGATCACCTTCAATCTCGCGCGCTCGAATGCCGAGATCCGTCGCGGACCGCGCGGGCTGCAGCGCACCTGGAGGTGGGAGGAGGCGCAGCTCGAACTGTCGCATGTGCGCCTGGCGCATCCCGACACCGTCGGCCGCCTGTTTCAGGTCACCGACATGGATGTCGCCGAATCCGATCCGCCGTTCCGCTTCAGCAACATTCGCGGTGCCTTCACCTGGCTCGGTGATTCGATCTGGGTGAAGCTGCCGCACTTCGAACTGCCGGGCTCCGTGGGTGATGCGAACGGCAAGATCATCTGGGGCAGCAACCTGCCCGAACGCTACGACATCGCGATCCGCGGCTCGAAGGTCGCCATGAACGACATCGCCTGGCTGACGGAGACCTTCCCGACGCAGGGCGGCGGCACGCTGGACCTGCGCATCCGGAACGATCCGAAGAATCTGCGGATCCTGATGTATGCGATCACCAACATGGATGCGCGCAGCCTCGACTCGCGCCTGCGCGGCCGGATGACGTGGGGTGTTGGTGGGCCGGTGGTGACGCTGACGGACGTCGACCTGCGCGCCGATCCGCTCGACTTCGCACTGCTGCGCGAATTCAACGGGATCCCGTTCCCGCTTCCGTGGCGAGGGCAGTTCACCGGCGCGGTGAAGGCGAAGGGTGGCCCGCTGCATCGCTTCGACGTGGACGACTTACGCTTCACCTTCCGCGACGCGAACGTGCCCGGTGCGACCACTGCCGGTCGCGGCCGTGGGCAGCTCGACATTCTCTACCCGGCCCTCACACGGTTCCGCGGCTTCGCCGTGGAGGTGGAACGGGCCGACCTGCGCACCCCTCGATTCCTGAACAAGGAGTTCGCGCGACTGAACGGCTTCGTGCGCGGCACTGCCATGCTCGATTCGCTCTGGTACGACGTGCGACTCGGTAAACTCGATGCGTGGCACGACGACGGCACCGGTGCACCGCTGTCGCACGTGACCGGTGGTGGCCGCATTCGCCTCGAGCCGGCGTACGTGGCGTACGACATGCAGCTGAATGCCGATCCGCTCTCACTCACGATGCTCGGCAATTCATATGCGATGATGCCGCTGCGAGGCAGCTTCAGCGGCCCGATCACGATCAAGGGTACCATCGCGGCGCTCGAGGTCACCGGCCAGCTGAGCGGTGACGCGGGCAGCGTGACCGGCAACGGCATACTGGACATCGATCCGCTGACGTACGGTCTGACGGGGCAGGCGAGCTTCGAGCGGCTCGACCTGCGCACACTGCTGCAGAACGACGCCGTGCCTGTGACGCAGATCAACGGACGTGCGGACATCGATCTCCGTGGCGATTCGCTGCCACGGCTGGAAGGCACGCTGGCCATGATGATCAACCGATCGCGTGTCGAGAAGCTCCGCATCGACGAGGCGATCGGCCGGTTCTCGTTCCGCGAGGGGATCGCGCAAGTCGACTCGCTCAGCCTGCAGTCGCCGGCCGTGACATTCACTGCCCGCGGCGGCCTTGGTCTCCGCAGCGATCGCAGTGACTCACTGCTCTTCCGCGTGGCGGCCGACTCACTCGGCGGATTGCGACCGTGGCTCAGCACTGCACCGAGCGATGCCCCCGATTCGTTGAGTGGCGGACTGACGTTGCGCGGACGCATCTCCGGCAACGTCGATTCGCTGGCGCTGGTCACCACCCTCTCGGCACGCGACCTGTTACGCGGCACCTTCACCACCGCCATCGCCGACTTGACCGCCACCGGCACCTGGGTGCGCGGCCTGCCGAGTGGCAACGTGCTGTTCGAGGCCGATAGTGTGCGCGCCGGACCGGTGCGCCTCAACGCCATCTCCGCGCGCGGCAATTTGACATCGGCGCGCGATGGCGCGTTCTCGGTGGCGGCGCGCGCTGACAGCGGTGTGGAGCTGCGCCTCGAGGGCGCGGTGCGTGGCGGCGAAGGCGACTCACTGATCGCCACGGTCCGGACGCTGTTCGCTGCCGGTCCGAACACCCGCTGGTCGCTGAAGCACCCTGCCACCATCACGCGCGCGAACGGCGGCACGCGGCTCGACTCGCTGGTGCTCGGTGACACTGGCGTGGCGCGTCTGCGCGTGCGGGCGGATTTGCCGGTGAGCGATACGCTGTCGGTGCTGGTGGATGCGAGCCGGATAGCGCTGCGTGACATCGGCTGGATCACGCAGCGCGAACGGCCACTCACGGGCCTCCTCGACGGG
>JBBSCZ010000208.1:0-5526 GCA_038249795.1 Gemmatimonadales bacterium | reverse complement strand
TGAGCGGCGCGCTCTCCGCGAGCCCGGGTATCGGCGGCAGCGCCGGTCGCGTACCGGTGTTGAGGTAGACGCTCGCGGCGGCGAAGCGCTGTTCGCCAGCCACCACGATGATGCGGTCTCCATCGCGGCCGTCGAGATGCCCGCGCGCCCGTATCAGCTGCACACCGGACGTCGAGTTCATCCACTTTTCCAGCCCGCTGCGCGACGCATCGACGATCCCGGAGACCCGCGCCATGACTGCGGCGAAGTCGATCTGCACCGATCCGACATTGACACCAAAATCCGAACTGCGCCGAGCGAGGTGCGCCACGCGCGCCGACTTGCGCAGTGTCTTTGTGGGCGTGCAGCCGACGTTCACGCAACTGCCGCCCACCGCGCCAGATTCGATCACGACGACGCTTCGGCCCTGCGCCGCCAGTGCCGTGGCCAGCGCCGGCGTCGCCTGACCCGTCCCGATCGCGGCGACGTCCACCTCGATCGGCGCGCCACTCACGAGGTGACCTGCACGCCCTTCCAGAAAGCCACGCGATCCTTCACCGCTTCCGCGCCCGACATCGGCGATGGGTAGTACCAGACGGCATCGCGATTCTCCGTTCCGTTCACGTTCAGCGAGTAATAGCTGGCCTTGCCCTTCCAGGGACAGCTGGTGTGCGTCCCGCTTTCCACCACCATGCTCTTGTCCAGAGCGCTCATCGGGAAGTAGTGATTTCCCTCCACCACCACGGTGTCGTCACTCTCTGCGACCACCGTGCCATTCCAGACTGCTTTCATTTTCGTACTCCTGTGAATCGTGATCAGACAGGTCGCAGCCAGGCGACCCAGAACCGGTCGTGCTCATCGGTGAACAACTGCTCCACCCGCCATCCTCCCGCATGCGCGACGGCATCGAGCCGCGCGCGATCGTACTTGTACGAAACCTCGGTGCGAATCAGTTCCCCCTCGGCAACGTGAAACTCGTCATCGAGCACGCGGAACGTATTTGCCACCACCGCCTTCAGGTGCATCTCGATGCGGCCTTCCTTCTCGTTGAAGAAGGCGACGTGCCGGAACGCCGAGAGATCGAAATCAGCCTCGAAATCGCGGTTCAGATGCTCGAGAATGTTCAGATTGAATTCTGCCGTCACACCCTGCGCGTCGTTGTAGGCGGCGTCGAGCGCCTCGCGATCCTTGCGCCGGTCGACGCCGAGTACCATGCCGCCGTCGGTGCCGACCAGATCGCGAACCGTCCGGAGGAAACTGCTTGCCTCTTCCGGTGTGAGATTGCCGATAGTGGAGCCCGGGAAAAAGGCGACTTTGCGCGCATCAGTCGGCAATGCAGGCACCGGTACCCCGGCGGTGTAGTCGGCCCAGACAGGCATCACCTGCAACTGCGGGAACTCGCGCGCCCGCTCGGCGGCCACATCCATCAGCTGTTCCCGCGACACGTCGACCGGGACGTAGGCGACCGGATCCCGCAGCGCAGCCAGCAGCGGACGCACTTTGGTGGCCGCGCCGCTTCCCAGCTCGATCAGTGCCACGCGCGGCCCCATCAACCGTGCAAGATCACCCGCACGTGCCGAGAGAATCGACTCCTCGGTGCGTGTGAGGTAGTACTCCGGCAGTGTGCAGATACGCTCGAACAGCGCCGCACCGGCTTCATCGTAGAACAGCGTGGACGGCAGCGTCTTCGGCGTCGAGCGAAGTCCCGCGAGGATCGTCGCGCGCAATTGATGCAACGACGAAATGGTCGTGGTGGACGGTGGTGTGTGCGTCGCAGTCATCAGACATTACGGGCGAGGCGGATGCCGGTGAACTGCCACCGGGCATCGCTGGGGAAGAAGTTGCGGTACGTATGCCGCGCGTGACTTGCCGGAGTTGCACATGATGCACCCCGCAGGATCCACTGGTCGCTCATGAACTTGCCGTTGTACTCACCGAGTGCACCACCCGCCGGCTTGTATCCGGGGTACGGGAGATAGGCGCTCTGTGTCCATTGCCACACGTCGCCGAAGAATTGCTGCGGACCACTGCCGGCGTTGGCCGACGGGTGCAGGATCCCCGAGTCCACGAAACGTCCGGCCACTGGGTGCAGGCGTGACGCCACTTCCCATTCGGGTTCCGTCGGCAGACGCGCTCCGGCCCATCGCGCGTATGCGTCAGCCTCGTAATGACTGAGATGCGTGACGGGTGCGTTGGGATCGAGCGGATGCAGCCCGGCCATCGTGAACTCGTGCCAGCTGTCGGCAACCCGCTCCCAGTAGAGCGGCGCCGTCCACTGCAAATCATTGACCGTGGCGAACCCCGCGCTCAGCCAAAGCGGCGCCGAGTGATAGCCCCCATCGGCGATGAACTCGGCATACTCGGCGTTCGTGACGAGTCGATGCGCGAGATCGGCAGCGGCCACGTAGGTGCGATGGCGTGGCGCTTCGTTGTCGAAGTGGAAGCCGTTGCCATCGTGCCCGATCTCGTGCACGCCTTCCTCGATCCGCTGCCACCCCTGTTCTGCCACGCCGGCTGGCGCGAGTGCGCTGGTCAGGTACGCCGGACGCATCGGGTTGGTGAAGAACACGTGCTTGATGTCGGCAACCAGCAGTTCCTGGTGCTGCTGCTCATGGTGCAGCCCGATCTCGACCAGCGACCAGACCTCGTGTGCGGGGTCCGATGCGAGCGTATCCATCAGGAAGCGCATCGCGTCATCGACCCAGGCGCGGTAGGCGAATACCTCCTGCACTGTGGGACGCGTGACGAGTCCGCGCTGCGCCCGGCAGTGCCGCTCTCCCGCCTGCACGTAGTACGAGTTGAACAGGAACGCGTACTTCGCATTCAGCGGCTGGTATTGCCTCAGATGCGGCGTGAGGACGAACGTCTCGAAAAACCAGCTCGTGTGCGCGAGGTGCCACTTGGTCGGGCTCACGTCGGGCATGCTGCTGACCACGAAATCCTCGGTCACCAGCGGATCGCAGAGCAGCTCGGTCTGCGCCCGCACCTGGTCGTAGGCGCGACGCAACGCGACTGCGTCACGAGAGCCCGGCGCACCGCCCTGCGGCGACGACGAAGGCGCCGCTGATGGAGGCGCGACTAGAGTGTGAGGAGTCATTCGTCCTGAGTGAAGTGAGTCAGCCGCGCTCTGAGCGAATGAGGCCGCTCGTAAAACCCCAGTCGTGCCGATTCGACGTCAACAGCGTCCGGGGGAATTAAGTTCTCGATGGTGACACTGTCAGCGACCTCGACTCACCGGGCAAGTTCCGCGCCTCCGGACCTTTCGGCCAGCGACGTCAGCCATCGGTACGGAAGCGTGGTGGCGCTGTCGTCGGTGTCGGTGACAGTCCCGTCCGGCACATTGCTGGCGCTGGTCGGTGAGAGTGGGTCCGGGAAAACCACGCTGCTGCGCTGCTTCAACCGTGTGGTGGACCCGGACCGCGGCGTCATCACGATCGGCGGTGTCGATGTGCGAACCGTGGACGCCGTGACGCTCCGTCGCCGCATCGGGTATGTGCCGCAGAACGGTGGTCTGCTCCCGCACTGGACTGTGCTGCGCAATGTGGGCGTGGTGCCGACGCTGATCGGAAGCGACGATCCCGATGCGGCGGCACGCATTGCACTCGACCGGTGCGGGCTCTCCGCCGAGCGATTCGGTGCGCGCTTTCCGCACGAACTGTCCGGCGGACAGCGGCAACGTGTCGCACTGGCCCGCGCCCTCGCCGCGTCGCAGAACGTGCTGCTCCTCGACGAGTCATTCAGTGCGCTCGATGCGATCTCACGACATGAGCTGATCGAGGCATTCCACGCACTGCGCTCGTCACTCGGGTTCACCGCCGTCCTCGTCACGCACGACATCGCCGAAGCCGCTCGGCTCGCCGACCAGATCGCGGTCATGCGCGCCAGCCGCATCGAGCAGTGCGCCCCTCTCGCCACGCTCCTCCTCGCTCCCGCCACGCCGTATGTGCGCGAGCTGCTCGAACGTGCGCAGGCTTCGGCCCAGACCCTGGTGCAACCGTGACGTTTCTTTCGGTCTGGAAGCGGGCACTGCAAACTGCATTATCGCAGAACAGCAGGGCCGCAGAACTGATCAACGGCGGAACTTTGGTGGGGCGTGATGTCAGTCGGGGTGCCAGCTCCAACTCGGAACCGAGAGACCGGTTTTTTGGAGGAACTGCTCTCGCCGCTGCAGTTCCCAAAGCATTTTCGAGGTGTCGGCCTGAGTGGAAGACGGCTTCGCGAGCGTGCCCCCGATCCATGCAGTTCCGCAGTTGTGCTTTTCCGTGGCAGTGCCGTTCCGTGATGAGGCAGTTTGCAGTTGCTGTTGCCGTCGGCATGACCGTGATATTGCTCACCGCAGTGCCGGCGTCAGCGCAAGACGCAACGCGACGCGAGGTGGTGGTGGCGTCGAAGCCGTTCGGGGAGAGCTATCTGCTGGCCGAGATGTTCGCACAATTACTCGAGCGCAGCGGACGTTCGGTGCAGCGGCGCGCGGGGCTCGGCGCCACCGAAGTCGCTTTCTCGGCCATCCGCGCGGGCGCGATCGATGTCTATCCAGAGTACGTCGGCACCGGTCTGGTCGCGATTCTCGGTGACAGCATCACACCGGCGATGCGTGCCGACTCGCGTACGGCATTCGCGCACGTGGCCACGCAGAGCGCCGCGAGGTTCGGTGTGCATTGGCTGCCACCACTCGGGTTTCAGAACGGATACGCGATCGCGGTGCGTCGCGAGACTGCACAACGCTATGCATTGCGCACGCTGAGTGACCTCGCCGCATCGCCGGCGCGGCTCACTGCCGGCTTCACTTCCGACTTCATCGGTCGCGCCGACGGCTGGCCCGGCGTGCGAGCCGCATATGGGCTGACGCTCGCCGAGGTGCGACCGCTCGCTCCCGCGATCAAGTATGCAGCGCTCGCACGCGGCTCGGTGGACATCATCGACGGCTACTCGACCGACGGCCTGCTGGCGAAGTATGATCTCGTCACACTCGAAGACGATCGTCACTTCTTTCCACCGTATGACGCGGCCGCCCTCGTGTCCACCCGGCTGCTCACCAGCGATCCCGGCGCGTTGGCGCTGTTGTCGTCGCTCAGCGGACGATTGTCGGAAAAACAGATGCGAATGTGGAATCGCGCCATCGAGGTGGATCGCCAGCCGCTCGATGTCGTCGCACGCGCAGCACTCGCCGAGGTCGGACTGGGAGATGCCTCAGTTGCTGACTCCGCGATCGCCAGGCGCGCCTCGCCCAACGGGTTCTGGCAGTTCATGCAGTCGCGCGCCGGCGAAACGCTGCGGCTCACGCTCGAACATCTGCAACTCGTCGCCATCGCGCTGGTGAGTGCAATTCTCGTCGCGGTGCCGCTTGGCCTCTGGCTCGTGAACCGCCCGACGCTGGCGAGCGTCGTGCTGCAGGTACTCGGTGTGGTGCAGACCATTCCTGGCCTCGCCTTGCTCGCCTTCATGATTCCGCTGCTCGGCATCGGTGCGCTGCCGGCGATACTGGCACTCTTTGGTTACGCACTGTTACCGATCGCGCGTGCCACGATTGCCGGTCTTCGCATCGCC
>JBBSCZ010000207.1:0-5594 GCA_038249795.1 Gemmatimonadales bacterium | reverse complement strand
GCGCCGCACTGCCGACGGCCACCGCGTCACCGGTGTTCGCTCCGGCGGGGCGCAGTGACGGAGTGCAGTATCGTCTCCGGCTGGCAACGCGCGACGCGTGGGCGCGCACGCAGCTGGAAGCGAACTACTCGTGGAACGGCGGCCGGCAGCGCAGCGTGCTCGGGGCGCCGGCGTTCGACGCCCCCGGGCTGCAGCGCGCGCAGGCATCCGGAAACCGGCACACCATCATGACGTCGCTCGGCACATGGCTCGGTCTGGCGAGCGTGCGCGCCACCATCATCGCCCGCAGCGGCCTGCGATTCACGCCGTTGGCTGACCGTGATCTCAACGGTGACGGCCTCGCCAACGATGCCGCCTTCGTGCCGGCCGAGCAGGCGTCCGCCTGGATCGGACAGGTGCCGGCGTCACTGCGTCCCTGCCTGCGCGCTGCCGTGGGACGAATATTTCGTCCGAACGAATGCGAAGGGCCGTGGTCGATTGCGTCCAACCTGTTCGCGCAACTGCCGGGCCGGTATGTAGGATTGCCACGCGGCACCGAAGTGCACCTGCAGATCAGCAATCCAACATCGCTGCTGGCCGGCGTGCGCGGCCTTGGCGGCGTCAGCTTCGGGTCGTCGGCGTTCATCGATCAGCGTCTGGCACAGATCACCGGATACGACGCCATGGCGCAGCGATTCGAGTCTCAGGCACTGACGGGGTTCGGCCGGCCCGTTGGACTCGCGCGTACCGTCACCGATCCGGTCGGCATCGCGATCAGCATCCGCGTGCCGCTTGGTCGCTCGCAGTTCACCAAACGGATCGACGACGCGATGACTGCGCTGGCGACCGACACGGCGGCGAGCGGACAGGAGCGCGCGACATCTCTCGTGATCTGGGGACTGCCGAATGTTCCGGAGGTATTCCTGACCGAGATCCGAGCGATCCGCCTCACCGAAGCGCAGCGCTTGACGCTCGATTCGCTGCGTGTGGCGTGGGAGACCGTGATACCGCGCGCCATCGCCCACGTCACTCCACGCTCGGCGAACGACGGCGTGGCACGCGCCGCTTTGCTGCAGGCACGCCTGGGCGCGATCGAGGAGTTCATGGGAATGGTCGTTCGCCTTCGTTCCCTGCTGACTCAGGAGCAACTCGCGCAGCTCGAGCCGTATGAGGCGACCCTGCTCAACCTGCGCGTGTTCCGCTGGTCCGAAGCGTCGGCGTATCCACTCTGACTTCGAGAGCATTCAACTGCTCAACGCAAAGACGCGAGGACGCAAGAAGGCTGGTGGCGGGTGTCTCACGGGGTTCCGGCTCGCCCAGCGATGTAACGACTCACGCACCGATCTCGAACACGACCCCACTCACATGCTTCTTGCGCCATTGCGCCTTTGCGTTGAGCAGTTTTGCAGTTTAGCAGTTTGGCATCGCAATCGCACAATGGCTGACGAAAGCAGAGGCAACCCTCTGACGGTTCGGTGGGTCCGATTCAAGCAGCGCCGTACGTCCTGACTGCCACCTCACATCGGAGCACGCCACGTGCTGACCGCGCCTACCGACTCGGTGTGGGGCGACCTCGCATCGTATCTGGTGACACTCGGCGATCGCTATGACGCGAAAGCGGGGCTCGAGCGCCAGACGCAAGCCACCAGGGATGTGTGGGCGATCATGTGGCGGGAGTCGAAGACAATCGAGCAGGTGCTGAATCCTGCGCAGCTCAAGCTGCTCCCGTGGCCGGCGGCGTATCTCAGAACCGCCGACAAGCCGCCCACGTGGCAGAGAGCATCGGCCCGTGCGCGAACAGCCTCGACAGCTTGACGCAACCGCGCAAAGGATCATACCAAGACGCAAAGGTTTCTACGCGCGTTGCAGCAGTCTGCGATAACAGACGAGCACGACTGAAATGGAACAGGAGCAGGAGAGAGCGGTGATGGCATGGCCGTCGTGCGCGTGCGTGGTGGCTAGATTGTTGCAGCCGACGGACGGCGGATGGCCAGCGCATGCGAAGCGTTCGGCAAACCGTGAACCTCACTCCCCGCCTGGACCGTGATGCCTGACGCTACGACGAAACGACCGGCGATCATCCCGTGCGCCAGCTGCGGCAAGCTCAATCGGATCGACCTTGCACGCACCGATGCCCAGGCCAAGTGTGGTGCCTGTGGCACCGCACTGTCGGTCGACACGCCGCTTGCGCTGACCGATGCCACCTTCGATCAGGTGATGTCGGCCACGGCAGTCCCGGTCATCGTCGACTTCTACGCCGACTGGTGCGGCCCGTGCAAGATGATGGCGCCGGTATTCGCCGACCTGGCCCGCCGCCAGCGTGGTCAGGCACTGGTCGTGAAGGTTGACACCGAGCGCAACCCGGCACTCTCGACGCGTTTCGCCGTGCGCAGCATCCCCACCCTCGTCGTCATGCGCGACGGCAAGGAAGTGGCACGTCAGGTCGGCGCCGCCTCGATGCCGGTGCTCGAGGAACTGCTGCGCCGCCAGTAACCACCGACTCAGTACGTCGCGTCGAAGCGCATAGTTCGCGGGCTTGTGCCTTGCATACGAGAACCACAACTGCCTGACGCAAAGGCGCAAAGGAGACGGAAAGGCGCACAGGACCATTTTAGAAAGGTGCAACAACTGCGCAGTTCCCCAACATATTCTCCGCGCTTTTCCGTCCCCTTTGCGCCTTTGCGTCAAGCAGTTCGCGGTTTAACAGTTCGCCCACCAAACCAATCAGCGGTACCCCGCCGCCTGCAGCTCGAACAGCTCGGCATACCGACCGCGCTGCGCCAGAAGCTCGGCGTGCGTCCCCGACGACTCCACCTGCCCGTCGGCCAGCACCAGGATGCGATCCGCCATTCGCACGCTCGAGAACCGGTGCGAGATCAGCACCCCCGTCTTCCCATCGCTCAATTCCTTGAAGCGCTCGAACACCTCGTACTCGGCGCGTGCATCCAGCGCGGCGGTGGGCTCGTCGAGGATCAGCAGCTGCGCGTCGCGCATGTAGGCACGCGCGATGGCGATCTTCTGCCATTCGCCGCCTGACAGGTCCACGCCCTTGCGGAAGCGTCGGCCGAGCTGCTGATCGTATTGCTTCGGGAGCTTTGCGATCACGTCGCTGGCAAGGCTGCGCGCGGCAGCATCCTCGATGCGCACCTGATCGTCACGGGCATCGATGCGACCCACGGAAATGTTCTCGGCGGCGGTCATGTTGTAGCGCACGAAGTCCTGAAAGATCACGCCGATGTTCGCCCGCAGTAGCTCGAGGTCGTACTCGCGCATGTCGTGCCCGTCCACCAGAATGCGCCCCTCGACCGGATCGTAGAGGCGCGCCAGCAGCTTCACGATCGTCGTCTTCCCGGCGCCGTTCTCACCCACCAGTGCCAGCACCTCGCCCGCGCGCAGCGTGAAACTCAGGTTGCGCACCGCCCAGCGCTCCGCGTCGGGATAGCGGAAGCCGACGTTCTCGAACACGACGCCCTGCTGCAGCACGGCCGGAAATGGGCGGGGCTGCGGCGGAGAGAGAATCTCCGGTTGCACCGCGAAGAACGAGAACAGGTCATCGAGGTAGAGCGCCTGGCTGGCAGTCTGGGTGAAGCCGATCAGCAGCCCTTCCAGCAAAGTGCGCAGGCGTCGGAACGAGCCGGCCAGGAACGTCAGGTCGCCGATCGAGAATTGTCCGGTGATCGTCCGCAAGACGATCAGCGCATATGCCGCGTAGTAGCCGAGCGTGCCGAGTGTCGTGAGGATGCCGCCCCAGCCAGCGCGACGGATCGCGAGACTGCGATTCGCGACGTAGAAATCCTGCGCGAGCTTCCGATAACGATCGATGAGAAAGGTGTTGAGGCCGAAGATCTTGACCTCCTTCGCCGTCTCGACGCTCGCCCCCGTCTGCCGGATGTAGTCCAGCTCGCGGCGATCCGCAGTGCGCGAGTAGGCCAGCGAGTAGCTGCGTTCGTTGAAGTACGCCTCGCCCAGAAAGGCGGGGATCAGTGCGACGAGCAGCAGCACGATCAGCCACGGCGCATATGCCACGAGACCGATGCCGAAGCTGACGATCGTGATCATGTCCTGTGCCTGCCCGAACAGCTGATTCATGAGCGTCATGCGACCCGACGCCTGACGCCGCGCGCGTTCCAGCTTGTCCTGCTGCTCACTGTCTTCGAAGTCCTCCAGATCGAGCGTGGCGGCGTGCTCCATCAGGCGGATGCTGGTGGCGTTCGAGAACTGTTCGGAGAGGAGCGAATCGAAGAGCGCCACCAGTCGGCCGAGCACGTCGGAGAGTACGGCGAGTCCGAACTCCGCCGCCAGCAGCCAGAGCAACCGGTGGGACGACACGTCCCGAAGCCACCCCGTGACCGTGACCGGAACGCCAACGATGGCCGCGCGCGCCATCACCTCGTCGATGATCAGCTTGCCGACGTAGAGCGCGACCACTGGCAACAGCGCGCGGATCACGCGCAGCAGGATCGTTCCCACGGTGAGCGGCCGGCTGGTAGCCCAGATCAGCGCAAGGAATGGCGGAATGTTGCGGATCGCGCCGAGCCGGTCGCGCAGTGAGCGGGTCTGAGGTGTGGCACCTCGTCCGGGGGGAACCGGTTCAGCAACGACGGTGGGGCGGCGTGGGGGCATGTCGCACGCTATCCAGCTCACCCTGTCGGGGATACTGGCCGGACGGCACGACGTGGCGTCAGGTGGCAACCAGACGCGGTCCCGACGCTGCCTGAGCGTCGGGACCAGCCTCATGCTGGGCCTTGAATTAAGTTCACCGCCGGACCCTTCCAGGAGCGCGAAGACGTGGTGCAAGCCAGTCCCAAGTCGCAGACCAGTTACGATGTGATCGTCGTCGGCTCCGGTGCCGGCGGTGGCATGACGGCGTACCAGCTGGCAGTGGCCGGCCTCAAGGTGCTCGTGCTCGAGGCAGGACGGAGCTACGATCCGGTGCGTGAGACGCCGATGTTCAAGCTGCCCCGTCAGGCCCCGTTGCTCGGCGCCGGCACCAAGCACAAGCCGTTCGGCTTCTACGATGCCACGGTGGATGGCGGCTGGGAGGTGCCGGGCGAACCGTACACGAACGCCCCGGGCACCGACTTCAAGTGGTGGCGTTCGCGGATGCTCGGCGGCCGGACCAACCACTGGGGCCGCATCTCGTTGCGTATGGGCGAGTACGACTTCAAGCCGAAGACGCGCGATGGTCTGGGTGCCGACTGGCCGATGACGTACGACGAGATGGCGCCGTATTACGATCGCACCGAGATGCTGATCGGTGTGTACGGCGGCGATGACAATCTCGAGAACACCCCCGCGTCGTCACCCGGCGTATTGCAACCGGCACCCGCGCCGCGTGCCACCGAGCTGCTGACGAAAAAGCATGCGGCGCCACTCGGCATTCCGGTGATTCCGGCGCACCTCGCGATCCTGACGCAGCGTCAGGATGCCGACGTGCTGCCGAAGAAGATTCACCCCGGCAACCCGCTCGCGCAGAAGGTGCTGGCGCAGTCGATGCGGCAGCGACAGGCCTGCCTTTGGGCAACGCCCTGCGGGTGGGGCTGCAGCGTGAAGGCAAACTTCCAGTCCACGACGGTACTGCTGCCACCGGCGCTGATGACCGGCAACGTCGACAT
>JBBSCZ010000206.1:0-5623 GCA_038249795.1 Gemmatimonadales bacterium | reverse complement strand
TGTTCCATCCGGGCGATGCGGAAGACCTCGCGACGCAGGCCATCGCACTGCTGAACGACGACCTGGCAGCACACGGCGCCCGCGCCCGCACGTTCGCGGAGCGTGAGCATTCGTGGGAATCGGTGTTCGACCGCATCTACGCACTCTACGAACGGGTGCAGCGATGAGCGTGCTCCTCACCATTCACGACGTCACGCCGGCGTGGGCACCGCAGGTGCAGGCGCTCTGGGATCTCTGCCGCGAGCGCGGCGCCACGCCGGGACTGCTGGTGGTGCCCGACTGGCACGGCGCATGGCCGCTGCGTGACGCGCCGGACTACCTGCAGTGGGTGCGCGCGCGCGTAGCCGATGGTGCCGAGATCTTCCTGCATGGCGAGCGGCATGACGAGGTGGGGCTGCCGCGCGGATGGCGGGATGAGCAACGCGCGTTCGGTCGCACCAATCGCGAAGGGGAGTTTCTCACGCTCGATCACGCTGCCGCAGCGACGCGCATTGGTAGCGGAATGAAACTATTTCGTGAACTGCAGCTCTTGCCGATCGGCTTCGTGCCGCCGGCGTGGCTCTGTCGCCACGGCACGCACACCGCCTGTGCCGCGCACGGCTTGCAGGTGCTGGAAGATGATGCCGCGATCTATCTCCTCCAGACAAAAGTGACGCTGCCAAGCCCGGTGCTGCGCTGGAGCGGGCGCACCAGCATGCGCGCCCGCGGTTCCGCCCTGCAGGCTGCATTGCGCTGGCGCACGCAACGCCACGCGCCGCACTTCCGCATCGCGCTGCACCCGATGGATCTCGAGCATGCGATCACGCGCCGTTCGGTGATCGATGAACTGGACCGCTGGCTGGCCGTGCGTCCGGCACGCCCGTACGCGTCGCTGCTGCCAGCGCTGCCTGGCGTATGACACCAGCTCTCGTGCGACTCGACGGCGTGCGGCTGGCGCTCTTCACCGATACCTATCCACCGCAGCTCAACGGTGTGTCGCGCACACTGGAGCGACTGGTGATCGCAGGCCGGGAGCGCGGTGCGGCGGTGCGGGTATTCACCACCACCGATCCCGCACTCGCCCCCGCCGATGCCGACGCTGATCTGATACGCTGGCCGAGCGTCCCGTTCTGGGCCTATCCGCAGGTGCGACTGTCGGCGCCACGCATCTTCGCGGCCCGCGCTGCACTCGCCGCCTGGCGCCCATCGCTCGTCCACGTGGCCACGGAGTTCGGCGTGGGACTGGCCGGTCGCGCTGCGGCGCGCGCGCTCGGCGTTCCGCTCGTGACCAGCTATCACACCAGCTTCAGCGCGTACGCGGAGTTCTATCGCCTCGGTGCGCTGGCGTCCGGAGGGTGGAAGTATTTTCGCTGGTTTCACGGCGCCGCCGACCGCACGTTCGTGCCGACCGATGCAATCCGCAGCGAGGTCGAAGCACATGCGTTTCGCAACGTGCGCATCTGGGGACGCGGCGTCGACGGCACGCGGTTCGATCCGTCGTTTCGTTCACTGGAGTGGCGTCGCAGCCTTGGCATCGCCGACGATGCGATGCTGGTGCTCTACGTGGGCCGCATCGCAAAAGAAAAAGGCCTGGAGCATGCACTCCATGCGATGCAACAGATGGAGCACGACACGCCGGCGGTGCGCTTCGTGATCGTAGGCGATGGGCCGTACGATGAGGAGCTCCGCGCTGCGGCACCCTCGAATGCGATCTTCACGGGACGGCTCAGTGGCGCACCGCTCAGCACGGCGTACGCGTCGGCCGACGTGTTTCTCTTTCCGTCGGTGACCGACACCTTCGGCAACGTGCTGCTCGAGGCGATGGCATCTGGCCTCGTCGTGGTGGCCGCCGACGCCGGCAACACGCAGGAACTGGTGGGAACCGAGCGTGGCGTGATCGTGCAGGCCGAGGCGCCGGGAGCGATTGCGACTGCGCTGCGGACATTGGAAGGTGATCGATCCAGGCACGAGTCCATCCGATCGGCCGCGCAGCATTGGGCGCGCGAGCGTACCTGGGCGAATGTCTGGAACGGCCTCTTCGCGGAGTACCGCGAGGTGATCAGCGCGCGAGCTGCCAGTTCGTGAAGGCACGCTCGTCGGTGACTTCGCGCACCACGCAGGGTGCAAGCCATTCCGGGAAGGTCACCGTCGTCGACTCGTCGGGCAGCTCGAGCTCTGCGAGAAACAGCACGCGGTCGGTGAACTCGTCGATCTCCCACGTCAGCGCGCCTTCGGCGATGGCGTAGCGGCGCTTCGTCACGCGACGACCGGCGGTGAGTGCGAAGAGGGCCGCGCCCAGCTCGGCGGACGCCTCCTCCTCGACCTCGATCCGCGAAATACCGCGCCCCAGCTTCACGGTCCGCATCCAGCGGGTCGCGCCCGCGCGCGTCTCGCGCCGGATGCGCTCCACCAGCGCCGCGCCGGGCAGATAGCCCTGTTCGAACTCGGCCGGGGCGACCGCGTGCACGCTGGGTGGCAGCGACGAGAGCAGCCACTTGCGTTCGATCTCGCGGGGGAGCGCTTCATGCATGGAGGGCGGAGTGGGGGTCCCCTGAAAATAGATGGCTTTCGCGGGTGTGGCGTCGGGCAGGCCTTGCAAGCGAGCCATCGGACGTTATCCTTAGACATCGAAACAATCGACATCAAAACAATGGACGTCGAATTATGGCCACGCACTACGACGGAACCGAGACCGAGCGGCTGGCGCTGGATGCCTACATCAAGCTCATGCGCTCCTCCGTGGCGGTGAACGCCCGGCTCTTCCCGCCCTTGCAAGCCGAGTTCGGTATCACGCCGTCGCAGCTCGGCGTGCTCGAGGCGCTCTCGCATCTCGGGCCGATGCCGCATTGCGCGCTGGCCGGAAAGCTGCTGGTGAGTGCCAGCAACCTGACCACTGTGCTCGACAACCTCGAGCGCGACGGTCTGGTGAAGCGTGAGCGGGATACGGCCGATCGTCGCGTCTCGATCACTTCGCTGACGCCGGCTGGGGAGGCTCGGCTGGCATCGTTCTTCCCGGTTCACGTTCGGCGCCTCGTTCAGGCGATGGCGGGCCTGGCGCCGGAGGAGCAGGTCGAACTGGGCCGATTGTGCCGAAAACTGGGTCGCAGCGCCGCCGACGCTGCGGCTGCTGGAGACACACACAGCGTTCGCAGTACGCGGGCCTGACTTGAAAGGCTATCACTCTCACCAACGCACAGGTGCACTCATGAGCAGTAACGCAACCGAAATTTTGACTGTGACCGAGGCCGCCGAGGCGCGCCGCTCGATCCGCAAGTACGAGCCGGCGCCGGTCCCCCGCAGCGATCTCGAAGAGATCCTGCGTGTGACGAGCCTCGCGCCATCGCCGTGGAACCTGCAACCGTGGCGTTTCGTGATCGTCGAGGATGCCGACACGAAGGCGAAGTTGCAGGCCGCCGCGTACGGCCAGGCGCAGGTCGGTGTGGCGCCGACCGTGATCGTGATGTACTCCGACATGACCAACGCGCTCGAGACGATCGAGGAAACGATTCATCCCGGCATGCCTGACCACCCGAAGGCCGCAGCCGACATCCGTGCGACCTTCGCCGGCATGAGCGAGAACGACCGACACGCGTGGGGCTTCGCCGAGGCGAACATTGCGCTCGGCTTCCTGCTGCTTACCGCGCAGGCACATGGCTACAGTACGAGCCCGATGCTCGGCTTCGCGCCCGATGCAGTGAAGGAGCTCCTGAGCCTTCCCGCCGACGCGCGTATTCCGGCGTTGATCGCGATCGGTCGCGGCGACGAGGATGGTTTCCCGCATCACCGTCACAGTGTGGAGCGCATCGCACGCTTCGTCTGAATGTCATGAAGCACGATGTCAGAGCGCGCACGGACCGTTCGCGCTCACTCGTGCTGGCGGGCGTGGTGGTGCGGCGAAGCGTGGCGCTGCCAGAGGCGATTTCGCTGTCGGGGCTGCCGCACCGCGATATCTTGCGGCGTGCCGCCCTGGATTCGCATTGCCTCACTGGCGCTCGTCGCCGGACTCGCCCTGCTGTTCTTTCGAACGGACCGGACCGCGCGCGCTCCGTCGGCGACGCGTGGTCTGTCGCTGGTGCGGAACTTCAACGACAGCCTGCCGCGCAACGCCGGAAATGCGCTCCGTTGCACCAGCTGCCATCTGGACGACGGCTTGCGCGTGAGCGCGTTGCCCTGGGCCGGTGTCACCGGGCGCTATCCGAAGCACCGGTTGCGCAGCGGCACGATTGAGACCATCGAGCACCGCGTGAACGACTGCATCACACGCAGCCTGGCGGGGCAGGCGCTGCCCAAGGACCATCTGGCGATGCGTGATATCGTCGCCTATCTCGAATCGCTGCGTGAGACGCCGCCGCCGAAGCCTCGCGATCTGGTGCAGCTCACGGGCGACACCATTCGTGGAGGGCCTCTCTACCAGACGCAGTGCGCACGCTGTCACGCGGCCGACGGCGGTGGGAGCCTCGCACCGGCCGTCTACGGTGCCCGCAGCTACTCGATCGGTGCGGGCATGGCACGGCAATACACCCTGGCGACCTTCCTTCGATGGAACATGCCGTATGACATGGCGGGTACACTGCCGGCGCAGGATGCTGCCGACATCGCCGCCTGGCTGCTGCGCCGCCCCCGTCCCGATCATCCCGGCAAGGAACGGGACTGGCCGAACGGTGATCCACCGCCTGATGTGGCATATGCCACCGATGGTGTGCGACGACGTGGCGGGGTGCTGCCGCCACCGCGCCCGATCCTGCCTCGTACCGTCCTCCCGAACCCGCCAGGCCAATGACCATCCGCCATCCGCTGTATACTGTCTGTGGTGCGGAGCCCCGCTGATGGCCCGCGCCGGCACGAGCCATGACGACGGCGACGACGACGCGGCACCACCGGGCAAGGTCCGGCTCGACAAGTGGCTCTGGGCCGCACGGTTCTTCAAGACGCGGGCGCTGGCGGCCGAGGCGATCGATGGGGGCAAGGTGTCGGTGAATGACGATCGCCCCAAGCGTGCGCGGTTGGTCAGTGCCGGCGACGTGGTGTCGATCCGGATCCAACCGTACGAGCACATCGTCGCGGTGCTCGACGTGAGCGCGCGGCGTGGCTCGGCGGCGATCGCGCAGGCGCTCTACGAGGAGACCCCGGCCAGTGTGGAGGCCCGGGCACGCATCCAGGTGCAGCAGAAGAGTGCGGCCCTCGGTTTCTCGTTCCAGGAAGGGAAGCCGAGCAAGAAGGAGCGTCGCGCGATCGACCGGGTGCGCCATCGCCGGTGAATGACTGACCACCGTAACATCGTGCAGGAACTTGATTTGGCGCGTTGTCTCAACGGCCTGTACTGCGCAGATTTCGCTGGATTTTCCCCTTCTGATTCATCTTCCGACGACTCATGGCGTTTGTCATCAGCCGGTCCGTCAATGCGCTCGTCGCACGGACGCTGCAGCTCGAAGTACAACCTGACCGCTGGGATGCCGGCTTTGTGGGCGAGCCGGCGGCCGTCCGCGACGTCGCCGGCTTGGCCAATGCGATCGAGACGATCGGCAAGCAGGGGGAGCTGAGCTACCTGCGGCGGACCCTTGGCCGCGCCGAGTTTGCGACGCTGCTGAGTGATGGTGCCGTGCCGATCGTGCTGATGTCGGACAAGCTCTGCGAGCGCGAGCTG
>JBBSCZ010000205.1:0-5630 GCA_038249795.1 Gemmatimonadales bacterium | reverse complement strand
GTCCCGCCTATATTTGGCGTCTATGCTCGCGTCTGAGATCCGCTCCCGCTTCCTGGCCTACTTCGAGCGCCAGAACCACGTCATCCGCCCGTCGTCGTCGCTCGTCCCGGCCGACGACCCGACGCTGATGTTCACCAACGCTGGCATGGTGCAGTTCAAGCGTGTCTTCCTCGGTCAGGAAGAGATGGGCTTCGGCAAGCGCGCGACGACGTCACAGAAGTGCGTCCGCGCCGGTGGCAAGCACAACGACCTCGAGCAGGTCGGCCACACGGCTCGGCATCACACATTCTTCGAGATGCTCGGCAACTTCTCCTTCGGCGACTACTTCAAGCGCGATGCAATCCGCTTCGCCTGGGAGTTCGTGACGGTGGAGCTGAAGATCCCGCGCGAGCATCTTCGCGTCACGGTCTATCACGAGGATGACGAGGCGCGTCAGCTCTGGAAGGATGTGGCCGATGTCTCCGAGAGCCGCATCTATGGCCTCGGTGCCAAGGACAACTTCTGGCAGATGGCCGACACCGGTCCCTGCGGTCCGTGCACCGAGATCTTCGTCGATCTCGCGGCCACGGCGTCAGACTGGTCATTCCCCGAGGGTGCGTCCGGCGAGTGGACCCGGACCGACCTGAGCGAGTTCTCGCTCGACGCGTTCGTCGAGGGGGCGGAGGCGGGACGCTTCGTCGAGATCTGGAACCTGGTCTTCATGCAGTTCGACAAGCAGCCGGATGGCACGAATGTCCCGTTGCCTGCGCCGAGCGTCGATACGGGTGCCGGTTTGGAGCGCATCGCGGCCGTGATGCAGGGTGTGAGCAACAACTTCCACACCGATGTCTTCGCGCCACTCATCGCCGCCGTCGAATCGGCAGTGGGCATCGAGTATCCGTATCGCCCCGGCACCGGTGTCGGCGTGGCGCGCGATGCCAATGGCAAGCTGATCGACCCCGCCAGCTTCCGTGTGCTGGCCGACCACGCACGCGCGACGGCATTCCTGCTCGCCGATGGCGTCTTCCCGTCGAACGAGGGCCGCGGCTACGTGCTGCGCCGCATCCTGCGCCGTGGCGTTCGCCATGCATGGCTGCTCGGTCGCCGCGAGCCGACGCTGGTGAACGTCGTCGAGGCCGTCATCGACAGCATGGGTGACTTCTTTCCCGAGCTGCGCGCGCGGTCGAAGCACATCGTCGACACGACGCGGGCCGAGGAGGTGCGTTTCCTCGCGACCATCGACGCCGGCATGTCGCGCTTCGAGGAACTCGCGCCACTCGGCAGCACGCAGGGTTCGACCGCGATCCGCGGCACCGTCAGCGGTCAGGACGTCTTCACGCTGTACGATACGTTCGGATTCCCGATCGACCTCACGGAGCTGATGGCGCGTGAGCGTGGCTACCTCGTCGACATCGCCGGGTTCGAGGCGGCGTTGCAGGTGCAGCGCTCGCAGTCGCAGGAAGACCGGAAGAGCCGCAAGATCGGCGTCAGTGCCGACGTGCTTTCCGACTTTTCCACCTGGCAGACGGAACCTGCTGCGCTCGCAGAGGCGAGCTTCGTTGGCTACGACGTGCTGGAGACGACGACGGGTGTGGCGGCCATCCGCGCTCTCGACGATGGGCGCACCGCGCTCATTCTGCGCGACGCTCCGTTCTACGCGGAGTCCGGTGGTCAGGTCTCCGACGGTGGCGTGATCACCGGTGAGGGGTGGTCGCTGGCGGTCGAGGATGTGAAGCGCATCGACGGTCGTACGGCGGTGATCGGCAAGGCGACAGGGCGTGTGTCTTTTGGCTCGGTGCACGCCAGCGTGCCGCAGGCCGTGCGACGCGATATCGAGCGCAATCACACCGCGACGCACCTGCTGCACGCAGCTTTGCGCAAGGTCTTGGGAGATCACGTGCATCAGGCGGGTTCACTCGTCAGTGCGGATCGACTCCGTTTCGACTTCACGCATCACGGCCCGGTGACGGCAGCGCAGCGTCAGGAGATCGAGGCGATCGTCAATCAGCAGATCTGGTACGGCACGCCGGTCACGATGCGCATCATGCCGCATGCCGATGCGATTGCCGATGGCGCGACGGCGCTCTTCAACGAGAAGTACGGCGATACCGTGCGCGTGGTCGGTATCGGCGGGTTCTCGAAGGAACTCTGCGGCGGCACGCACGTGCGCAACACAGCGGAGATCGGCGTGTTCGTGTTCGTGCACGAGACGGGCATCGCCGCCGGAGTGCGTCGAGTGGAGGCGCTGACGGCGCGTGGTGCGTTTGCGCACATGCGTTCGCGCGAGACGCTGCTGATGGAGGCCGCTGACCTGCTCAAGGGTCCCGTCGATACCGTTCCGAAGAAGGTGCAGAACCTGCTCGACGAGCGTCGTGCGATGGAGAAGCGGATGGCCGAGTCGCTCAAGGGTGGCGGTGGTGGCCTGAGCGACCTGCTTGGCAAGGCCAGCACGGTGAATGGCATCAAGGTGGCGAGTGGCGAAGTCAAAGGCATCCCCGACATGAAGGCGTTGCTGGCACTTGGCGACGCACTGCGGGAGCAGATCGGAAGCGGTATCGGTGTGCTTGCGACGACGTTCGACGATGGGAAGGCGGCGATGGTGACGACCGTGACCGACGATGTTCGCGCCCGTGGTGTGGCGGCCGATGCCATCGTGAAGGCGCTGGCGACGATCGGCGGTGGTCGTGGCGGCGGCAAGCCGCACATGGCGCAGGCTGGGCTGCCGACGGTCGACGCGATTGCGCTGGTGCTCGGTGCCGTTGACGGAGTGGTGGCGTCGTTGGTGACAACGTGAACACAAATACGCATCCACGGCGAGAAAGGAGAAGCGGATGACGACACTGGCGGGGCAATGGGTGGCGGCGCGTGGTGAACAGCCACCGGCTGCGTTGCGCGCGCGAATCGATGGCCTGTTGACCGCTGGTGGGTCGGCGGATGACGCGCCGGTCTCGGAGGCGCTGTTCGGCGCGGGCCGGACGCTCCTGGAGACGATTCTGAACAGCGGATCGACACAGCGTGATGCGGCGCTCGATCTGCTCACGGCCGATGCGCTCGTGACGTATGCCTTTGAAGCCGCTGCGGCCGATCCGTCGACGCTCGATGTACAGGCTGCATCGGCGATGCGTGCGATTGCGACGCTGATGGATGCCCGCTCACTCTGACTGCGTGAATCGAGTCGGATGATCGACATTCACACGCATCTGCTGCCGGGAGTGGATGACGGCTCTCGCACGCAGGAGCAGACGCTTGGCGTGCTGCAGCGATTTGTCGACGCTGGCGTGACCTGCGTGGTGTGCACGCCGCACCTCGCCGCGACCGAAGCGGCGGTGATTCCGATGGAACGCTACTGGCGCATTCACCGCGAGATGGCTGAGATCGTGCCACCGATGCTCACGGTGCAGCGCGGCTGGGAGATCATGCTCGATCGCCCGGGCGTCGACCTCACGGCAGCAGCACTGCGCCTGGGCGAATCGAACGCGATTCTCGTCGAGTTTCCGCGTGGCAACCTGCCGTCGGGCACCGAACTCGAACTCGCACGACTGCGACAGAGTGGAGTGACTCCGGTCGTCGCGCACCCTGAACGTTATGGCGGCGCGACGCTGGAGTTGATCAAGACATGGCGCGACATCGGTGCGGTGATCCAGACGGATACCGCATATCTGCTTGGCGATGGTCCGCGCTGTGACCTGGCGCGCACCATGCTCGCCGAAGGTCTCATCGACATTCTCGCCAGCGACAATCACGGCGACCAGCGATCGCTGGCGGCAGCCCGCGATTGGCTGATCGAGATCGGCGCCACCGAGGTTTCGCTTCTGTTGACGAACGCGAATCCCGGCTCGCTCCTCAGCGATCAGCCGCTCGTGCCGGTACCGCCGGTCCGGCTCGAGCGCGGCATGTTCACGCGATTGCGTGAAATGCTGGGACTGAAGCGTGGCGGAACACCGCTGCGAAATACACCCATTTCCTGAGTTGCCGATGCACAGGGGCGAGCACATCACGAAGGCTCTGCGCGAGCTGGCCGAAACGGCGCTGCGCACCGCCGATCTGATCGAGGCGCAGCTGGAGCGCGCCGCCGTCATGGTTGAGGAGACGGTGTCGCGTGGCGGCACGCTTTTCTTCTGCGGCAACGGCGGCAGCGCGGCTGATGCGCAACACCTCGCCACCGAGTACGTCGTGCGTTACTCACGAAATCGCGCTGCGTATCCCGCGATCGCGCTGACGACCGACACGTCGCTGATCACGGCCACCGGCAACGATTTCGGCTTCGATCACATCTTCGAGCGGCAGGTTCAGGCGCTCTGCCGAGCGGGCGATCTGCTGATCATTCACTCGACGAGCGGGAACTCACCGAATGTGTTGCTGGCCGCCGCCGCAGCGCGCGCCAGGGGTGTCGCCGTACTCGCGTTCAGTGCGCGCGACGGTGGTGCACTCGCTGGCGCAGCAGATCACTGCGTGATCATCCCCACTGATCGCACCGATCGTGCTCAGGAGTTGCACCTCAATATCGAGCATGCCATCTGTGATCTGATCGAGGCGACTCTGTGATCGACCTGAAGGGACGACGGGTGGTGGTGACCGGTGGCGGCCGTGGCATTGGCGCCGCAACGGCCGTGTTGTTCGCGCGCGCGGGTGCCGATGTGGTCATCGGCTATCGGGCAAAACGCGCCGAGGCGGAGTCGGTGGCGCTCGAGTGTATTTCGTATGGTGTGCGTGCGGTGGCGATCGCGGCCGACCTCTCGCAGCGGGGTGGAGCCGATGCACTGTGCATCGCTGCCACGGCCTCACTCGGCGCGATCGACATCGCGGTGCTGAACGCCGGCTATTGGCCCACGACGCCCGAGCCGCTTGCATCGATGACTGATGCGCGGTGGCACGACACGGCAGCGCAAAATTACGAAGCGATGTTCCAGTCGGCGCGGGCGGCAGCGCGCAGCGTCACCGATGGTGGTCGCATCGTCTTCGTGTCGAGCACCGCCGGCCAGCGTGGTGAGCCGTATCACGCCGACTATGCGGCAGCGAAGGGCGCGATGATCGCGCTGACCAAGTCGCTCGCGATCGAACTGGCCTCACGCCAGGTGACGGTCAACGCGGTCGCGCCGGGGTGGGTGGACACCGATGCAATCACCCCCGTTGTCTTCGGCGACGAAAAGGCGCGCGTGGCGGCAAACATTCCGATCGGGCGCATCGCGAGCCCATCCGACATCGCGGGTCCGATCCTCTTCCTGGCGAGCCCGCTCGCCCGGCACATCACCGGTGAGATCCTGAACGTGAACGGCGGCAGCGTCTTGTGCGGATGATGCACGTCGCGGGATACAGGTCATGATCGCGATGGTCTTCACCGGCGGCACGATCTCGATGCGGGTCGATCCCGTCGCGGGCGGCGCCGTGCCAGCGCTCGATGCACGGGACATTCTCGCCGGCGCACGCGGCATCGAGGATGTGGCGACGGTGCGCGTCGAGGACTGGGGTCGCTTTCCCGGCCCGCACATGGACATCGAGCGCATGTGGGCGCTGCGTGCGCGCCTGATCGAGCTGGTGAACGAGCCGGGTGTGGATGGCGTGGTGGTCACGCATGGCACCGACACCATCGAGGAGACGGCCTATCTGGTGGCGCGATCGGTGCCGACCACCAAGCCGATCGTCTTCACCGG
>JBBSCZ010000204.1:0-5677 GCA_038249795.1 Gemmatimonadales bacterium | reverse complement strand
GCGCACCCACCGGTGCGCCAAGCCCCGGTTTCGCCTCGATGTACTTGAGTGCCAGCACGATCTGCTCGGTGCCGATCAGCGGTGGGATCGAGGCCGGGAGCGGTGTGATCGGCGTCACCGGCGTCGGCGCGCGGCAGCCGGCCGCGACAAGGAGCGCGCCGGCGACGGTTATGAGTCGGAATCGCATCGGGGCCAAGTTACCGCAGCGCGGCGCTGCTTTCCATGCGCTGCATCGCACTGCAATTTCGGCTTGCGGCCACCGATGACACGACGCCGGGACCGGCATGGAACATCGGCGCGTGTCGACGCTAATAGTCTTCCGGGTACCATGTCGTCCTCACCCGAATCGCGAGCGCGCGCCGATGCGAAATCCTTTGCAGGATGGTGACGTCCGAAAGAGCGGGGCACTCAGCGTGATCCGCGTGAGCATCTGCTGGGCAGCGGTCGGTCTGACTGCCTGCGCCTCTGGCGCTGGTCGCCAGGGGCCGGGAATTCCGCCCGAATTGGTGGCGGGACCGCCGGTGGCCCGGATGGCGATGCTCGGCACCCAGCACGTCTCCGATTCGGTCCGCGTCGCGGCGGACACAGCACTCGTCCTCGCCCTGCGAAAGATCTGCCCTCACGCCGAGCTGCTGTCGGCGGCGGAGACTGAGCGACAGCTGGACGCACGCGGCGTCGTGATTCCACGCCGCATGTCGGACACTTTCCTGCGAGAGGCGCGCGCCGTCCTCGGCGCCGATCTGCTGCTCTCGCCGACAGCGCTCGGCTTGACATACGATACGAGAGACACTTTCGCCGGCGTCATGGACGCCCTGACCCGCCCGATGCACCTGCAGGACGAATCCGTGGCAGGGCTGGCGCTCGAGGGGTGGGATCTCCGGACGGCGGAACGGTCGGTCTGGGTCGTGCGCACGCACGCCTCCAGCAGTTCGTGGACGGGACGTCCTGCCCGATTACTGCAGAACGCGACCACCGCAGCCGTCCGGCAACTAGCGCCGATCTGTGCGCCGGCGGTCGCAGCCACCAAGTGATCCCGAACCGGCAGCGCGCGACCGACGATCAGATGGTGAAGATCCGGGCATCAGGCACGGGCTGGTGCCCCTCCCGCTCAATCCTTCATGCCCACCGCAATCCCCTGTTCCCGCGCCCGCTCCAGCCGATCGAGACGTCGCCCAAACTGCGTCATCGCGTAGTCCACGAATGGCGCCGGTGACAACCCGAAGGGAACGGCGTCCGCCGGATAGGCCGCGAACGCTTCCGTGATCACCGCGACCGCCGGATCCATCAGAGCGTTCATGGTGTCGGTCATGGTATTCCAGACCGGTTCACCGTGCTCGATGCCCAGCCGTGACAGCAGATACAACCCGTAGGCGATGTGGCGTGACTCGTCGAGCTTCAGAAGGCCCGTCATCTTCTGCATACCGGGCAGGATGTCACGCGACACCAGTATCTCGTGAAGCACATGGTACCCGGTCTCTGCCAGCACCCCTTCCACGATCATGTTGTACGTCGCCGAGGCGCGTGCCTGCACGACCGGGGACCGATCGTGGCGCAGGGCCTGCATCGCCTGCGGCAAGGCTTCACTGAAGATCGTGTGATACGACGGCGAGTGAAATCGCGCGAGGTTGTCGTCGAGCGCGCCCACGGCGTGCAGAAAGCGATGCATGCCCTCGACGTGCTTCGCCTCTTCCCAGACGAACGATGTGAGATAAAGCTGCTCATCGAGGCGTCCTTCCTGCGACACCACATCGAGCAGTGGCAGGATGTCGATGACGACCGCCTCTTCGCCTCCCTGGAACAGCGTGACCAGGCGCAACAGCAGATCCTGCTCGTCTGCAGCCAGCGCTGCCCACTGTTCTCCGTCGGTGCTGAAGTCGATGTCGGCCGGATTCCAGATACCGTGGCGCTTCGCCTTGTCCCACAACCGCAGCGGGACCGATTCGTCGGAGAACGCATCGGGGTCCAGGCTTCGGTACCGGAGTCGTCGGTCTGTGGTGACGGCTGGCACCACGGCGGCGGGAGCCACGGCGGCGGGGGCCGTCGTCATTCCACCCAGCTGCTCGGGTGGGCTCACCGCACGCGCCACATCGACCAGGGCGTTCGCTGCGCCCACGTGCGGCAGCAGCATGGGCAGCAGCCCCTTCGCCAATCGCAGGTGTCCGCGCATCAGCGCAACGGTCGGGGCTTCATCGCCGCGCAGGACGGTCAGCCACGCCGTGAGCGGCCCACTGATGACATACCGTGCCTGCTGGTGATCCTGTGCGGTCGCCAAACGTGCGGCACGACAGTGGCCCTGCGCCAGATCGAGAAAGACGGCCACGGATGCTGCCGGATCCTCCGGGTTGGCCGTGCGCTCGAGGCAGACCGCCCCTTCCCACCGGCGGGCGGCCTCGCGATACAACGGACTGGCTTCGAGAGCCGCTCCAAGGGACAGCGCCCATTCGTGCGTGAAAAGTGCAGTCATGACAGCTCAGTGAGAGAAAGGCCGCCGCATCGCCCATGCGCGGCCCAGTGCGCGAATCAGATCCGCTCCGCAAAACGGCTTTCTCAGAATCTCATCGGTGCCCGAGTCGATGGCTCGTCGCGCCAGTTCATCAGCGATATACCCCGTCATGAACACGACCGGTAACGTCGGCATCATCACGCGAAGCGCGGCGGCCAGGGCGACCCCGCCACGCCCGCCGGTCACGACGTCGGTGATGAGCAGTTGCGGCAATTGGGCCCGTGCCAGCGCGATCGCCTCGTCGGGGGTGGCGGCGGATCGCACCTGCATGCCACGCCGCACCAGCTGCTGCTCCAGAATGCGGCGCAATTGTGGATCGTCTTCGCACAGCAACACGTTTTGCGGCAGCTCGAGCGGGTCGGGCTCCGGCGCAGCGGCGGTTGGTTGCGACCGCGTGGCGCACGGCAGATGAATCGTGAACACGGTTCCGGCGCCTAAGCGACTTTCGACGGCAATCGTCCCCCCGCGCTCGGCGACGATTCCAAAAACCGTCGGCAGCCCGAGGCCGGTGCCCTGCTGTTCGCCCTTGGTGGTAAAGAACGGTTCGTAGATGCGAGTCTGCGTCTCCTCATCCATGCCGATGCCGGTGTCGGCGACCTGCAGCACCACCTGGTCGCCTTCTCGCCGCAGTGTCAGGGTGATCGTCCCGCCGGTCGGCATCGCATCGCGCGCGTTGATCACCAGATTGGTGATGAGCTGATCGAACTGGCTGGGATCGATGTCCACCGGCGGGACGTCGGCCTCGAGCTCGAAATCGATCGCGACGATCCCACCGGTCAGCCGCTGCAACAGCACGGCGTTGTCCTCGAGGCGTTCGGCCAGATCCACGACCATGAGCGTCGCGGGCTGCTGGCGCGCAAAGGTGAGCAGCTGGCGCGTGAGCCCGGCGGAGCTTGCAGCGGCCGACAGGATCTCGGACAGATCAGCGCGCGCCGGCGAGTCGTCGGCAATCGACAGCATGGCCGATTCGGCGAAACCCATCACGACGGTCAGCATGTTGTTCACGTCGTGGGCAAGGCCACCCGCGAGCCGGCCGATGGCCTCCAGCTGCTGGGCATTGCGCAACTGCGCGCGCAGCAGCCGCTGCTCCTCGTCGGCCCGGCGCCGGTCGGTCACGTCGAGGATGAACGAATCCCACGCAATCGTGTCGTCGTCGACGCGGCGGGGATGCCCCGATCCCTGCAGCCACTTCGTCTTGCCCGACGGCGTCGTGATGCGCCATTCCCACGACCAGCGTGTCAGCGTACGGCCTGACTCGGCCACCGATGCCGCCATGCCGGGCAGGTCGTCCGGATGCACCATCTGCCAGAGCGGGCTCGCGTCGGCCTCGATGGCTTCCGGCTGCACCTCCCAGAGCTCGAGGAAGCGGGGGCTCATGTACGTCACCCGATTACTGCCGTCGCTCCGCTCGACGTAATGGAAGAGCGCACCGGGTACATTCTCCACCGTGTTCCGGAACTGCCGTTCACTGGCTTCGAGGGCGGCGTGCATCACCGAGGTGTCACTGTTGCCGTTCTCCGGTGGAAGCAGCATGACCAGTCGCCCGTCGCCCGACGCGAGCGGCACCCGGCAGGTAAAAAGGCGGACCGGCTGACGACTTCCGTCGGCGGTGAGCAGCAGAGCAACGCCAGGGATCCACCCGGTTGCGGGCTCACCCGGCGCACGCACGTCGTCTGGGAACCACCGGCTGACGGGGGTGCCGGGCTCCAGACTGTCCACGCCGAGGAGGTCGCGCGCGGCTCGGTTGATTCCCACGAGCATGTTGGTCGACGCGTCCTCGATCCACTGCGGGATCCCATGAGACTCGATCGTCGCAGCGAGATCCGAAGACGTCATGCGTGTGAGGCTGATGGGGAGGGGGCGCGGTCGTGATATGTATCCGACTGGACACTAGAAGAAGGTTGTTCCAAGGGACCGAGTCGGCAAGGACCAATCAACGGCGCGGCATAACGCCGTGAAACGAGATACCGAGAGCCTGTACCTGAGCCATCCGGATCAACGATCTCGGATCGCGAAGCGACTGAGGCCGAAGAGTGGCTTGGCTCTGCGAATCCATTGCCAAGCGATCTTGTCGGGTTTAATCTCGATCAACACTTGTTGATACTCATTCTCATCTGAAGATGCTTCGAACTGTCCTGTTCTGGCTGCACCTCGTCGCTGGCGTTGTCGCCGGTGCAATCATCCTGATCATGTCCGTGACCGGGGTACTGCTGACGTATGAGAAGCAGGTGACCACATGGGCAGATACACGACAGTTAGCACCAGTCAACGCGCCACTTTCGAGCCAGTTAACGGCTGATTCGCTCCTGTCGCTCGCACGAAACGCGAAACCGAAAGCCACGCCCGCTTCGATCACGTTCAAGGCCGACGAGACGCTGCCAGCGCAGGTCTCTTTCGGAAAAGCCGGCGTGCTCTATCTGAATCCCGTCAGCGGGGCGATCCTCGGCGAGGGCTCGAAGTCGGTCCGCGGCTTCTTTCGATGGGTAACCGACTGGCACCGCTGGCTCGCCGGCAAGGACGAGAACCGCGAGCTGGGCAAGCAGGTGACGGGCGCCGCGAACCTGATGTTCCTGATTCTGGTGCTGAGCGGGATGGTGCTCTGGTTGCCGAAGACCTGGACCTGGATCCGCTTCCGCGCCGTGCTCTGGTTCCGCTCCGGTCTGGCAGGCAAGGCGCGCGACTTCAACTGGCACAACGTGCTGGGTATCTGGTCGGCAATTCCGCTCATTGCCATCGTCGCCTCGGCGACGGTGATCGGCTACCCGTGGGCCAGCGATCTCGTCTACAAGATCGTCGGTGAATCGCCGCCGCCACGCGCTGCGGCGCCGAGCTCAGGCGGATCGGGAGGAGCTGTCGCCGCTGGCGCTGGGTCGTCCGCCGACCGCCCTGCCGGAACCGATGCAGCCGGAGCGGCAACGGTCGACTCGGCTGCGCCGGCATCGATCCCGTATGCCGCCGCCCTCGCCACCGCGCTCCCGCTGGTGACCGGCTGGAAGTCGGCCACGGTACAAATGCCGAAACCAGGCGCGAAATCGATCAACGTCACGCTCGACAAGGGCACCGGAGGCCAACCGCAGCTCCGCGCCACGGTGCAAGTCGCCGCCGCCACCGGCGCGATCGACAAGTTTCAGCCGTTCGACAGCCTCACTACCGGTCGCCAGCTCCGCAGCGTGC
>JBBSCZ010000203.1:0-5800 GCA_038249795.1 Gemmatimonadales bacterium | reverse complement strand
CGCGGACCGACGCGTACCATCGCCTCGCCTCGTCCCGTCGCCCCAGACGACGCAGCGTCTCGGCGCGCGCCAGCCGATCCAGATGCTGGCCCAGTGCGGGGTGCTGCAACCGGAGACGCGCCGGAAGATCCGGGATACTCCCTTCGAATGCCGCCAACGCCGCCACCAGATTGCCCTGTTGGAGCTGCCAGTGCCCCGCCACTGCTTGCGAGAGCGCACTGGCGAGTCGAGAGGAATCTGCCGCAGGACGCTTCGTCAGCGTCTGCAACGCTGCCGTCACTCCCGCAGCATCGCCGAGCCGCACGCTGAGTAAGCCGACGAGATAGTGCCGCAGGTCGTCGCGCTCGATCGGTGACAGGTCACCACCCGACGGCACCGTCGCCGCACGACGCGTCAGCAGCACACGTCGCAGTGCGCGCAACGTGTCCGGGCTGACGACGACTGAAGGCGCCAGCGCCGAGAGTGCGCGCTGTTCCGCCGCCTGATCGGGATCGAGCAGCGCCGCGCTGCGATAGTGCGCCGCCGCAGCATCCCATTGACCATTTGCCACGTCCAGCGTCGCCAGTGTGAGCAGGCCATCACCGCGTGTGGTCGGCCCGGCCGCAAGCACGCCGGCGTACGCTCGCGCCGCCGCGCGGTCTCTGACATCTGTGCTGATGCGCTGCAGCGCGACGCGGGCCAGCCCCGGCTCATCGATCAGCGTCGCCGACGCCCGCCTCGGACCCGCGACGGCCATCCGGCGACGATGCAGCCCGGTGTACGTCGCCCGAATTCCCGGCTGTTCGCCAGCGCTGTTGGGGCTGAAGTACATACTGTAGAGAGTGTCGAGTTGCCCGGTCCGATCGGCATTGGCGGCGAGATCCATCAGGTACACCGTCACTTCACGGTTACGGGGATCGAGAGCCATCACCCGTTGAAACGCTGCCGCAGATTCCTCGATCGGACGACCATAGTACGGATTGCTGCCGAACTGCACTTCGCCGAGCATCATCCACGCCTCGACGTCGCTCGGGTAGTCGGTCACGATCTGCGCGAATTGCCGCTCGGCCTGTACTGCACTGCCGAATCGCAGCATGTAATAAGCACGGATGAGCGACTGCTGCCTCGGCGGCAGTGACGCGGCCAGCTGCGATGCCTTCCGCGCCGCACGGGCACTGAGGGAATCCACGTCATTCCATCGGGCGGCTCGGGCCAGACGGTACCAGGCCAGCGCAAACATCGAGTCGGCGGCGACGGCGTCCGCAAACTTGGCCACGGCGGCCGCCGGTCGCGCGTCGCGCAACTCTCGTTCACCATCGAGATAGTCGCGGAGCGCACGGGTGGATGTGGTAGTCGCGGCGGCGATTCCGGCGACCGTGTCGCCGGGTGCGAGCAGCTCGCTCGCGATCAGCTGACGCACCAGTGCATCGATGCCAGGCACCAATGCGCCTGAGTCGGCCACGGTGGTCTGCGCACGACCGATTTCGCGACCATCGATCGTTCGCAACGTGGCGCGAAAGGTGAGCGTCGCGCCGGTCGCAACGACGCTGCCCACGACGTAGCGGTCGGCACGGATTCTGACAGCGAGCGCGCGCGCGGCGGCAGAATCGAGCGGCGTCGAACGCCGATCGCCAACGGCACCGAGCACCGTGTTGGGATCGATACCGCGCACCAGACCCGTGCCGTCGAACGCCGGCGTCAGCAGGTCGACCATGCCCTCGGCGAGATAGTCGATGTCGCGGCTGCCGCGTGTGGTGAACGGCAGCACGGCGATCGAGGACAACGGGAGGCTGGTCCGCGCAACCTCGATGGCGGGCGGCGATACGGCAGGCTGCCCCGGCGATGACATCGTCACCCACGCGGCGGTCGCGAGCGCCACGGTACCAAGACTCAGGCCGATTCGACGATTCCGATGTCGACGTCGCAATCCGTCACTACTCGCATCCGCACCCTCGTCATCGATCGGCGCAGCGCGATCTGGCGTGCTGGGCGCGTCGTGGCGCGCCAGCGGAGCGGATGCAGCCAGTGCCGCGAGCACGGCAGCGCCATCGGCGGGACGCTCGTCCGGGGCCGCACTCAGCATCCGGCGAATGAGGGTGTCCAGCGCCGGCGGAATCGTCGTGCCGTCAGCGCGCACCACCGGCGGCAACGCCCCAGCGACGATCGCATCACCGAGTGCGGCCGGATCGGCGCCGGTGAAGGGGCGGTGACCCGTAACCATCTCATAGAAGGTCACACCGAGCGCCCACACATCGGAGCGCGGTCCACGTGTCTCACCACGCCAGATTTCGGGCGCGAGATACGGCAGTGTGCCGCTGAGCCCACGCGTGCCACCGGCGGCTTCGTGTGCGTGGACGGCGACGCCGAAATCGAGTAGGCGAGCCACGTCGCCGTCGCCGAATCCGACGTTCGCCGGCTTGATGTCGCCATGCACGATGCCGGCGAGATGGGCACAGGCCAGCCCGCGTGCGAGGTGTTGTGCCACTGTGTCGATGTCGGCCAGCGGGATCGTGCCGCGCCGCAGCTTCTCACGGAGCGTACCGCCGGCACAGAACGCCATCACGATGCAAAGACCACCATCGGCGGTGGCTTCGACCGCGTGGATTGCACAGACATGCGGATCATCGAGGCGCGACGCGGCCTGCGCCTCACGCACCAGTCGCGCACGGGCCGCTGGATCGCGGCTCAGACTCGGTGCGAGAAACTTGATGGCGACGTCACGGGCCAACAGCGTATCGCGACCGCGGTACACTACCCCCGCCCCGCCGCTTCCCAACCGTTCATGCACCACGAAATGCCGGATGCGATCACCGGGCGCAACTGATGCAGGCGATGCAGTGTCTGCGGCACTGTCGGGATCGGCGTTCGCCTCGCCGTCGGCCAGAGCCGGATGCACCACGTCGGCATGAAATCCATCCAGGAACGCCGGTGCGCCATCGTGCGCGGCGACGAGCGATTCGATCTCGCCACGGAGCGCGCGATCAGAGCCGCAGGAAACTTCGATGAAGGCCGAGCGCTCCTCGGATGGCAACGACAGCACCATCTCGAACAGTGTGCTGATGCGATCCCACTGGCCGTCAGGCGCCGCCCACGCATCATTCGGCATCGATCGCTCGATGTTCGCGCAGTGCGCGATGCAGCCAAGCCTGTGCCAGCGACCAGTCCCGCTTCACCGTCGCTTCGGAAATCTCGAGTGCCAGGGCTGTGTCGGAGATCGACAGCCCGCCAAAGTAGCGGCATTCGACGACGCGGCATGGACGGGGATGCAGCTGCTCGAGCTGTTGCAGCGCCGCTTCCAGCGCCACGATCCGTTCCCGGTGATCATCGCCGAGGACCGACGACGTGAGCTGCTGCGCGGCGATACCGTCGAGGGCCTCCGGCGTGGCCCCGGCGCCGCGCTTCAGAGTCTGCGCATCGCGCGCGTGATTGCTCACGATCTGCCTGGAGGCGCGGACCGCGACCGCGAAGAAATGACCGCGATCCTGTACCGAGAGCACGTGGGCCCCAGCCAGCCGCAGATAGACTTCGTGCACGAGCGCCGTGGTGTCGAGCGTTTCGTCGCCATGCTCAGGCCTCCGGCGGCGGGTGCTGCGCGCGATCGAGCGCAGTTCGCCATACACTCGCGAGAACAGCCGCGCACCGGCTCCGGAATCTCCTGCATTCCAGGCGTGAATCAATCCGGTCACGGAATCATCGATCTCCTTCACCAGCACCTCGCGGACAGGGGCAGCGTTGCCGAGGGGCGCACCAGGCTGCCGATCGCGGAGCGATGCGACCGCGGCAACCGACTGGCGGCGACTCTCACTGCAAGCTACCCCGTCAGCGCCTCGCCGCGACCGTGTGCTCGTGATGGTGCAGCGAACGGCAGCAGTCACTGGCACCTTCCGCTCAACACATCCGTCCCGCATCGCCGACGTTTCGGCAGTGCGGGACAGCAGCGCAGAGTACGCGCGGGGCAAGGCGGCCACCCGTGTCACGTCCGAAAGCGAAGCTGACTATGCGCTTCTACGTGTAACGGTCGTGACGCGCGTCACGCCCGCTTCGTCCCGTGCCGACGCGCTGCCACGCCGAGCATCAGCAGTCCGGAGGCCATCAGAATCATCGAGCTCGGCTCCGGGACGACGTTCACGGACGATGTGAAGTCGATACGATAGATCGCCTGATTCGCGGCCAGACCACTGTCGAACACGTAGCCGGCGGCAGTCATCTCGCCAGTGAAACCGAAGAGCTCCGCAAAGTTGAACGCGACGACGCTGTTCTGCGGCGTCCGCACGTCGTTGTCGCCGTTGACGAGGAAGGCGGCACCAGCAACGCTGAACGCTTCCGAACCGGCATCCCAGATCTGACTCGACGTCTGCGTGATGCTGTTGATCAGCAGGTCGCCGGCACCGTTGAACAACTGATACTGCAGCGGATTGTCGTTCCCGATGAAGAAGTCATTGCTGGGGATCACCATCGAGGCGAACGAGAAGAAGCGGTTCATTCCTGCATTGACGATGAAGCTCTGACTGCGGGATTGGCCCGGCAACAATGCCATCCCAATGGTGCCGCGGGTCGCCGTCGGATCAGCCATGGCGAAGTCCGCCTGCCACTGCCCCCCCGCCCCGCCTTCTGCCACTGACACGATTCCCGGCGCCGCAACCGCGCCAATGTCGAACGCGTCGAACACGCCGCTGTGAAAGCCCAGCTGCGTCGGCGCGAAACTGATGCTGTTGGCCGCAGCCAGATTGGTGACCGTGACTGTGACGGTGCGCATCTGCGCGTGAGTGACCGACGACACCACGCAGCAAGCCGTGGCGGCGCGAACGACGGAGGACATGACGTGATTCATACGAGTGACTCGTGGAGTAAGAATGGGACCTGCTCGGGGAGGGCGCGGCCCCCCGTGACAGACAGCACCCTATTCCGCGCGAGATCAGCTCACGCCTCCGGGAGGCGATCCCGAAACAGCTGCGGGACGCGTGCACGCATTGGACACTCGCACGCCAATGGGTCCGGTCCCGACACCAACCACGAGGCGGGGCTCCACCCGGCAAAGCCGCAGCGCGACCCCGCTGCGCCGATTTGCACTTATGGCGTATAATCGGGAGCGGCTCGCACTCTCTCGCCCGGTGCCTGCCTGTGGCGCGCGGATATGCGCACAGGCTGGCCACGTAACGCTGCTGTCCTGCACTGCCAAAGATCGGCGGTGCAGGACAGCAGCGGAGAACACGCGGGGCACAGTGCCGACCCTCGTCACATCAGACGGCACCGTGCGTTCGCGCACGTCCACGTGCAACAGTCCTTGCGTAGCTCACGCCTGACGCGCACCACGCCGACGCGCCGCCACGCCCAGCATCAGCAGGCCAGACGCCATCAGAATCACCGTGCTCGGCTCCGGCACCACGTTGACCGAGGACGTGAAGTCGAGTCGGTAGATCTCATTCGCAGCAGTGGTCCCGCTCGTGAACACGTAGCCGGCGGTTGTCGTCACGCCATTGAATCTCGACAGTTCCAAGAAGTCGAACGAGACGACGCCATTCTGCGGCGTACGATTAGCGGAGTTTCCGCCGGCAACGAAGGCGGCATTCAGAGGGTCGAATGCTTCCGAGCCGGCGTCCCAGATCTGACTGTACCGTTGCGAGATGCTGGTGATCAGCAGATTGCCGGCATCGTCGAACATTCGATACTGCATCGGATTATCGTTTCCGATGAAGAAGTCGTTGCTTGGGACGACCATCGCGGCGAAGGTGAAGAAGCGGTTCAGTCCGGCGTCGACGATGAAGCTCGAACTGCGCGACTGGCCCGGTAGCAACGCGCCCCCCGCAATTGCGCCGCGCGT
>JBBSCZ010000202.1:0-5810 GCA_038249795.1 Gemmatimonadales bacterium | reverse complement strand
GTCAGACGTCCGTGGTCCGAATGATCAGCGGGCCGCGGCAGGCGCCGCGACCTTCTTGTACAACGCGACCGCGTCGCGCAGCAGCGCTTCGTTCGGCTTCGACAACGCCTTCTCGCTCGCGATGGAGGCGCCGATTTCCGGATGACTGGCCGCCATGTACGCATGGAAACCCGTCTCCCACTCCTTCACCTGCGCCGGATTCACGTCGTCCATCAGGCCGTTGGTCACGGCGTAGATGATCATGACCTGATTCTCGACCAGCATCGGCTGGTACTGGCCCTGCTTCAGCACTTCCACCGTCAGCTTGCCGCGATCGAGCTGGCGCTTGGTGGTGGCGTCGAGGTCCGACGCAAAGCTCGAGAAGGCTTCCAGTTCGCGATACTGCGCGAGGTCGAGGCGCAAACGGCCGGCGACGCCCTTCATCGCCTTCGTCTGCGCCGAGCCACCCACGCGCGACACCGAGATGCCGACGTTCACGGCCGGGCGCACGCCCGAGTAGAACAGGTCGCCTTCGAGGAAGATCTGACCGTCGGTGATCGAGATCACGTTGGTCGGGATGTACGCCGACACGTCGCCGGCCTGCGTCTCGATGATCGGCAGCGCCGTCAGCGAACCACCGGGCGCGAAGATCGTCTTGCCATCGACCACACTCGGATCACTGGACAGCTTGGCGGCACGCTCGAGCAGACGGCTGTGCAGGTAGAACACGTCACCCGGGTACGCTTCACGGCCCGGCGGACGACGCAGGATGAGCGAGATCTGGCGGTATGCGGCAGCCTGCTTGGTGAGATCGTCGTACACGCAGAGCGTGGCCTTGCCCTCGTGATACATGAAGTACTCGGCCATCGAGCAGCCCGCGTACGGCGCGAGGAACTGCATCGGCGCCGGATCGGATGCCGTCGCGGCCACGACGATGGTGTACTCCATCGCGCCGGCCTGCGTCAGCTTCTCCACGATGCTCGACACCGTCGACGCCTTCTGGCCGATGGCGACGTACACGCAGATGACGTCCTTGCCCTTCTGGTTGATGATCGTGTCGATCGCGATCGCCGTCTTGCCGGTGCCGCGGTCGCCGATGATCAGCTCGCGCTGGCCGCGCCCGATCGGGATCATGGCGTCGATCGCCTTGATGCCCGTCTGCAGCGGCTGCTTCACCGGCTCACGCTCGATGATGCCCGGTGCCGGGCTCTCCACCTTGCGCTTGGTGGTGGTGACGATCGGACCGAGTCCATCGATCGGATTGCCGAGTGCATCGACCACGCGGCCGATCAGCGCATGACCCACCGGCACTTCGAGCACGCGTCCGGTGCGGCGCACTTCATCGCCTTCCTTCAGCTTCAGATAGTCGCCAAGCACCACGGCGCCAATGTTGTCTTCCTCGAGGTTCAGCGCCTGGGCGACGACGATGTCACCGGTCTCGCTGGCGCGGATCTCGAGCATCTCGCCGGCCATCGCCTTCGAGAGACCATAAATACGGGCGACGCCGTCCTTCACTTCAAGGACGGTACCAACCTCGTCGACATCGATCTCGTTGAGATCCGCCGCGTCGATTTCGCGCAGCAGAATGTCCTTGATCTCACCGGGGCGCAGTGTGGTTTCGGCAGCCATTGGGCAAACAGTCGGTAAACGTCGTGGGTGACAATCGGAAGCAATTCCGGGATAGCTTGTGAAAATTATCACAAACGCCGGGAGAGGCAAGCCACCGGCTCATCCGGGGTATTCCGAGAGCGGGGGATCTGACGGTGAATCGACCCGCCGATGCGTCCGTGCCCTCGAGATGGCGGCAGTGATGAGCCCCTCGGGCGTGACCGTGCCCCAGGTGCGCGGGGTTTCTCCGGTCGCCGATCGGGCCGCGCGGGCCAGATGCGACACCGAGCTATAGCCCAGCCGAGCCGCCGCCAGCGCCACCGGCACGCCGGCCGAGAGCTGGGTATGGACCACCAGGAGACGGACCAGCTCCAGCAGCTGCTTCGGCCCCGGTGCGCCGGCTGCCCGCAGCGACCGGGCGAGATGCTCCCGGCTCATCCCGAGCTGCTTCGCCACCGCCAGCACCGAGGTCAGCCGCCCTGTGTGAGACACGCCGATGTGCCAGACCGACTCCGCCAGCGGCCCGACATCGTGCGCCGCCAGCAGCACGTCGGCCCGCTGCGTGAAGCGCGTCGTCAGCAGGACCGGCTGCAGCAGCATCCGGAGCATCGCATCGTCCACGCCGTCGATCAGGATCGTGGCGGTCCCCTGCTCGTGAAGGCGAGCGAGCAGCGCCGGTTCCAGCGCGCGCGCGGCCACCAGTGCGACGGCCGGGATCGGCGCATGCTTCGCGGCATGTTCCACCGCCCGCCATCCCGCGGCTGACGCGCTGCCAGGCAACAGGTCCACGATGATCGCGTCCACCAGGGTGGTGGCGAGCGCGGCAGCGATGCCGTCGGCGTCACGGACCATCACGATCTGGACGCGGCCACGCGGGAAGGCGCGCGTGAGCAGAAGCCGGGGACGCTCCCGGGCGCTGCACACGAGCAGCACGGTCGACGGTGCCGACGCACCGCGCACCGGCACCGCGAATCCGCGACGCGGCCCGCGCGGCACGCGAGCGGTCAGGACTCCCCAGCCCTCGCGGCGTTGCTCACGGTCGGGCTGTCATTCGTATCGTCGCATGGTGGCGTTACGGCACCATATGACGATACCAGCACGCCGCCGTTCGCTGCCGCGCGTTCGTGAATGATCTGCTGTGCCCTCTCGAGCACCAGCCGCGCGTTCTCGTACGCGACCAGCGAACGCGCTTCGTCGAACCGCGCCCAGCGGCAGGCGGTGATTCCCTCCGCGCGCTGCGGCAGCGTGGCGGAGCAATCGGTCTCCATCAGGAAGAAATGACAGATCTTGTGCACGAGCTTGCCGCGGAAACGGAAGAACCAATCGATCGTGTCGATTTCGGCGCACAATGTCACGGTGGGCAATCCGGTCTCTTCCTGCACCTCACGCACGGCAGCGTCGGGCGCCGCTTCGTCACACTCGAGATGCCCCTTGGGGAAGCCCCAGTTGCGATAGCTGTCGCGGATCAGGAGATACAGCGGCGCACCATCGGCCACGCGATACACCACGCCACCGGCGGAGACCTCACGGGTTGCCTCCATCGAGGAACTCATGGCATCACCACGTCATGCGGCCGGGTCCATCTCGGCGCGCCCTTCGATGAACTGCCTGACGACCGGGTCCTTCGAATGCTGGATCTCGTCCACCGTGCCCACCTGCCGCACCGTCCCTTCGTACAGCATCGCGATGCGGGTGCCCACGCGATAGGCGCTGCGCATGTCGTGCGTGATGACGATGCCGGTGACGCCCAGGCGATCACGCATGCGCACCATCAGCTCGTCGATGACGGCGCTGGTGACGGGATCGAGTCCGGTGGTGGGCTCATCGTACAGGATGTATTTCGGGCGCAGGGCGATGGCGCGTGCAATACCGACGCGCTTGCGCATGCCACCGGAGAGCTCGGCGGGATACTGCGCTTCGCTGTTCGGCAGATCCACCAGATCGAGCGCCTCCGCCACGCGCGCGGTGATTTCGGATTCGGTCAGCGTCCCCTGCTTGCGGAGCCCCATGGCGACGTTCTCGCCGACGGTGAGCGAATCGAAGAGTGCCGCGAACTGAAACACGTATCCGATCTGCGCGCGAAGTGCGGTGAGCTCTTTCCGGTTGAGCTTGGGCACCTCGAGCCCGTCCACTTTCACGCTCCCCGAGTCGGGACGCAGCAGGCCGACGATGTGCTTGATGGCCACTGACTTGCCCGTTCCCGAGAAGCCGATGATCACCATCGTTTCGCCCTCGTTCACGGTGAGCGAGAACCCGGCCAGCACGCGCTTGGGGCCGAAGGCCTTGTAAACGTCGGTGAACTCGATCATGGGCGTCGCAGCGTGCAGGGAGACATGGCCGGAGAATACGACAGGGGGCAGCCGAGAACCACCGGCCACCCCCTGCTCGTCGTGCGGATGCTGCTGGCCGACTCAGGCCGCGAACGATCCGAGCGCACGGCCGACATCGCCTTCACGAAGGCGCTTGAGGGCACGGTCGCGAAGCTGTCGGACGCGTTCGCGGGTGACGCCGAGCATGGAGCCGATCTCCTCGAGTGTGTGCTCGCGGCCTCCTTCGAGGCCGAAGTAGAGTCGAAGCACCTTGGCATCACGCGGCGGCAGCGTGTTCAGCGCCTGCTCGATCTCGTCGTTGAGGAAGCGGTTCATGGCTTCCTCTTCCGTGTCCGGCATTTCGTCGGCCACGAAGCGTTCGATCAGCGAGCGGTCGCCTTCCGGGTCCATCGGGGCATCGAGACGGACGTCGCCGGTATTCAGGGCGGCGAGCGACTGGACGACGTCGACGGAGAGACCGGTCAGCTGAGCGAGCTCTTCCGGGCTCGGCTCACGACGCAGCTTCTGCCGCAAAATTTCCGACGCCTTGATGATGCGCGAGAGGTCGGCGGTCCGGTTGAGCGGCACGCGAACCGTACGGCCCTGACGCGCCAGCGACGACAGGATCGCCTGGCGGATCCACCAGACGGCGTACGAAATGAACTTCACGCCCTGATCAGGATCGAACTTTCGTGCGGCAGTGAGCAGACCGACATTGCCTTCGCCGATCAGATCGATGAGGGGGAGGCCGCGGTTCTGGTACTTCTTGGCGACGGAGATGACGAAGCGGAGGTTACGCTTCACCAGCTCCTGGAGTGCATCGGGATCACCCGCACGGATCTTTCGCGCCAGCTCGATCTCTTCGGTCCCCTTGAGCAGCGGATAGGTGCTGACTTCATAGAGGTACTGATCGAGGATGTCGCGTTCGGGCTCCGTCGGGGCGATCCCCGCAGGCGTCGCCTTGCGGCGCCGGCGTTTCACGTCTGCCATGTATTGAAAAACCTCAGTCGGAACTCGCGAATTGAGAGCGCGAGTCGGGGGCGCGAGCGATCCCGACCAGCGCAGCGCCACGTCGGCGCCGAGTCGCAGCGATCATCGTTACTGCCATCGGTACTTCGTACAGCAAACGCCTCGCTGCACCCGAGGGTTCTCGAGTGAGACCCGTCGCCAGCAGGTGGCATGACGTACAGCCACGCAATCTATCCATTTTGCGGTTTCCCGCCAGTCATCGGGTTGACATCCCTGCTACTCCCGGCTACCCTTTGCGGTTCCTGACGACTGGCTGGACGTTGGAAGGTTGCAGGGCAGTCCCGGGGGTGTAGCTCAGTTGGTAGAGCGCTTGAATGGCATTCAAGAGGTCAGGGGTTCGATTCCCCTCACCTCCATTGACGGGATGGTCCGGTCGAGGTTGCTTGGCCGGTGTGCTGCGGGAATAGCTCAGTTGGTAGAGCACAACCTTGCCAAGGTTGGGGTCGCGGGTTCGAGTCCCGTTTCCCGCTCTGTGAGATGGATTTGGTTTGAGTTTGTCGGGCGGTTAGCTCAGTTGGTTAGAGCGCCACGTTGACATCGTGGAGGTCACAAGTTCGAGTCTTGTACCGCTCATCGGGTCCCGGGTCATCGGGACCCGATCTTCGTTTGGGGACTGCCTGATACGCTGACGGGCTGGGCACGGTTTGGCGGTTGACGCGTTCGTCAAGAGCGCGTAGGTTCTTGAGTCTGTAGGTGTAGTGAAGACGCGCTCGTAGCTCAATTGGATAGAGCATCTGACTACGGATCAGAAGGTTGGGAGTTCGACTCTCTCCGGGCGCATGCGGGATAAGAAAGGCTTACTGATTTCGGGGTGTAGCTTAGCCCGGTAGAGCGCCTGCTTCGGGAGCAGGAGGTCGCAGGTTCAAATCCTGTCACCCCGATGGT
>JBBSCZ010000201.1:0-5811 GCA_038249795.1 Gemmatimonadales bacterium | reverse complement strand
GCTGCTCCCGGCGCTGGTGACGACGAGTGCGCTTGCACTGCTCGCCGTACTGGGTGCGCTCGCCGCACGCGTGGGAGGCGCGGCGGTGTGGGTCGGGGCGCTACGCGTGATGTTCTGGGGCGCGCTGGCCATGGCGGCGTCAGCGGTGGTCGGACGAATGTTCGGGACGACCGTCTGAATCGGGCTGACCCTTCGACCCCTTCATTCCTCCTCGAACTGCGATAGCACACCGGAGTCAGCGTTCATGCTGACAAGCGCGCGAGATAGTGTTTCAGGGGGTGACGAGAGCTGCGCACGACCGGTGCTAAGGCGCTCGCAGCAGTAGCGCTGGGAAATGCAGACGTGAACAACTGTGGCCATCGTGCCTGCGCCACTGTCGAGCACTCTGCAACTGGCTTTTCTCCCAACGCTGCTGCGTGGCGTTATCAGACAAAAAAGATCACACCGCCACCACTATCGGCGAGCGAAGAACGAAACGCCGGCAAACGCACCGAGCCGCAGCGCCTGATTGTCGAAGCCGTAGCCAGCGTTCCCCTCGAGACGGAATGCCATGTTCTGCCGCCACGGGATCTTCACGCCGTAGCCTGCGCCGGCACTGACCTCGTTGTCGCTGCCGCTGTCGTTGCCACCGGTGGCCACGCCGACGAAGCCGATGAACGGCCGTAAGTATGCCACCCGTGCGCGCGTGGCGGTGTACAGTCGCGACGGTGCGGCGAAATGGTACAGTGCGCCCAGTTCGAGATTATAGGCGAACAGATATGGCACGTCCTTCACCTTCGTGTACGCCAGAAACGCAGCCGGTTCGATGCTCCACCGCGAATCGTTCGGGAGGAAGAAGCCGATACGCGCTCGTGCTGCCGGCAGTGTGAAAGCCACCGACGACCGATCGCCGAGTCCGAAGCTGGCCCCCGCGTCAACACCATACTCCTGCGTCTTCGGGGGATTGGTGACACTCGTGGCGCCCTGCGCGGCAGCGACGGACGCGACCGTGCACGCCAGCACGCCGGCGACGGCCAATCGCATGCCGGATCCTTTCAAAACTGTGTTCATGTTCTGTGCTCCTTTATCATTCAGGTACATGAGTGAGCGGCGCAGCACACCGCTGCACCGCGCCCGCGCCGGCCGGCGTGATGACACGACTGGCGAGGCTGCTCGTTCATGAGGCACATTGTGTTCCACCGCGCAATGTCGAGGTCGTTCCGAACATGCGAGTACATCAGACACTCTCGGCTGAACGGAGTCTGCGTTGACGGCGCCTCGATTGAGCGAGGTGGCGCTGATGACGAGCGTTGACCTCCATTTTTCCCCGGTCTCAGTCGTGAACCAAGCTGATCCCCCAGCCGTCTCCGACGCCGACACGTTGCCAACGCTCACCCCGGACGAGCGGCAGCGTTATGCGCGGCACATTGCGCTCGAGTCCGTGGGGTTGGAGGGGCAGCGGCGGCTGAAGGCGGCGCGCGTGCTGATCGTCGGTGCCGGTGGGCTGGGTTCGCCAGCGGCGCTCTACCTCGCCGCGGCAGGCGTCGGCACCATCGGACTGGTGGACAACGACGTGGTGGACGTGAGCAACCTGCAGCGCCAGCTGCTGCACGGCACGCGCGACGTGGGCCGCTCCAAGCTCGAGTCGGCGCGCGACCGCCTGCACGACGTGAATCCGTGCGTGCAGGTGCAGCTGCATGCGACCTGGCTCACCTCAGTCAACGCGCTCGACATCATCCGCGCATACGACATCGTCGTCGACGGCACCGATAATTTTGCGACACGCTACCTGATCAACGATGCCTGCGTATTGCTGGGACGGCCGAACGTGCACGGATCAGTTTTTCAATTCGACGGACAGGCGTCGGTATTCGCCACCGCCGATGGCCCCTGCTATCGCTGCCTTTTCCCGGTGCCACCGCCGGCCGGCACGGTGCCGAACTGTGCGGTGGGTGGTGTACTAGGCGTGCTGCCCGGGCTCATCGGCACGATCCAGGCGCTGGAGACGATCAAGCTGATCATCGGCATCGGAGAAACCCTGGCCGGCCGGCTGCTGATACTGGACGCGCTCACGATGCATACGCGCACGGTGCATCTCGACCGTGACCCGGAGTGTCCTGCCTGTGGCACGCGCACCATCACGCAGCTGATCGACTACGACGCATTCTGCGGCACGGCATCGCTGTCCACCGCTGTCGCAGAAACGGTGCACCAGATCACACCCGTGGCACTGGCTGCGCGCATCGCGCGGCATGACGACTTCGACCTGATCGACGTGCGCGAGCCGCATGAAGCGGCGATGGAGCGGATCGATGGGGCTCGACTGATTCCGCTCAGTACGCTCACCGCCGCATTGGCTTCGCTGGATCCGTCGCGCGACATCGTGGTGCACTGCCGCAGCGGCGGGCGCAGCATGGCTGCAGCGCGTCAGCTGCAGACCGCCGGATTCACGCGCGTGTCGTCGCTGGCAGGCGGGATGCTGCGCTGGAACGAGGACGTTCACCGCGGCTGATCATTGCAATTCCCGTCGCATGAAGTCCGGTGCGTGCGACGGGCACTGCAACTCCCATCACACGGAGTAGCGGATCCACGGAGGGTACTACCGTGCTGCGGCGCTCGGCGCTGGATACAAACTGAAAACGGCCATGGGAACTGCGCACCCGAGACGTAGTTCTTATCGCCGTAGCAGTTTTCCGTGGATCCGCGGCTCCGTGTGAGGGGAGTTAGCAGTTGACCGCTACGCACGTTCTGTGCACTGCAGCCTTACGGTAGCCGCGGGAATTGCGCCATCATCTTGCGCACCGACTCGCCGATGCGCTTCTCCAGCGCGGGCGGATCGTTCAGCAGGCCATCCACGTCGGTCTGCGACCAGCCGCGCCAGAGAATTCTTTTCGTCTTTGCCTCCGCGACGTCGAGGATCAGCGTGCCTTCCTCGTACGCGAGCACCTTGTCCGGAGCGTTCACTCGCCCGAAGGTATAGCCACGCATCTCGTCGGCGCGCACGACATCCACGCGCTGCCGCACGCTGGCGTGATAGTGGATCAGCAGGTCAGGTACTGTCGTGTCACGCTGCACGCCCTTGGCGGCGAGCTCGAGCTCCACTGCGGCACGGACGCGTGCGTCGAAGAAAGGGTTGTCGTCGAGTCGTGGGTCGCCGGCGGTGAGCGTGTCGCCGGCGCCCCAGTCGAAGGTGCGGTACGGCTGCAGGTCGAGACCGGGCGCGAAGTCGGCGCCGGCGCTCATCCGGGCACAGGCAAGCAGCGCGGCGCTCGCGAGTACGAGAAAGGAAGGGTTGACGAATCTCATCAGTTTCGGAATGCAGGTATGAATGGACTTCCTCGAGCATAGCATACCCTCGAGCACATGCACCGATGTAGGGGAAGCATCACCTGCTCCCAGCATCGTCCTCTGCGGCGTACGGCTGCGGTCGTTCCACGCCGTATGGCCCGCAGTACGGCCTATGGGAAGAACTCGGGCAGACCGAAAGCGCAATGCATCCGACACGCGCCGGAGAGTCGTACACTTTCGATGCGTCTACGCCTCCTGCTCGTCTCGACCTGCGTCACCGCGACGCTCTCCGCACAGGAGATCACGCTGTCAGGGGTCGAGCGCGACATATCGGCACCGTCGTCGTGGCGGCTGGCCTATGACAACGACTTCTTTACGGCGACCGACAGATACTTCACGCAGGGCATCATGTTGGAGGTAACGACGCCTCGGCTGTCGCAATTGCCAATACTGCGCTGGTTGCCGCGGCCGCGGGGCAGCAGTGTGCTGCGGCACACGATCGCCTATGAGGACTACGGATACACTGCCAGCGACCTCAAGGCAGTGGAGATCCTGAAGAATGATCACCCCTATGTCGGAACAAAGCAGCTTCGCCTGCAGGTCATCGCGTCTGACAGTCTGCGACGGCAGCGTATCACATCCTCACTGAATGTCGGCATCATCGGGCAGGGTGCCGGCGGTGCCGCGATTCAGACGTTCATCCATCGCCGCACCGGAAACACCATTCCTCGAGGATGGGTCAATCAGGTGCGGAACGACGTCATCCTCAATTTCGACACGGGCATCGAACGCGAGATCTACCGTGCGGGAGGTGGGCTGTTGCTCATGGCCAGCGGTGTTGCGCGAGCAGGAACATTCAACACCGGCGTGACGGCCGGTCCGACGCTGATGCTCGGACGCGTGAGCACGCCATTCAGCGTGAGCCCGGTGAGGCGGCGTTCGCTCTACCTGTACGTGAAACCGCAGGTCAATCTGGTCGGTTACGATGCATCGCTCCAAGGCGGTGTCTTCAACCGATCCAGCCCGTACACCATCAGCAGCAGCGCCCTGTCACGCGTCGTGTATCGCCAGCAGGTGGGGCTGGTCTACCGGTCGGGCTCGCGATACATCGAGTATCACCAGTCGTCGGCGTCAGCCGAGTTCCGCGGTGCTCGCGCGCATCGCAGTGGCGGGTTCCAGATCGGCGTGATCAGGGGCCGTTGAGCCGAGCGACAGGAGGACGGGCGTCAGACACTTCATGCCTGGTGACGAGCGCTGCAGCCTCTCCTGAAATCATCTTGAACTGTGCGCTGCGCTGCGCGAGCGCGCAGCCGCTGCCCGCGGCAGACTTGAGAATGGGTAATGGGCAGGGCTGCTCGCATCGTACAAAATAGTGCGGTCACGAAGTCAACGAATTCAGCCATTCGGACCGCTGCAGCACGGATCTTGCGCCCGGCGTTCTGCAGGAGCGACGCGCACACGCGATCCCATCGTGCAGTGACGACAGGTGATCAGCGTGACGTCTGTACCGAGCAGTCGAGCGCCATCAGCACGCCGACGACGTTTGCGCAGCGGGCCTCGCTGCTCGAGAGCATCATCGCACGCCGCTGAAGGTGGCACGCTTGATGCGACCACTGACGCTTCCTGCCCGACGCCTGACGCCTCATTCGAAAGGACGCACACATGGGATACTCACGTGATCCACTGGACGGACGCGACGCCATCGCACAAAGGGACGCGAGTGATGATGCGCGCGACGACCGGCCCGACGAGATGAGCTCCGAGCAGAACACCGGAATGCGCGCCCTTTCCGATCTCGATGACCTCGTGATCGCCGACGGCGAACCGGACATCCGCGGCTGGTCCGTGCGCACCGGCGATGGCGTCCAGATTGGCGAAGTCGCCGACCTGATCATCGACACGACCGCCATGAAGGTGCGCTACATGTGCGTCGATCTCGACCGGAACATTTTCAATCTCGACGGTAAGCGACGCGTGCTCGTGCCGATCGGGACTGCCCGACTGGACGATGATGGTGACGATGTCTTCATCAGATCCAGCACGTCGCAACTCCTGACGCTGCCGGAGTACGATGACACTGCATTTATGCTCGATGCGAACAATCCGCACGAACTGTTCGGCCGTCCATGGATGACAGGCCAGACGGCGAGCGTGGAGGACAATCTCATCAACAGGCTCGACAGGAACGAGCTCTATCATCAGGATCAATTCAGCGACCGCGAGTTTTTCGGCGCGCGCCGACGCGATCGTGACGACCAGCCGTACCTCCGCCGTCACTCCGCCGATAGTGCGACACCGCCTGCGCACCGCGACGACGTGATCGACGAACGGCGCTGACTGCATCCTCAGAAGCGAAGCCCCCTGCGACCTCGAGCGGTTGCGGGAGGCTGATCGCGTCATCACGTATAAATACGAGTCTGGTGCAGAGCGCCGACGATCGCGGTACGATCACCAGGGGATGAAGCGGTACCCCTCGTTCTGCAACACGATCATGGCCGTCATCGCGGAGACGGCAACCTTCACGCCCGGTAACAGTTCGTCGCG
>JBBSCZ010000200.1:0-5840 GCA_038249795.1 Gemmatimonadales bacterium | reverse complement strand
CGTTGCGGTCGCAAGTCGTATTGCGAGGGCTGACACTGCGAACTGCGAACTGCGAACTACGAACTGCGAACTGCGAACTGCGAGACTGCGAGACTGCGAGACTGCGAGACTGCGAACTGCGAACTGCGTAACGCAAAGGGTGCAAGGACGCCAAGGCGCAAAGGGTCTGCGCGTGTTGCCCGCACTGGCGCAAAGCAGAGGCCAATTCGATGTGGTGAACGGCCACTACGAGTGCAGTTCCCATCAAAGATTTCCTCTCCAGGAACCGACCGAGGCATATCCCACCGATGTCCGCAAGCAGTTCTTTGCGCCTTGGCGCCCTTGCACCTTTTGCGTTACGTAGTTGCAGTTGCAGTTGCACTTGCAGTTGCTGTTGTTGTGAAGCAACGACACGCTGAAAGTCAGCGTTCAGAACAGCGTGAGGTTCGCTACGCTTGCGGCGTGAAGTGCCCGAGGAACACGCGTTCCTGCGACGTCAGGCTCCGTTCGCCCTCCGTTTCGATCTTGGTCACGATGCGACGCACTTCGTCGCGATTGAGCTCGTGCACCTTGTCGAAGTTCACGCCCTTCCAGTCGCCGATGGCGATGGTTTCCGGGGCTGGTCCGGCCAGTTTCGCCTGCCACTGCGCCGAGGGGGTGCGGCCGGCGATCCGGCGGAGATAGATCCAGGCGCCGACATAGCCGCCAAGATGTGCAAAGTGCGCAACGTTTCCGCCCCCCGACAACCCGCCATACAGCGACACCACCGTCATGATCACGACCAGCACACGTGCCTCGATCGGGAGAACGCCCCAGATGTAGATCTTGTCGCGCGGGTAGAACATGGCGAAGGCGAGCTGCACGCCGAACACGGCCCCCGAGGCGCCGACGATCGGGGAATACGGGGTGATCACCCACGACAGCAGCCCACCCGTCATGCCCGCTATCAGGTACAACCGGATGAATGCCGGGCTGCCGATCCGCAATTCCACCCGGGGCCCGAAAAAGAACAGGCCGAGCATGTTGAACAGCACGTGCGTCAGGCCAGCCGTGCTGTGCGCGAACATGTAGGTGAAGAGCGTCCACGGACGTTCCAGCAGCATGGCCGGGACGAGCGCGAGGTACTGCGTCAAACCCCGGAAGGTGAGCTGCAGGACGAAGACGAGGATGTTGGCGACGATCAGCCGGGTGACCCAGGGTGTCATGGTTCGATTCTAACCCCGTTCCGGCACCGGGAGTGCCCCCCACCTCTCCGTCGAATCTGGGTAGCGCATTCAAGGACTCTGACCCCTTGACTGTTCAAGGGGTCAGAGTCCTTGATCGAATCCGGCCCGACAGCGCAGTCACCGCGAGGCCGTCACCCGCCAGATCTCGCCGGCGTCGGTGGCGATGTACAGACTCCCATCCGCGGCGAGCGTAAGCGCGCGGTACCGGGCCGATGGCAATCCGGATGGGGTGGTGCCGGTACCGGCGCCACCAGGGTCGAGTGCGAGAATGTCGAGTCGGTTGCCGGCCATGATGCCCACCGCGAGACGACCATTCCACGCCCCCCACTGCTCACCCACGAGGAAGGTGGCCGGCCCCATGCCCTGTGATGAGCCGTTGTTCGTCCAAGCCGGTCGCATGGCATCGGGAAAGCGCTGCGTATCGGTCATCGGCATGCTGGTCGGGTTGCCGGCGTAGCCGCAGTAGCCATCGGCACATGTCAGCGACGAGCGATTCTTCGGGTCCCAGCCACCGTTGCCGCCAGCGCGCAGCGCCGTGACCTCATCGCTGTGGTTCGGCCCATGCTCGGCCACGTACGGCACGCCGCTGCCGGGGCGGAAGTCGATGCCCTGCACATTGCGGTGGCCATACGTGAAGATGCGCGGATCGAATCCCGTGGGCGCCGAGTTCCCCGGTGCGGCGGCACCATCGGTGGTCACGCGCAGCACCTTGCCACCGAGCAGAGTGGGACTCTGGGGAACGGTGCCGTTGTGGTTGTCGCCAGTGGTGACGTACAGAAACCGGTCGGGTCCGAACCGGATTCGGCCGCCGCTGTGCGCTCCTGCGCCTCCATGCGTATTGCCTGCGTCCTTGAACGCGATATCGGTGATGATGTCGATCCGCGACGACGCACTGCGCAGGTCAGGGCCAAGCACGAGGCGTACCACGCGATTGGTCCGCGGCGCCGACTGTGTGGACGCCATGTAGACATACACCCGACGATTGCTGGCGAAGTCGGGATCGATGGCGACGCCATGCACGCCACTCTGCCCCTGGCATACCAGGTCCGGCGCCACCAGCGACGATCCGGCCGTGCCGAAGAGGCGCGTGATGGCGCCATCGGCGGTACGAACGGAGAGACCTCGACATTTCTCGGTGAACAGCATTGCGCCGTCAGGCGTGAACGCGATGTCCCACGGCGCGGAAAGCCCACTCAGCAGCACGGTTCGCGCGAGTGTGGGAGTGACCACCGGCGGCTGATCGGGGCTCGATGGATTCCCCGGGTCAGGTGCTGACGATGCGCAGGCACTCAGCACTGTCGCCATGAACGGGAGCGCGAGGCTCAGCGTGTACGAGTATGTCATGCTGCATGATACCGCGTCATGCCACGTGAGTTGCAACGCTCCCCATCTCTTTATCCCGAAGGCCAAAACTGCGCGCTACGGCGTGCATCGTGCATTGTACGCTCTGCCCACATCATTCCCGGTGCGTGCCGACCCGCAGCAGCGCAGGTGTACATGCAGACGATCCAGCTCGTAAAAAACGCGGTGAACAAGGCACTCGACGACAACGTGCTGCGGCTGAGTGCGGCTCTGTCATACTACTCCGTCTTCTCGCTGGCGCCGCTTCTCCTGATCGCAGTGTCGGTGGCTGGTGCCGTCTACGGCGACCGTGCGGCCAACGGACTGCTGGCGCAGAGTCTGACCTCGAGCATTGGGGCCGACGCCGCCAATGCGGTGCAGGACATGGTGGTGCGGACGCGCAAGCCGAGCGACAACATCATTGCATCACTGACCGGCGTGGTGTTGCTGGTCATCGGCGCCACCGGCGTCTTCGGCCAGTTGCAGGATGCGCTGAACACCGTGTGGAGCGTGCAGCAGAAGCCCGGCAAGATCATCAAGACATTGCTTCGCGATCGGCTGCAGAGCTTCGTCATGGTGCTCGGTGTGGGCTTTCTGCTGCTCACATCGCTGATCCTGACGACCGGGCTGCAGATCGCGAGCGACCTGATCGCTCGCGTGGTCCCCATACCGGCGTTCGTCTGGAGCACGCTGAGCAGCGTGATCTCGTTTCTGGTTGTCGCTCTGCTCTTCGGTGCGATCTTCCGTGTGCTGCCAGACGTGGACATCAGGTGGAAGGATGTCCGCTTCGGCGCCTTGCTGACAGCAGGACTCTTCGTGCTGGGAAAGATCGTACTCGGCTGGTATCTGGGTCGCGCCGCCACCACGACAGTGTACGGATCGGCAGGATCACTGGTGCTCATCCTGCTCTGGGTATACTACTCATCGCTCATCCTCCTGCTCGGCGCAGAATTCACGCAGGTTTATGCGCTCAGCCGGGGCCGAAGGATCAAGCCGAGCAAGGGCGCGGTCCGCTTCTCACGCACCACCGAGGCTGTGCCCGATGGCGTGGAGCCTGAATCGTCCGAACGAGTCACGATGCCGTGACGCTCATGGCCAGCGTTGATCACAGCTCGCGAGAGGCCATACGCCTTTGTGCGGACATTTCAATACTCCGTTGTCCACGCAGTCAGTTCTGCAGCGTACACGACTGCTGGCTACGGCACCTGATGTGCAAAGCTGGAATGGCATAGGTCAGCCGTCGATTCCGCGTGCACCTCATCGCGATCCACGTCGACTCGTGAACGCATATCTGTATCACAGGAGCAAATGATGGCAGAACTGCATGTGCAGAAGAAAAAGCAGTCGACTACGCTGTGGATCGTGATCGGTGTCCTGCTGCTGGCGTTGATCGCGTGGATGGCGACCAGCGGGGATGACGATCCAACGCGTCCGCAGACGATCGAAGGCACGACGACGGGTACGACGGGTGAGGTGCCGGCGCAGAATGCGCCGGTTGCGAGCTCCATTTTCTCGAGCACTGAGGCAATGACTGATGGCACACGACGATCGAACTGAAATCGACAAGCGCGTGACGCTCGGGGACACCGACACGCTCAGTACGACCGCCGCCGGCAAGCTCGTGCATCTCGGCAACCTCGATGATTTCGAGATTGCCGACGGTGAACCGGACATTCGCGGGTGGGATGTTCGCGGCGCAGATGGCACCAAGGTCGGCAAGGTCGAAGATCTGCTGATCGACACGGCCGCAATGAAGGTGCGCTATATCGAAGTGAAGCTCGAAAAGGATGTGGCGAAGGATGTCGGCCGGCCGGCGAATCTCCGTGCGCACGGCATCACCGATGCTATGATGCAGGCCGAGCAGCAGCTGGCTGATCGAAACGACTTCCGCCGGACTGATGGTGAGGCCGGGCGGTTCGTGTTAGTGCCGATCGGCGTGGCGCGACTCAACGACGACGATGACGATGTCATGTTGAGCACCGAGGCTGCCCAGATGGTGGGTATCCCTTCATACAGCCGTGAAAACGAGACTCTCACGCGGGACTACGAGAGCGAGGTCGTTCGCGGTTACGGCACGGGGCTCGGCAGCGGCGGTATCGCGACCAGCGACGTTATGAATGCCGCGCGTCCCCCGGAGGCGCAACCGGATGCACGCGATCCTTTCTATGACGATCGCTCCTTCGATGACCGCTCGTTTTTCGGCAGTCGTCGCCGTGGCCGTGATGACGATCCCTACTTCGCACGCGCGGACCGGGACGTACGAGCGCGTGCGCGGCAGCGTGACTCGAGCGGTGTCAATACCACCAGCGATGACCTCAGCAATGACGAGACGATCCGCGCCAGCTGAAAAGCATCAGTGGCTGAACGTCATGGCGTGAACGAGAGACGCCCGGTGTGCCATGTATCCGGCGTGCCGGGCGTCTCTCGGTTGCTCACGTCAGCTTGTCGATCATCGGCTGCGTAATCAGTACGGTGCCCTTCTCGGTGCGCCGAAAGCGCTGGGCGTCGAGCACGGGATCGTCACCCACCACCAGTCCCGGTGGAATCATCACGCCGCGGTCGATCACCACGTTGCGCAGTCGCGCCCCGCGGCCGATGTCGACGTACGGCTGCACCACGGCGCCTTCGAGAAACGCGTACGAATGCGCCTTGACGCCGGTAAAGAGCAACGACTTGTTCAGCTGCGCACCGGAGACGATGCATCCGCCGCTGACGAGCGAGTTCAGTGCCATGCCGCGACGGCTGTCGTCGTTGTGCACGAACTTGGCCGGTGCAGTGATCTCGCTGTAGGTCCAGATTGGCCAGCTCTGGTCGTACATGTCGAGCGACGGAACCACGCTGGTGAGGTCGATGTTGGCCTCCCAGTACGCATCGATGGTGCCGGCATCGCGCCAGTACGCTTCACCCTCGCTCTCGGCACGCACACACGACTTGCTGAACCGGTGCGCCACCGCCTTGCCATGCTCCACGACGTAGGGGATGATGTCCTTGCCGAAGTCGCGCGTCGATCCTTCGATGGCGGCGTCCCGACGCAGCAGGTCGAAGAGGAAGTCGGTTTTGAAGACGTAGATGCCCATGCTGGCCAATGCCACGTCGGGGTGGCCCGGAATGCACGGCGGATCGGCTGGCTTCTCCAGAAAGCTGATGACACGGTCATTTTCGTCCACGTGCATCACGCCGAACGCGGTGGCCTCCATGCGCTTCACCTCGAGGCAGCCGATGGTCACGTCGGCATGCTGGTCGACGTGCTGCTGCAGCATCATCTCGTAATCCATCTTGTAGATGTGATCACCG
>JBBSCZ010000199.1:0-5929 GCA_038249795.1 Gemmatimonadales bacterium | reverse complement strand
GGGCTGCTCGCTCGACGGCAACTCCACCCTGCCGCCGTTCTCCGATCCAGCGGTGCAGACCTATGACGCGAGCACGGGGGTCGTCATTGCGAACATGACTCGAGTGAACGCGCAGCTGTATACGCAAGACCTGGTGGCGGGTACCGGCAGGACCGTGGCCGTCGGCGACAGCATCACCGTGTTCTATAGCGGACGTCTCAGCACCGGTTTTCAATTCGATGCGCGTGTCGCGCCGGCAGCGCCCTTTTCGACCGTGCTCGCCGACACCAGACTCATTGCGGGCTGGGTCGACGGACTTCCAGGAATGAAGGTCGGCGGCACGCGTCGACTGGTGATCGGTCCGGCACTCGCATACGAATTCCAGCCGCGCAGCTCCATTCCTCCCAACAGTGTCCTGGTCTTCGACGTGCAGGTCACCGCCGCAATGCCGCGCTGATTCAAAGCTCGGAGTACAAAAAACACGAACGGCCTGTCATTGCTGACAGACCGATCGTGTATGGCGGGGGCGGGATTTGAACCCGCGACCTTCGGGTTATGAGCCCGACGAGCTACCAGGCTGCTCCACCCCGCGGCAGAACAGAAGGATAGTCAAACCGGCACGAGAGTCAACAGGGGCCGACGAAACCACGGTCACATTTCGTTCTGCATCCAAGACTGGGGTATCACCGGCCATGTCGCCTGCGCACCATCACGGCGACGGCACCCGAGCCGCACTATCCGGCGACACCGCCGCTACATCCGGCCGGAGCACATGGTAGATCAGCTCGCGCTCGCCTTTCACCATGCCGAATTCCTCACGCGCAATGCGCTCCTGCACCGCGGGATTCGTCAGCACGTCACGCTTCCGCAAGCTCAGTGAATCGGACACGCGCCGGAGCGAATCGATCGCCGTCTCCGTCTCCTGAATCCGACGGCGCAACGCCAGCATGTCGCTGGTGCCATACTCGCCGGCTTCGACCGCGAACCACCCCACGGACAGCCAGAGCACCAGCTTCGCGCCCGTGACGAGCGGCCGCCGCTTCCGCGGCGGATCCTCCCCGGCGACCGAAGCAGCGACGCGCGCCATTCAGCGCCCCTGCCCCACGTATACGCAAACCGGACCGCGCCTCACAGGCCGTACACGCTGCCGCCAGGGTACTCGGCGGCATCACCCAGCGCTTCCTCGATCCGCAACAGCTGGTTGTACTTCGCCACCCGATCGGTGCGGCTCGCCGAACCCGTCTTGATCTGGCCGGCGCCCGTGCCCACCGCGAGATCGGCGATGAACGTGTCTTCCGTCTCACCACTGCGGTGCGACACGATGCTCGCATAGCCTGCAGTCTTCGCCAGCTCCATCGCCATCAGCGTCTCGGTCAGCGTGCCGATCTGGTTCACCTTGATCAGGATCGCATTCGCCACGTCGTTCTCGATGCCCCTGGCGAGGATCTCGCTGTTGGTGCAGAACAGATCATCGCCCACCAGCTGCACCTTGGTGCCGAGCTGCGACGTCATGGCCTTCCAACCAGCCCAGTCGTTCTCGGCCAGCCCGTCCTCGATGCTGACGATCGGATACGTCTCCATCCAGCGCTCGTACATCTCGATCATGCCCTGCGCATCCCGGCTGCCGGCCTTGCTCTTCTTGAAGACATACTTCCCGTCGACGAAGAGCTCGCTGGCAGCGCAGTCAAGCGCAATCGCGATCTCCTGTCCCGGCGCAAAGCCCGCCGACTCGATCGCCTCGATCACCAGCTTGAGCGCGTCCTCGTCGGTCTTCAGGTCAGGAGCGAAGCCACCTTCGTCACCCACACCCGTGGCCAGGCCGCGCTTCACCAGCACCTTCTTCAGCGCGTGAAACACCTCCGCGCCCATGCGCAGCGCGTCGCCGAACGATTCAGCGCCGATCGGCACGATCATGTATTCCTGAAAGTCCACCGTGTTGGTGGCATGCGCACCGCCATTCAGGATGTTCATCATCGGCACCGGCATGGTGCGCGCCATCGGTCCGCCGAGATAACGCCACAGCGGCATGTCGACATCCTCGGCGGCGGCACGGGCCGTCGCGAGCGACACGGCGAGGATGGAGTTCGCACCGAGCTTCGCCTTGTTCGGCGTGCCATCCAGTTCGAGCATCGCATTGTCCACGCCCATCTGATCCTGCGCCGACATGCCGGCCAGCGCCGGTGCGATCTGCTCCTCGACGGCCTGCACGGCATTCAGCACACCCCGGCCGAGGTAGCGCGCGAGGTCACCATCGCGCAGCTCGACGGCCTCGCGCTCGCCAGTGGAGGCGCCGGACGGCACGGACGCACGACCCACGACGCCGCTGTCGAGTGTGACGTCGGCCTCGATGGTGGGATTGCCGCGGCTGTCGAGAATTTCGCGCGCCGTGATGTCAACGATGGTGGACATGTATCAAGAGTTCGGGAGGAGACGTCAAGAAAGTATCAGACTGAACAAAACTCATGCAACAGCGTCGGGCACGGGCCTTACTGAGTCACTACACCGGCGGGCGTTGCTGCGGCGATGTCGGGCTGGTCCTCGGCGCCCAACGCATTGCCACCATCGCTCTGAATGCCGTAGATCGATTGCATTGCGGTCGCCATGCTGGTCCACACCTGCGACACCAGACGCTCGCGATCGGCGAACTCCAGCCCGGCCGTCGGAATGGGCTCGAGAAAGTGGATGTTCACCACGCCCGAGTGGACCAGCCACTGCCCGGCCGGCATGACCTCACGCGTGCCCATGATGATGACCGGGATGATGGGCACCCCGGCAGTCATCGCCAGCACGAACGACCCTTTCTTGAATGGACGCAAGGGATAGTCGGCACTGCGAGTGCCTTCGGCGAAGACCACCACCGAGGCGCCTTCGTTGATTCGCCTGGCGGCCTTCACATACATCTCGGTGGCCGACCTCCGGTTGCGACGCTGCACGAAGATCGTGCCCACCGCCTCCGCGCCACGACCGAACACCGGGATCCGACGGAGCTCCTGCTTGGCCACGAAGCTCCAGCGGGGCAGCACACTGGCAAGGCAGAAGACATCGTACCAGCTCACGTGATTCGCGACGTACACGCAGGCGTCTTGCTGCGAGATGTGCTCGGCGCCGTGCACGCGAATGCGCACGCCGCCCGCCAGCACCAGCGACCGAGCCCAGAACCGCTGCACCTTTTCGTAGATGCTGCCATGTCGCATGGGCACGCGGAGATACGATGCGGTGACGACGATCGCAACGACCGGGATCGTGCTCAGCACCAGCATCATCGCCGCGAAGAGAGTCATCATTGCGGCGAAAGGTGGTCGTAACCGGCGGGAGGGTCAACGCGGTGCGGTCCGTCGCGGACGATCACACCCGCACCGTCCGCCGGTGTCGGGGCGCCCACCCTCCCGATCGGGATCAGCGTACCGATCCGTGCCGCGCGGGCAGCGGCCGCCATGCCCTCGGGTCCAGTCACCAGCAACTCGTACTCCTCACCGCTCGCAAGGGCGTCGACGGCCAGCACGCCGCCGAGCACGGGCACACTCGCCAGCTCGATGGTGAGCCGTACCTTCGACGCCGCGGCAATGTGACCGGCATCGGCCACGAGCCCATCGGAGAGGTCGATGGCGGCCGTCGCGCCATTGGCGGCACACCAGGCGCCCATGCTCAGCCGAGCCACCGGGCGCGCGAACCGGGCGCGATGGGTGGCGCGGGGCGTCTTTCCGGCCTCCCAGTCCTTCAGGGCCGCCCAGGGCCCTCCCAGGCTTCCGGTGAGGTAGATCCAGTCGCCTGGTCGTGCGCCATCGCGTCGCATGGGAGCAATGGCACTGCCGAGCACGGTAACGCCGAGCGTGAGAACCGGTGAGCGGGTCGTATCGCCGCCGATGATCGGAGCCTTGGCGGCGGCGCAGGCATCGCCGACGCCCTGCAGCACCTCGTCGATCTCCCGGTCCCAGGTGGCCGGTGCTCCGAGGGCGATCAGGACGCCGAGCGGATCGGCGCCCATCGCCGCCAGGTCCGACAGGGCCGCCATGGCAGCGCGCCAACCGATTTCGAGCGGCGACAACCAGGCGCGGCGGAAGTGGACGTCCTCGGTGGTCGTGTCGGTGCTCACGACCAGGCGCGTCCCGGCCGGGACGTCGAGGATGGCGGCGTCGTCGCCGATGCCATGCGCCCGCGCGCCCCATTGCCGCACCCACCGGGCGATCGACGCAAACTCACGACCGGGGCCGAGGGTCACGGGCCGAGACGGCGGAGCGCTCATCGGGTCGGTACTGCAGGGAGCGTCACCAGCAATGACGATCCGGTGGACGGGACGTGGCGACTGTCATCAGCCGCGCGCCATGCCTGCGAGACCGACTGGACGAGCAGGTCCATCGTCGCCCCGCGCCAACCGCCGGTGAGGCGCGCTGCCAGGTCTGCCGCGCGGCCATGCGCGATCGCAGCCACTGCGCCTGCGTGCAGTGGTGAGAGTCCCTGCGCCAGCATCGTCCCTGCCATGCCGGCGAGCAGATCGCCGGTGCCACCCATCGCGAGAGCGGGGTTGCCGGCAGCTGTCACCAGCGTGGTGCCATCGGGCGCGGCGATCACCGTCGGTACGCCCTTCAGCAACACGGTCGCGCCAAGCATCGTTGCGAGCTGCGCGGGCGCAGTGAAGCGATCCTGCGGTGCCGCACCGGGTGCGAAGAGGCGGGTGAACTCGCCGATGTGCGGCGTCAGTAACGCCGGTCGCCCATCGAGCGCTGCGCGCAGTGCCTGTATGGCGTCGTCGGTGCCACGATCGGTGTCGTCACCGTCGTTGACCGCGCGTGGTTCGCGCCATGCGAACGCGGAGAGAGCACCGGCGTCGAGCACCACCGGACCACGATACGCGTGCAATAGCCGGAGCACACCTTCACGCACCGCGTCGACCGCGCCGTTCAGGCCCAGGCCGATCACCATGACGTCGGCCCACCGCACATCCGCATGCCGGAATTCATGACGCTCCCACGACTCGGCGGTCGCGAACGGCGCCGCCACCTGCACGGCGGTCATGGATTCACCGGCAACCTGCAGCCGCAGCATGCCGGCGCCTGCCGCGTGCGCGCCGCGTGCGGCGAGAATCACGGCCCCAGCCATCCCCACGTCGCCACCGACGATCGCCACGCGGCCGCGTGTGCCCTTCCAGGCGTCGGCGGCCTGCCCTGGAATCCACTGCTGCAGCACAGATTCAGCAACCAGATATGGAATGCCAAGGCCAGATTCCACGAGGCCGATGTCGATCACGTGCAGCGCACCGGTCACGTTACGGCGCAGCAACTGTCCACGCTTGATGCTGCCGAAAGTGATCGTGTGCGCAGCGGGTACGGCGCCGTGATCCTCGCCGGTGGTGGCATCGAGCCCCGACGGGATGTCGATGGCGATCACCGTGCCGGTGACGGCGCGCATCGCCACAACGGCCGCCTCGATCTCTCCACGCAGTGCACCCGTAGCACCGGTACCAAGCAACGCGTCGATCACCAGCGACTCCGTGCCGGTGGGCGGCGCGAACGGTGTGCCCTGCTCGGCATCGGCCCTCGCGCGCTGCGCATCGGGGGTGCGCGACTCGCCCGCAGCGTACACGGTGACGGTCCATCCGCGCGCCCGCAGCAGTCCCGCGATCAGCCATCCGTCGCCGCCGTTATTACCGGGTCCGACAAACACCGCCGCGCTGCGCTCGTCGCGCGCATGCAGCCAGGTCGCGGCAGCGTCGGCGGCGCGGTGCATCAGCGTGTACGAGTCAGGCAGCGCTGCGATCGTCCGCACATCCAGCTCACGCGCTTCCGCAGCGGTGACGACTGGAATGAGCGGGAATGCGGACATGGGGCCGGCGTGACTGGAAGTGATATCAGGCAGCATGCACGGCGTTCACGACGCCCGTGCCACGCGAGATGTCAGCGCTGCTGCGGCAGTCGGAGAATCCTAATCGCCGCGCAAAGCCGCAGCGCACAGT
>JBBSCZ010000198.1:0-5931 GCA_038249795.1 Gemmatimonadales bacterium | reverse complement strand
GGGGGGTTGATCTCAGCGATCGGCACGCCGCGACGCGTGATCAGCACCGATGCCCCGGTGCGGCGTACTCGCTCGAGAACGGCGAGGCACGTCGCCTTGAATTCCGAGATGGCAATTGATTCGGCGGGCTTTTGCATATCTGAATCGTACCATGATCAATGACCATGGTCCAGTCCCGGTGACTCCTGTGACCGACCACTTCACCATCACCCCGTCGTCTTCACCTGCTCGATCGCCCAGCCCAGCGCCGCCGGGTAATGCGCCGCGATCTGCACCAGCGCGCGATCGTCATTCCCCGTCACCAGCTCCACGCGATCCCAGTCGCCCACCTCGTACGCCTCGAGCCCCGCCAGCAGCGGACCATGGCGACCGGTGCGCTCCAGCAGCGCCTCCGACACCGACTCCGAGAGCTGCAGCGTCGCGATGACATCGCGCATCGGAGCCTGCAGCAGCACGTGCAGCATCGAGAACATGCCGACCAGAAAACGCTGGTCACGATCGCCGGCGTCGCTCATCAGCTCCAGCAGCCGCGCGCGCGTGAGGCTCAGCTTGAACAGCTCGCGTTGACGGGCGCCGCCATTCGAGAAGCTCGCCATCACCAACAGCGTCAGCCAGCGTTCCAGCTGTGTGCGGCCGAGCAGTCGCAGGGCGTGCGGAATCGACTCGATGCCCTTGAAGCCCATCGCAGCACTATTCACGATCCGCAACAGCTTGAAGGTCATCGCCGGGTCGCGCTTGATCGCCTGCTCCACCTGGCCCGTCGGCGTATTCTCGTTGCGCACCAGGTTCAGCAGCTGCAGCGCGCTCGATTCCGCCGCCGACAGGTCCCGGCGCGTCACCGTCTCCGGCTGGCAGTAGAAGTACCCCTGAAACAGCGAGAACCCGATCGACGCGCACGCCGCGCGGACCGCGTCGGTCTCCACGCGCTCGGCCAACAGCTTCACATTGAACATCTTCAGCTTCGCCACCAGCGGCTTCAGCTCCTCCACCGACTTACCCTGCACATCCACCTTCACCATCTGCACCAGCTCCAGCAGCGGCACCCACTTCTCATCCCACACGAAGTCGTCCAGCGCGAGCTGATAGCCGCGCTTCCGTGCATCGGCGACCGCCGCGATCACGTCGGCATCGGGCTCCACATGTTCGAGGATCTCGAGCACCACCGCCTTCGGATCGAGCAGCTCCCACGCCCGCTCGATGATCAGGTCGCGAGAGAGATTGATCCAGACCCGCTCGCCTTCCGTCAGGCGCTCGAGTCCAATCCCCAGCACTGCCTGCACCACGGTGGTCGACGCCATGATCGTCGGGGTCGCACCACGGGCCGACGTCGCATCTTCGGCGTGGCGGTACAACAACTCGAAGCCGACCAGTTTCTGTCGGTCATCGAAAATCGGCTGACGTGCAACGATCGCGTCGGACATGGGAGTCGGCAGCAGGGCGGCGTGTCCGAGACCGCGGGTGGCGGACCGGATGTGTGGCTTCCCTTTGCAGTATCGGACGCACCCCGTGCGCGCTTGCCTCCGGACTTGCCCACGCCCTCGGCCCCGACCACCCTTCGCTCAATGCGCCCCGCCGAAGTCACGCCAGAACCCGTCGCCGCACCACCCGTCCAGCCCGTTCCGCTGGCCCCGGCGGCGATCCTCGTCCGGAACTTCAGCAAGCGCTACGGTACCGTTGCCGCCGTGCAGAACCTGAACCTCGAGATTCCCCGCGGGGAGATTCTCGGTCTGGTCGGCCCCAACGGCGCCGGCAAGACCACCACCCTCCGCGCCCTCGCCGGGATCCTGCGGCCTACCGAAGGCAGCCTCAGCATTGCCGGGTTCGACCTCGCCGTCGCACCGGTGGAGGCAAAGCGCCGCCTCGCCTTCATCCCCGACGAGCCGCACCTCTTCGACTATCTCACGGTCGAGGAGCACCTGCGGTTCACGGCGCGCCTCTACGGCGTGCCCGATGCCCAGTCCCGGATCCCCGAGCTGCTGACCGAGATGGAGCTCACCGAGAAGCGCGGCGTGCTGCCCAGCGAACTGTCGCGCGGCATGAAGCAGAAGCTGTCGGTGGCCATGGCCCTGCTGCACGACCCGGCAGTGCTCATCCTCGACGAGCCGCTGACGGGCCTCGACCCCACCGGCATCCGCCGCATGAAGGACACCATCCGCCGCCGCGCCGAACGTGGCACCGCCGTGATCCTCAGCTCGCACCTGCTCAATCTGGTCGAGGAACTCTGCACGCGTCTGCTGCTGCTGCGCCGAGGTGAGGTGGCGGCGCTTGGTACGATCAGCGACCTGCGCGCACTGCGTCCGGAACTGGCCACCGCCTCGCTCGAGGATCTCTTCATCGCGCTCACCGATGACCCGAACTCATCGGGCTCCGACGAGTGACGGTGATGACCGCGCAGCCCTGGCGCGCGCTCTGGTATCTGTACTCGCGCACCTGGCAGAACCGCATCCGATTGCAGCTGCGTCGACTGCGGCAGCCGCGCTACATGATTGGCGCCCTCGCGATGTGTGCCTACCTCGCGTCGCTGCTGATGCGCCCCGGCGCCGATGTCGCCGTGACCAACGAGCTCGATCTGCTCGACACGCGCCAGATCCTCTCCATCGTGGGCATCGCCGTGGCGCTCGGTGCCTGGTGGCTGGCCGCACCCAGCGACAACGCTCTCGCGTTCAGTCCGGCCGAGGTCTATTTCCTGTTCCCGGCCCCCGTAAAGCGTCGCACGCTGGTGCAGGCGAGGCTCTTCAGTCAGCAGGCCGTGCTGCTGAGCCAGGTATTGATCTGGACCATACTGCTCCGACGCGGCGAGGGTGACCTGAACGGCGTGTTACGCGCCGCAGGTCTCTGGATCCTGTTCACCACCATCTCGCTGCATCGTCTCGGTGCCACGCTCGCGCGCACGCATGCGCCCGACGTGCCCCGTCGCAAACCGGTGGCGCGCACCATCGCGATCGTGTTTCTCGCGATGCTCGCCATCGCCGTGGCCACCACCGCCGGTCATGCATTCGACATCTGGCGCAGCGCCATCGGCAGCGCGTCCTCACCGGCATCTGACGTGATCGGCAAGCTGATGGCCACCCGTATCGCCGTGCAGACGATCCTCGATGATGCCACGATGCACGCGTTACTCTGGCCGATCCGCGCGGTCACCACCCCGGCCTTCGCCACTGACACCATGAGCTGGCTCCGCGGAATTCCTGCGGCGCTCGGCGTGCTCCTGCTGCACTACCTCTGGATCCTGCGCGATCCGCAGCCGTTCGAGGAGCTCGCCGTCGGCTCGAGCGCGCGCTTTGCCGATCGGGTCGCCCGCATGCGACGCGGTGGCGCCTCCACCCGTAAGCGCGACACGCGACTCGGCTGGTCGCTGGCGCTGCATGGACACCCGGCGGTCGCACTCGCGTGGAAGAACGTCACCGCCTCGGTGCGCACCTTCCGCCCACGCGCGCTGCTGGTGACGATCGGCGTGGTGGTCGCCATCGTCGCGCTGACCAGCCGCGGCGACACATATGACGCCGGCAGCAGCGCCCTCCGCTCCGCCTTCACCACCACCTTCATCAGCATCTTTGCGGCCGCGCTGCTCACCGCCCCCGCCTGGTTCCGGCTCGACCTGCGGCACGACCTCGCGCATCTCCCGTTCCTGAAGACGGCGCCACTGCCGGCGCACACCATCGTCGCCACCGAGATCATCACCGCCGCCGTCATCATCACGCTTGGCATGGCGCTGCTGTTCGGTCCTCCAGCGTTCCTGCTGCTGTGCACCATCGGTGGCCCGCTCGGCAGCGCTGGTCTCGCCTTTGCGTTGCTTGGTGGGACCCTGGCGCTTGGAGGCGTGAACCTGCTGCACGTCACGCTGTACAACGCTGTGGCGCTGTGGCTCCCGGCGTGGGTGCCGCTCAATCAGGGAGGCGCGAACAATGGTGGTGCTTCCGTGATCGGTCAGGTGTACATCACGATGATCGGTATCATCGTGTCGCTGGGCCTCCTGCTCGCCCTGCCGGCGGGGGCGGTGTGGGGCATCGTGACGGTGCTGACTGCGCAGCTTCCGCTCAGCGCAGTCGCAGCGCTGAGCCTGGTGGCGGGTCTGGCGATCGTCATCCTCGAATGGCTCGGACTCGCCCGGTTGCTCGGGCGTGCGCTCGATCGGCTCGAACCGTCCGACATTCCTTCCATGCAGTCCTGAGTCTCCCTTCACCTGGACGGTTACTTTCCTGCATGTTCGCAGATGACGCAGACGAGAGCCCCGACGGGGCAGAGCCGTTCGACGGCGAGGGGACGGGCGACGATGAGCGTCCGGCGGTGTTCGTGACCACGACCACCGCCATCCCCGTCAAGATCGAACGCATGGAAGATGAGCGCGCGCCCGAAGGCGTGTGCCTTGGCGCCTACATCGGTGAGCGTCTGGTCGCCCGCTGCGCGATGCCCGAGGAGGCGATCGACCACCTCCTGCGCCTCGACCTGTTCGGCGATCCGGTCACGCTGGGCTTGTTCGCCTACGAGGAGAATCCCGGCCTCCAGTGCCGCCTCTTCGCCCTCGTCCCGCCCGACAAGCTCAAGGACTCCGACGCCGCCGCCGAGCCGTGGAAGGCGAGCATCCCGAGTTACGAGCAGTCGGTCAATGCCGACGATGCCGAAGGTGACAGCAGATTCCTCGGCGAACTGGACGAGAACGGCGAGCGGACCCGAATGGAAACGGTCCTCCTCGGCCACATCGTCCGCTTCGAGAGCGACCGCAAACACAACGACGACCTCGCCGCCGAAGCAGTCGACATCCTCCAGAAGATCATCGTCGGCGGCCCGCTCGACGAAGCCGACACCAAAGCCATCGACGACCTCCTCGACTCGCTCTGAGTCGAGGCTCGCTGCAGTGCAGACAGCAAACGGCGAACAGCGTTCATCACAGAACTGCACAGCCGCAGAACCGAACAGCCGCTGAACAGCGAACTGCGAACGGCAACTGCTTTTTGGGGAACTGCCACCGCACGATCAGCTGTGGAGAGGTGGCCCCTCGCGTTGAGCGGAAAGATCAAACGAAACCCACCAAAAAAGTTTTTTGCTGTTCTGCGGCTTCGCTGTTCTGCGGCTGTGCAGTTCTGTGATGAAAGCCGTTTGCTGTTGTTGTTTTTTCCGCACTTCGGCATCGAACGAACGACAGTGTCAGAAATCGAGCACGCCGTAGCGCTCCTTCAGCACGTTCATGTGGTGCAGCTCGTGGCCCGCGATGATGTAGGCGATGGCCCGGACGCTGGCCGGGGCGTTGGAGGCGGTGCCGGTGCGATCCCAGGCTTCGTCGGCCATGTTCTCGAACAGCAGGATCGTCGAGGCGTGCACTGCCATCAGCTCGCCGAGGATCTGCTCGAGGGAGATGTCGTCGTAGCGGGCGACCGACACGAAATCGTTTTCGTCGAACGACGGCAGCGGTGTCTGGTCGCCGCGGGCGATCCGCAGTGCGCGGTAGGAGAAGATCCGTTCGGTATCGGCGACGTGGCCGATGCTTTCGCGGATCGACCACTTCCCTGAGGCGTAACGGTACCGCTCCTGCTCCGGCGGAATCGTGCGCAGGGCACGGAAGTTCGCATCGAAGATCACCGGCAGCAGACGGCGCAGATCACCGTCCGGCACCAGGTCGATGTACTTCCGGTAGTACTCGCCGTAGGTGCCCGGCTCCGGGCGTGCGAAGTGCAGCTCGTCCTCGTGCGGCGACGTGAGATCCATTACTGCGCTCCGGCGGGCGACGTCTGCGGCAGGCTGACCAGCTCCACGTCGAACACCAGCGTGGCCATGCGCGGGATCATCGGCGCCGCACCGATGTCGCCGTAGCCCATCTTCGGCGGCACGACCAGACGGCGCTTGCCCCCGACGCGCATGCCGCGCACCCCTTCATCCCAGCCGCCGATCACCTGGCCGATGCCGACCGTGAAGCGGAAAGTCTCCTGTCGGTCG
>JBBSCZ010000197.1:0-6047 GCA_038249795.1 Gemmatimonadales bacterium | reverse complement strand
GGAGGAGGGACGTGTGCATCGCTACTTCCCACGGGTGCGACAGAGCACCGCGCAGAAGAACGCCGTCGCTCGCCTCCTCGGTTCGTTGTTCGACAACTCACCGGAAGCGCTGATCGCACGACTCGTCGATGATCACGGCGTGACACCGGCCGAACTGCAGCGCCTGGCGCGGAAGCTCGGGGCGCGCACGGATTCCGCATCCCGCGGAGGTGACTGATGCTTCTCTGGATGCTGACTGCGATGCTGTTCGCACTCGTCGTTGGTGTCGCGGCGCACGGCGTTGCGATGGCATCGTCGCTGCTCCGGCGGCAGTCGCGCGGTGCGTGGACTCTCGCCCTGTTGACCGCGATCTGCTGGCCGATTCTGGCTCGCGTCGTCGTCGAACCGACACCGGTTCCCCTCGCACCGCGTCTCGTGAACGGTGACGTTGCCGATGCGTTCTTCGAGCTCACGTCGCGCGCTCCGTTGCTGCAGGTGGCCGCCGTTGGCTTGACCGACACCGTGCTTGCTGCACTCTGGCTGATCGCGTCGAGCATTCTGCTGTTCCGGCTGGTGCGCGCGCAACGGGCGCTCTCGACGCTCGCGCATCGTGCACCGGCCACGCACATCGACGGGCATGCGGTGATCGTCACCGACCGACTCGGTCCCGCTGCATTCGGTCTGTTCCCGACGCGCATCGCGCTGCCGATCTGGATCACGGAACTGGATGTTTCGCTGCGTTCACTGATCGTTCGCCACGAACAGGCGCATTGCGATGCGCGCGACACCGCGCTGCTCTGGCTCGGTGAACTCGCGAAGGTCGTGATGCCGTGGAATGCCGCTGTCTGGTGGATGACCGCGAAACTGCGACTCGCGATCGAGCTCGATTGCGATCTCCGCACACTGCGTGCTCTCCGCACACCTGCGGAGGAGATGCGCTACGCCCGTCTGCTGCTGCTCATCGCCCAGCATCAACAGCGATCACCGCGAGCGCCAATGCTCGCGGCGTTCGACTCTCACCTGAGCACGAGGATCACCTCCATGAACCGATCTGCTGCCGCCATCACGTCGCCGCGCGTGCTCGCTCCACTCGTCATGGCAATCGTGGCGAGCCTCGCTGCCTGTTCACCGGACGCAACCAAGGTCATGTCAGCGACTGGCAAGGTCATGTCTGCGACTGGATCGCCGGCAGCGCTGGCGCCCGACGGCGTGTTCTTCGACTTCCAGGTCGCGACGCCGGCTGCGGTGCTGCCGGCGTCGACTGCTCCGCAGTATCCGGCAGCACTGAGGGCGGCCAAAGTCGAGGGCGAGGTGCTGGTGCAATTCGTCATCGACACGGCAGGCGCGGTCGAGTTGGGATCGTTCAAGGTGCTGCGCCACGAGGATGTGCGGTTCGCGGACGCCATCAGGGTCGCAGTCCCGGGCTTCCGTTTCTCGCCTGCTCGGCTCGAGGACGGGCGCAAGGTTCGTATGTTGGTGCAGCAGCCGTTCGCGTTTGCGTTGGCGAGGTGATGTTGGCGTGTCGCGCCGTGGCTTCCTCCACGGCCGCGCGGCACGCACGAAATCGCGTTCTGGTGGGCAGCCCGCCACGGCCTCGCTACCGTCGTCACGGTGAGGCGCGCGAAGCCGTGTGGCTGCACTCCCTCGTGACCGCATGATCATCCCGGCAATGATTCGGTGATGGTCCCGACCGCCGCTGATGCTACAATCGGCAGATGCCCGCCCCGTGCGCAGACCCTCCCCGCCGAGCTGACCGTATGGCGATGCCAGATCGCGACCCGTTCGCTCGCAAAGTCCAGATCGCATCGTACTGACCGCGGCCGATCCCGGATGGACATCGTGAGCCTGCGTGGCGCGCACTACACCGTGGCCGCCCTGCGCGAGCGACACGGCATCCATGAGACCCTGCGGGAGGTGCGGCACGCCTATCTGCTCAGCATCCCACTCATAACTGCGGCTCGCGATCGGGTTTGGGGGACTGACTCGCCCGTCGTGCACGCGAGCCAGTTGCCACGACGAGCCGTCAGGCGCGATGCCTGCACCAGGTGCAGGTGCGCGTGTGCGTCCGCTGGCAACTGCTCCCGCACATGCGCGCGGTGTGCCGGTCAACTGAACCGGCACGCCGCACTGCACTGATGGAACACGCAACCTCACCTCGGCTTGCGCTTCACCGCCTTCTTCGCGGCAGGCCGCTTCGTCGTAGCGGCTCGCTTCCTTGCCGCGCCGGGAATGGGCTCCGCGTCCGTGGGATCCGCGACCGAAACTTTCATGCGCGACATCGTTTCGAGCGCCAACTCCCGGTTCGGTGCCTGACCCTTCGCGATGCTGAGACTCTGCACGCGCGCACGCAGCGCGCCTGACGGAGCATCGGCGGGTACGGCGCGCAATGCAACTTTCTGCACGCCGATGTCGCCGTCGTCGATCAGCTTGATCAACACATCGCCCGAATCGGCACTCGACAGCTTGCCGGCTGCTGCCGCGGCTGCCACACGGACGCTGGCGTGCGCACTGCGCGCCGCACGCTGCACGACATCCACTGCCTTGGCGGTACCGATCAGTCCAGCAAGGTACGCGGCCTTCGAGGCCAGCATCATCTGGTCGCCCGCGACCAGTACCGCGAGGTGCGGCAGGGCCTCGGCGCCCAGGGCGGCCGCGGCCTTGTTGTATGCCGGCTCCTCGGGGTCGAGCGCTGCTTTCACCTGCTCAAATGTGACTGCCATGATCCCCCCTAGACGTTGACGGTGAGCGCGCTCGCGATCATGGTTGCGACTTCCGACGCCACCAGATCGGGGGGCGGATTGGTGATGTTCGCGGTGCCGTTGCCCGTCATCAGCCGATTGTTGTTGTTCACGTGATGGATGCCGAGGACGTGGCCAAGCTCATGCGCGAAGGTCCACTGGGAGGCACCCTGAGCCACCACCGCCCCTGGGCGACCCGTCGGATGCGCGGCGCATCCGTTGAACGGCGGTATCGTGCTTCGTACCATGTACACCACGACATCGTTGGCGCCCACGCTGTTGCGATTCGCGAACAGTAGCGCCTGCTCGGCCGTCACGACCCCCATGTTGCACGATCCGACGTCCACGTCATTGAGCGTCGGCTGATTGAGCGATTCGGTGCTGGCCCATTCGACGTCGATGTTCGCGGTCGCGTACACCTCGCGCATGTTGTGCATCATCGTATCGAGCGACACGTTCGGATTCGTGAGGATCTTGACGTGTACGCGCACGCGTGTCGTGACGATGGGCAGCCGATAGTCGCCGCTGCCCGCCTTGGTGTGCAGTCCGCCCGCAGGACACGGACCAGCCGGATGTCCCCCGAACGTCAGGCCCTGGCATTTGCTGCACCACCGCCAGTTCGCCTGCCCGGCACCGGATTGATGTGCGAGCGTGTAGTTACCGCTTTTGGCCTTGGTGTGGACGCCGCTTGCAGGGCATTTGCCCGCCGGGTTGCCGCCGAACCAGAGTCCCTGGCACTTGCTGCACCACCGCCAGTTGGACTGACCCGGAGCAGTCGTCGCCTGGTGCACGAGACTGTAGTTCCCGCTGCCGACCTTCGTGTGCCCGCCACCTGCCGGACATCTGCCCGCCGAGTTGCCGCCGAACCAGAGCCCCTGACATTTGCTGCACCAGCGCCAGTTCCGTTGTGTACCCCATGCCATGCTGAACCTCCTTCTGCGGGTGGGACTGCATCACGAGTCATGTTCCCGACCTAGGCGCCGCGACAGGCGCCTGCGGCATCAGGATGATCGAACCCTCAGCACCAGTTGCGGTGCCCGCCTTGCAGCGGTCGCAGCGCAATGCAACTGGATCGAGGTGCGGTGGGTCGTGCCGCGCATAGCGAGTGACGAGGTGCAGATGCAGGAATTCTCAGTCGCTGGGTCTGGGAGTCACCGTCTCCGCCACATCGCCAGATTAGCATCGAACTCGTCCTTTAGCGCCACATACCTCCGTTTCGGGACAGCACCCCATACTCGTCCCATGTGGCAATCAGCTGACGACATCGTCACGAGCATGCGGCGATCCATTGCTCGCGGCGCCTGGTTGCACGTCGCTGCGAGGCTCGTGACCATCTGATCGCTGGCGTCAGCTCTTCACCAATGATCGCACCATCGGTTCCGCCCACGGGAACAGGAATGACCGTACACTCGGGACCTCGGAGCTGAGCAGCACGAGCAGCGGAATCGCACCGAACAGCGCCACATTCAAAACCATCGCGGTGTCCAACGAAACCTTTCGCGCATCGTTCCTGGTGATGTTGCTGAGCACACCGTCACGACTCATCTGCGTCATGACGAGAAAAAGCACGACGATGGTGCTGAGTACCAGCGCGATGAAGGCGAGCTTCGCGATGCCCTGCGGCTGAAACGGGTATGCTGACAGCAGTGTGAGCGACGGCAGCAGCGTGAAGAGCACGAAGCCGGCAAGAAGTCGCAGGTCGTGCAGCACCGACTCGATGTAAGGCACGCTCCCGATAGCGAGAAACTCTTCTGCGGTGCGCAGTGCGGCTCTGCCTTGCCAGGCTGAACCCGACCGATCGGCTTTCCATGCCGGCATCCTCCGCGTGAGCGCTCGTATGATGCGACACGGGAGGGACGACGTCAGCGTGCCGCGCTGCTCAGCGAAGCGAGAACGATGACGCTCGGTGTGGGCTCATGCGGTGCTTTGCGCGGGCGGATCGCCTGAACAGCGGGCATGCTTCTGCACCGATGCGATCGCGGGGTGCACGTGCGGCCCGACGAGTCTCGCGAATGAATCGACGATGCCGTCAGCGGGCGACTGAAAGTGAAAGGGCAGGGCGAGCCCGCGTGGTGTGAGATGCGGCTCGATGTGCCTGCGTTTTGATCATGTCGGTCGCGAGCCACAGTCTGATTTCGTCTACCCGCGTCATCCCTGTGAGAGAGGCAGTCTGGATTGCGGCTGGCGTATCGCCTGCGCAGTTCGCACCTTGTGTACACGACTCTTCCCGTGCACGAGTTCACCTCGCATACCATCCATCGTCGGAGACCAGCAGCCATGCAGACACGCCTCGGTTTCGTGCTTATGACCCTCGCCGAGTTCGAGGGCTGGCTCGCGCAGCGTCAGGTGGGTCGCACCATATTGACGTTGCAGCAGCATCACACGTGGTCGCCGTCGTATGGCAGTTTCAATGGTACAAACCACTTTGAACTGCAGTCGGCGATGAAGCGCCATCACATCGTCAACAACGGGTGGGCTGAGATCGGGCAACATTTTACCACGTTTCCCGACGGCACCGTGATGACCGGGCGTACGCTCGAGCAATCGCCGGCGTGCCTCAAGGGCAACAACGCCAACGCTGTCTGCGTAGAACACCTTGGCAATTTCGACAGTGGCCGCGATGCGATGTCGGCCAGTCATCGCAATACGATCATCGGCATGTCTGCCGTCGTGTGCAAACGGTTCGCCATTCCGATCAACACTGATCGCATCGTCTACCATCATTGGTTCCATCTCGATACCGGCGCGCGAACGAACGATACTCGGAACACGAAGTCCTGTCCCGGCACGGCATTCTTTGGCGGAAATGCCATCGAGAACGCGCAGCGCTCGTTCCTGCCCTTGCTGCGCCGTGCCATGGGCGGCGCAGCAGCATCCGTTCCGTCGGCGTCGCCGGCGCACTTGCGCTACGGCTGCGTCAACACCGATCGACTGTTTGTGCGCGCTGGCTCGGCCGCCGATGCGCCAAAGGTGAACACCGTGCTGCTCGGCAGCGTGCTTCGCATTCACGACGAGCGCGATGGATGGTTGAAGATCTCCGGCTCGCAGCAGGAGTGGGTGGCCGCACGCCATGTTGTCCCGGTGGAGTCCGCGACGGTAAACACCAACGCACTGAATGTGCGCAATGGGCCCGCTGGCTCGTTTGACAGGCTTGCGTCGCTCGCGCGCAACCAGCAGGTGTTCATTCACGAGCGCAGCGCCGGGTGGTGCCGCATTGGACTCGAGCAGCGTTGGGTGTCGCAGCGCCTGCTCACGTTGGTTTGATTGGCGGAGCGCTTCAGGCCTGATGCTATTTACCGTCGCTGCGGTGCGGCCGCATGCTTCTCGGCG
>JBBSCZ010000196.1:0-6079 GCA_038249795.1 Gemmatimonadales bacterium | reverse complement strand
GGAAGCTTCTCTCGCAAAGCGATGATGATGAACTGCCCCTTCGCGAGGTGCTCGGCAACCTTTTCCTTTCTCGGATTGGCTGAAGGAACTGCGCTGATGACCACCGTTTTCACCGACGGGACACGGCGCGTGACGCGTGAGACGGTACCGAGACTGAAATCGCTGTGAAACGCGCCATTGAAGTGCACCACTATTGCACCGGACGTGCGGCCCCGCACGATCGCCTCGGCCATCGTTTCATCCTTCACGCACTGCGATTCGTAGAACAGATCGGTCATCGAGCGAACGCCGGGTACCGTGGCGCCTGGCGCTCCACCTGCCCCGCCATGCCCTCCTGCCATCACCGCCACGAAGTTGTCGTAGTACTGATCCTTCGGGCATTGCAGATCACTGGCGATCAAGGCACGATCGGCCGACGGCAGTGAATCGACGGCCGGCAGGCCTCGCCGGCTCACGATGCTTGCGAGACGACGTGGCACATTGGCCGCGATCACCGGCCACCCCTTCGCCTTCGCCAGCTCGACGATCGGACGATAGTCGGCGGCGTAATTCGGCCATGGGCGCGACTGCGCAACGAAGTCGGCCTCGGTCATGCGACCTGCGAGATAGGCGTCGAGCAGCGGCTGCACATCGCGCTCGAACATCTCCAGCGACACGGTGACCCGTTCGCGGCGCTGGCCGATGGCATCGAGCAGCGCGAGTTCGGCGCGATGTGTCTCGTCGTCATCATGCATCTCGCCGAAAAAAACGACGTCGGCCCGTGCCGCCGCGTCGGCAAGCTGCGCGAACGGGATCGTCTTCCCCGTGGCTGAGGCGACGACGCGCAACGCCGGGGTTTCTGCGCCAGACGCCGTTACCGGCACCGGTGCCGTGGTGATGGCGGCACGGCCACAGGCGGTCAGCAGCAACGGCAGCAGCAGGGCAGGACGAAAACATGTACGGAGAGTGAACATCGCAGTGGTAGTGGGATGAGAGCCATCTCGACGAGCGGAGTGCGCGCCGGTCAGCGCGGCAGCCCAGGGAACGTCGCCGGTCAGCTGATTGGCGGCGTCACCTTTACCATCTTACGGATCGACACGCCCGGGACGTTCCCGTCCAGCAACAGCTTGTTGAACGCCGGCACGTCGACCTGCTCGATGGTGTCGATCTCGCTGCGGACGGCGGCCCATTGCTGATCCAGTTCCGCGAGGCGCTCCCGGGCCGCCTTCGTGAGCACCGGATTACCCTCGACCTGACCCATCAGGAAGCCGAACTGGCCGTTGATGCCGTTGGCGTAATTGATGATGTCCTGTCCGTTGCCCGCCTTCGTGGTGAGGCGCGGGTCCATCGTCTCGAGCTTCGTCACCAGTTCCTTGCCCGCAGTCGCAATGGCCGTGGCGTTGCCGGCATCGCGACCGCGAGTCAGCGCACCCTGCACCTGCCCACGCGTGTCGCGCAGGCGCAGCACGGCGTCGTGGATTTCGCGAATGCGCTCCGCGATGACGGCCGAGACCGAGTCGCGTTCGGCGACCTGTGTGACGGGCACATTCAGGCGGGGGTCCTGCAGCACCTGCAATGGCTGCGTCTTGACCGTGCTGCCCATCGTCATGCGGACGCTGTACGTGCCTGGTGAGACGCGCGCGCCACCGCTGCCCGGCGCACCGAAGAGCACCACACCCGCCAGACGCGTCGGTGCCGTGCGACGCAGATCCCAGTGCACGACGTTCAGGCCGGCGCGCGGGCGGAGGCGAGCCGCCGCTATCGAGTCCTTCGACGAGTAGGTGCGAAGCACGGCACCCTTGGCGTCGAGGATCTCGAAGCTGATGGCCGTGCTGCTATCCGGCGCGGTCGCGAGGCGATAGTAGACGCCTGCACCCGGCACCGGGTTGCGGCCGGCGTTGCGAGCCGCTGCCGACGGCCCCCCCGCGAGCACGGCTGCGCGCGGGGCATACAGGTGCGCGGCAGCGCTCATTGCGGCCTCGCCATGCTGCCGGATCGTCGAGAGGTCATCGAGAATCCAGAACGCGCGGCCTTCGGTGGCGGCCACGAGATCGCCATCATGCACCTCGAGATCGGTCACCGGCACCGCCGGAAACTTGGCCGGAAACGGCGTCCACTGTGCACCACTGTCGAACGAAAGATAGACGCCCGTCTCGGTGCCGGCGTACAACAATCCCTTTCGCGACTTGTCCTCGCGCACCACGCGCACCGGTTCGCCCTCGCGGAATCCGTTCACGATGCGCGTCCAGGTGGTGCCGTAATCGGTGGACCGGAACGCGTGCGGCGCGTTGTCACCGAGACGATCGGTGCGGTAGGCGAGGTACACCGTGCCGGGATCGAACGGCGAGACTTCGATCTCATTGGTGAGGCCGTCAGCCAGTCCCTTCGGCGTGACGTTGGTCCAGGTGGCACCGCCATCGCGCGTCAGCTGCACCAGACCGTCATCGGTGCCGACGTACAGCACCCTGGCATCGTGCGGCGACTCGTGAATCACGACGATCGTGCCATACACCTCACCACCCGCGCCCTCGTTGGTGATCGGCCCACCGCCCTTCCCCTGCCGTGCCTTGTCATTCTTCGTCAGGTCACCACCGAGCGGCGTCCAGCTCTGCCCGCGATCGAGCGACTTGAACAGCACGTTGCCGCCGTGATACAGGACGTTGCCATCGTGCTGTGACACACGAATCGGCGCGGTCCAGTTGAAACGGAAGCGCGTCTTGTCGGAGGGTTCGGTGAGGTTCATCGCCGGCCACGGCATGATGTCACGCGAGAGGGTGGTCTGCTGATCCAGCTCGTCGATCAGCCCCTGGTAGCAGCCGCCATAGACGAATCGCGAATTCTTCGGCCCCACGCCCACGTTCGCGCTTTCGCACCCGGGACCATTCCACCAGTCGCGCACATCGATGGTCGAGCCGTCGCTGCGGCTGCGGATGATGACGCTGCTGTTGTCCTGCTGCCCGGAGTAGAGCTTGTACGGATAGTCGGTGTCTGTGGTGACGTGGTAGAACTGCGCCGTGGGCTGGTTGTCCTGGGTGCTCCAGCTGGTGCCTCCGTCCAGTGACACCGACACGCCACCGTCATTGGCGTTGGCCATGTAGCGGCTGTCGGTGGGATTGATCCAGAGCAGATGGTTGTCGCCATGCGTCGCCTCGATCACGCGGAAGGTGCGACCACCGTCGATCGACTTCAGCACCGGCGCATTCATCACCCATACGATGTCGGCGTTCTGCGGATCGGCGGTGACCTTCATGTAGTACCAGCTGCGCGTCTGGATCAGCCGATCCTCCGACAGCCGCGCCCAGGTGCGGCCGGCATCGTCGGAGCGATAGAGACCGCCCCGCTCCGCTTCCACGATGGCGAAGACGCGGTCGGGATTCGCTGGCGAGACACTGATGCCGATCTTGCCCATCAACGACGGCAGGCCTTCGCTGAGCCGCGTCCAGCTGTCACCGCCGTCCATCGACTTCCAGATGCCGCTGCCCTCGCCACCGCTGCGCACAGTCCATGGGGTGCGCTGATGGTCCCAGAAGGTGGCGTAGAGGATGCGCGGATTGGTGGCGTCCATCGACAGGTCGCTGGCGCCGGAGAACTGGTTCACGCCCGTGAGCACCAGCGTCCAGGTCGCGCCACCATCCTTCGAGCGGTAGATGCCGCGATCGGCCGACGCCTTCCAGCGATCTCCCTGTGCTGCCACGTACACCACATTCGGATCAGTGGGGTGCACGCGCACCGCCGCGATCTGACGCGTGGTGCGCAGCCCGACGTTGCTCCAGGTGCGTCCCTGATCGGTGCTCTTGTAGACGCCATCGCCGTAGGTCGACGACTGTCCGCGAATGGACTCTTCGCCGGTCCCCACATAGATGACGTTCGCATCGGACGGGGCAACGGCGATCGATCCGATCGCGCCAGTGCGGAAGAATCCGTCGGAGATGTTGCGCCAGTTCAGTCCTGCATCATCGGTGCGCCAGAGCCCACCGCCGGTGTAGCCGGCGAAGTAGGTCAGCGGCTGATCGGGGATGCCGGCCGTCGCCACGGCGCGTCCGCCGCGGAACGGGCCGATGTTGCGCCATTGGAGCGCACGAAACGCCGCCGTATCGATGCTACCAGTCCCCGACGGGGCGGCGGTCGGCGCAGCTCGGCGTGACTGTGCTTGGGCAGTGGTCAACGGCAAGGCGACGGACACCGTGACGAGACCGGCAACGAGGAAATGGCGAGGCATCGCGGGCATGGGCAGGGAGGTCAGAGATTCAGTGACAGTGCATTATACATTTTGGCCGAGATTCAGTAACAGAGCATCATACATTTTGCCGCTGACGTTCGGCCTGTGCCTCCGCCCCCGCCTCGATGCCCGACGCAGACCGTCAGACCGCGATCGACCTCAGTCACGTGATCGAGGACGGCATGGTCACCTACCAGGGGCTCCCCGCTCCGATCATCTGCGATTTTCTGAGCCGCGAGGCGTCGCGTGAGCGGTACGCACATGGCACCGAGTTCCAGATCGGGCGCATCGAGATGATCGGCAACACCGGCACGTATCTCGACAGTCCGTTCCACCGCTATCCGGACGGGACGGATTTGGCTGGCCTCGCACTCCCGTCGCTCGCCGACCTGGACTGCGTGGTCGTGTCGGCCGGTCGGGACGATCGCGCCATCGACCACCTGCCGCTGTCGCGAGCCGACGTGCGTGGCCGGGCAATACTGGTCCACACGGCATGGGACCGTCACTGGCGCAGCGATCAGTACTTCGAGAGGCATCCCCATCTCACGGGCTCGCTGGCCCAGTGGCTGGTGGAAGCGGGGGCGGCGCTGGTCGGCATCGACAGCTTCAACATCGACTGCACCGACACCGGCGAACGTCCGGTGCATACCATTTTGCTTGGCGCGGGCATTCCGATCGTGGAGCATCTGCGCGGCCTCGAACAACTCCCGGCGCGCGGCGCACGTTTCTTTGCGGTGCCGCCAATGATAAAACGCTTCGGGACCTTTCCCGTGCGCGCGTTCGCCCTCGTCTGACCCGGCTCTCTCACTCGCAACATGATCCGCACCGTTCACCGCCTGATCCGTCCCCGATCGTTCAAGACCATGCTGACGCTGGCCGCGCTCATCAGCCTGTCCGGTTGTGCGGCCGTGCATCGCCCCGCCACCACGATCCCGGCCCTGCTTGCAGACGCCGACACCGCACGCCTGGCCGAGCGGAGGCTGCGGGATACGGTGGTGGCGCGACTGGCCCGCCGGGCAATTGCGGATCCGGCACACACGGTGAATGTGCTGCTGCTCTCCGGCGGTGGCCAGAACGGGTCGTACGGCGTGGGCTTCATGCGTGGATGGCGCACACGCTCCGACGCGCCAATGCCGCAGTTCGACCTGATCACCGCGATCAGCACCGGCGCGTTGCAGGCGCCGTTCGTGCTACTCGGCACCCAAGCCGCCCACGACACGCTGACGTCACTCTATCGCAACGCGGCCGACCGTATCGCGCCTTCGTTCGACTGGTTGTTCTGGCTGCGGAAGACGGGCGGCGTGGTGAACACCTCGCGCTACGACGCGAACCTGGCGAAGGTCATCGATGGTCTCTTTCGCGACTCGTTGCGCCTTGCATTCCGCCAGGACCGCCAGGTCATCTTCGGCACTACGGACCTCGACATCGCTACGGGTCGTGCGTGGGACCTGCGCACGACGCTCGAGGGTGGAGACGACGGGCTGGTACGCACGCGGACGCTCTTGAAGGCGGCATCCGCGATACCGGGCGTCTTCCCGCAGGTCGTCTACGACGGCCATGTGCATTCGGATGGCGGCGTGGTGTCGAACATCCTGACACTGTTGACTCTCGACGACTACAAGGCGATGGTGGCGCAGGTGCGAGCTGCCGGTGTCACCGCGCCGGTGACGGTGCGTCTGTCCGTGATCGTGAACGGCTGGACGCACGCGGCACCGGTGGTGATGAACCCGGCCAGCCGTAAGCAGATCAATCAGCGCTGGAGCACCCTCTCCTTCTACATGCACCAGCCGCAGGTTTTGGAGGGCCTCGAACACCTCGCCGCCGCCGCGAGCGCAGTGCCTGGCCTGACGATGCGGATGCAGTGGACTGCGATCCCATCCG
>JBBSCZ010000195.1:0-6089 GCA_038249795.1 Gemmatimonadales bacterium | reverse complement strand
GGAGGCCAGGCGCGTTGTCCGCCGCGACACATTCAGAATCGGTTCCAACGGCGACTTCACCATTCCATGGGACATCGCTGATCGACTTCGTGATCAGTTCGAGGGTGTCGACGAAGAGCGCACTGTTCTCGAAGGGGAACTCGCGTCGGCAGAGCGCGTTGCGGCCCGCATCGCCAACCTGATTGGCTTCCTCAACGCCAACAAGTTCGGCTTCACCCGTTTCATACTGCAGAACACCGAGCGTGAGCAGGTGATCAGCGTGCTGGAAGGCGTACGAGTGGGCGGTGTGCCGTTGAGCACACTGGCCGCCACGACACCGATCGGCTTCTGCGGCAATCATGTGGTGCTGCCGTTGCGCAGCCGGCCGGGTGCGGCTGATGCGCCGATCGCTGTGGAAAGTAGCAAGCTTCAGCTGCACCTCGCCTCGTTCAACGAGCTCAACACGGAGGATCGTGCAGCGACGGACGATTTCCTTCGCCGCTCACTCAGGCCTGCGCTCACGAAGTTCATTGACGATGCGCGCGAGGCCGCGGCCGCGCAGGTCGGCGCGCCGCCACCGCTCGGCACGCAGGCGGCGGTCAAGCTCGATGCGATCCTGGAGAACATCGAGGCCGTACCGCAGCCCGCCCCCAATGCCACCGGCTTCGAGCGCCAAGTGCTCACCACCGCCTTCGATCGACTCGTGCGTGCAGCCGGACGTGTGATGCGCGACCTGCTGCGCCAGTTGCAGACACCGCCGGTGGAGGCCGGTACCGACCTGGTTCGCCTCGAAGGGTATTTCGCCGAGCTCGAAGCGCTGCTTGGCAGCGAGCGTGGTCGGATCATCAGCAGCGACGCGGTGAGTCTGCCGAGTCCTGCGATCTTCATGGAGCCGGTGCTCAGCAATGCGAAGGGTGCAGAACTCTACGATATGCGGCGCAACTCCCACTACGAAATTCTGCCCGCTCCGGCCATCGGCGCGGCCGATCCCAATGTCATTCGCAGCGAACAGGTGACGCTCACCCCGAATGTCCCGGGCGCGATCCTGACGATCCAGGCGCCGCCCAACTTGCCGCTCCCAAACTCCATTGGTGCGGCACTGGCCGAGGCTGGAAAGCTCGACCTGAGCGGCTTGATCAGCAGTAACGCGGAGACGCTGACGTCGACACTCGGCAACCTGGCCAGCATGGCCACTGAACTCGCCAAGGCCTCCGCGGCGCTCACGGGCGAGGCACGAGAGAACGCGCTCGCCGCAGCCAGCGACGTCGCCAGGCAGGTGAACGAGATCGTGGCAAAGTCGCTCGCATCGCCAACGCCGTCTGGGGCTCCCACCACGGTACCTGCGCCACCACGCACGCAGCAGGAGAAGGCAGAAGTCAATCGTGAACTGGAGCGGATCACGGCGGAGCCTGGAACAACAGCGGAGAAGGCGGAACGCAAGCGCACGATCGGTGCATCGGTGCTGCCGCCGGCGCTCCCGGAGCGGCGCAGCTACCAGATGTCGATTCTGTTTGTCGATGCGGACGGTCTGCCGTACCCGACTGGCAGCTTTCGCCTGGCAATGACGTTCTTCGAACTCGGGCGCACCTTCCCGATCAACAACGGTGATCCGATTCAGATGCAGGACGGTGAGTTCCTCTTCGCGGATCTCGCCTCGTTGCAGGTCGGCCGCCGTGCCACCCTCAGCATCGACGCGGATATCGCCTCGACACTCATCGCAGGCATCCTGAACTTCACGTTGCCGGATCGCGACGACGTCGTGTTCCTATGCCGGATGCTCACCGAGACGCGCCGGATTTCACAGACGGACGTCACGAACGCCATGGACGAAGTCATCCGCACGAGCAGCTTCGGCGGAAGCCTGGACACCTTCTTCACGAGCTTTCTCAACGGAGAGATCGCCTTTCCGTTCAGGATCTTCGAGGTGAGCGCCGACGGCAGCAACAAGTCGGAGCTGAACCTGCGCGCGGCGTACAACCGCGGCAGTACGACGACCAACGGATCGACCACGACGAGCTCCACCGTCACCGAGTTCGAGGTGGTCCTGCCGAGGAACGGCTGGAGCATCGATGTCAGCTGAATGCGGGGTCGACGCGAGGTCAGGTTATGGGGCGTCTGTGCGCATTACTCCGCATCTCGCTGGGCGTCCTTGGTAACGGCACCTCAGGCCTTCTTCGCGAGGCGCGTCCGCAGGCGGTGCTGTCGGTGGCGCCGTAGCCGCGCGTAGCCACGTGCAGGAGCCGTGGGGCTTTCGCGACATCGCGGCGGCCCTGCGTGCATTGCGTCAGCGCGGTGAGGTGAGCGGCTGATTCCCGGACGACAATTCGGCGCCATTGAGCAATAATGCCGAGACGGACCAGCGCAGCTCACGCTCTTTCGGAAGCGCCAGAAGAAGCAGCGTATCACGCGTCTCCTGCGCCGCGACCAGCGCGCCTGACGCCGCAGTGATCTCGACGCGGTAGCGCAGCGCCTGCTCGACTGCGGACCACCGGAGCGTAATGGCCGTGTCGCCGACGATGAGTGGCGGTTGCAGGCGTACTGCGCCGGTAGCTGCAGGCCCACGCGTCACGTCATCCGCCTCGCCGGGCGTCCGAAGCCATGTCACCGAGACACCGATCAGAAGCACCGCCGCGGCCAACGCTGGCATCCAGCCTGTGACACGCGCACGACTCGGCGCTGCAATCGCTGCGGCCTCCACGGTGCGAAGCAGATCGAAATCACGCCGGCATTCCGAACATGCGGCGATATGCTCGAAAAGCTGCAGGTGCTCCGCAGAGTCTCCCGGGCGCGAGGCTGCAGCCTGCAGCGCCTCGATCGCAGGGCACAGCTCGCGCGACAGCGGCGTCTTTTGCAGCCGTGTCCTGACCATCGCGCGGAGCGCCTCGTCGTCCATCAGCGGTCTCCCGTTGGCGCGAGTCCCTGTTCCGTGAGCCGCTCGCGGAGATCCGCGATGCCGCGATGGATGAGATTCCGTGTCCGAATTACACTCCAGCCGAGCATCGAGGCGATCTCTTCGCGACGATAGCCCGCCAGATACAGCTTGACGGCCGCGCGGCGGTCCGGCGCCAGTGCATCGACCGCCGACATGATGCCGTCGGTCGTCTCTCGCGACTCGAGCGCTCGATCCGGCGCGTCCGAGGCATCGGCAAGCGGAACGCTTTCGATGGGTTCGGCATCACGCACGAGGTGGCTGCGGCGTGACCGCAGGATGTCGATGACGGCGGAGCGTGCCGCCGTATGGACATAACTCGTGTTGATCTCGTCCACGCGTGTACCGTCCGCATCACCCTTCGCCCGCCAGACGCGGAGCCGCACCGCCTGGACAAGCTCATCCAGGTCAGCATCGTCCAGCCCCGCACGGCGACCGATGGAAAGCACCATTCTCCCGAATTGCTGTATGACGGATTCAATCGGAGAAGAGGAAATGCGCGAGTCCGGCATTCGTCAAACGTACTTGCGACGGCCACTCTGTCCAACGCAGTCACGGTGCCCACTGACTCACCCATACAACCCACCACCGGCGCGCATCACTCGCGTTCCGCAAACGCCTGCATCAGTGCGTCGGTAATGACCTTGGCCGACTGCGCACCGGAGATACCGAACTTTTCGTCGATCGCGAAAAACGGGACGCCGGTGATACCGAGTTTCCCTGCGCGCGCCTCGTCGGCACGGACGTCGGCGGCATAGGCGTCCGAGGCCAGCATGTCACGCACCTCGGCGGCGTCGAGGCCGACCTCGCCGGCGAGTCGTGCAAGCGTATCGCGGTCTGCGATCGCCTCACCATCGGTGAAGTAGGCGGCGAAGAGGCGCTCGACCATCGCTTCGCGCAGACCGTGGGTCGCGGCGAGGTGCAGCAGGCGATGCGCATCGAAGGTGTTACCCGAGATCGAGCGATCGAATCGGAAGGCGATGCCGTCGGCCGCACCGGTCGCCGTCATGTCGTCCATCATCGCCTGAGCCCGCGCCACCGGCATGCCGTACTTGGCGGCGATCAATTCGACGGTCGGACGCTCGGCGCGCGGCGGTGCGGTCGGATTCAGTTCGAAACTGCGCCAAATTATCCGGAGTTCGTCTCGATGCGGGAAGTCCGTCAAGGCGGATTCGAAGCGGCGCTTGCCGACGTAGCACCAGGGGCAGGCAATGTCGGACCAGATTTCGATCTTCATCGATGGCGGGGCAGATGGGAGAGCGATGGTGGCACCGGCTTCAATCTGTCACGTCAGCCGGCAACGTGCCGCACGGCGAGGCGTGTTCGATCCAGCAGGCCATCCGCCCATCCGGTGAGCCGGTGCGCTTCAGCTCGCGCGGCAGCGGCGAGCGTGCTGTCGGCCAGCATGGCGAGATTGCCACGCACCAGACCGAGGGCGGCCTGCATGGATCCATACGCGATCGAGGCGCCGGCCCAGGCGTCGGGGGCGGTAACGTGATCGCCGGCTTCAGCCGACTCCGCAGCGAGGGCCAGCACGTCAGTCGCCAGGCGTGCAATGCGCAGCGGTACCTCGCTGGCACCCATCAACGCGGCATCGACCGCCCGGATGCGATCCGACAGCGCTTCGGGATTGCCGGCTGGCGCACGGCGCGCGCGCACGACGGCGTTCCAGGCTGCGGCATCGTCACGCGCGGCAGCATGCAGGTGACGCTCGAGCATCAGCGCCGTGTCGACTACCTGTCGCAGCGGTTCCGCCGCCGGACTGTTGGCACGCGCCACGTGCACGTTCGCAGCGAGCCGCACGGTGGACGATGCGAGAATCGCCGTCAGCGCCGACGCGGTGCCGCTGGCCTGCGGCAGGTCGAGCGAAGCAATGGCATGCGCTGTCTGCGAGAGGTCGTCGACTGGCAGCGTCGATGCAATGCGCTCTTCGAGCGACACCGTCTGTCGCGCATCACGCAGCATGATGCGATCGGCAAAGGCGCGTTCGATGATGGACTGCGGGACGAGCCCGATGATCTCGCTGTATGCCACGTCGATGCCGCGGGCGGCAGCGGCAGCGCGCACCGCATCGAACGCCTGGTGCAGGCTCACCGCCTGCAGATCAGTCACGTTCATCGAGATCTGTGCCTGCCCATCGACGACCAGACCAAGCGCCTTCACACCGGGCAGGCCACCGTTCGCGGCGCGGAGTTCACGGGCGATTGCCTGTGCCTGCGGCAGATGTCTGGCGTGGCCGATATACACGTTGAAGGCACCGAGGAAGTCGCGGGCACCGATGGCCACCGCGCCGGCGGTCGGATGGAGTCGGTGCGGTCCGGTGTCGGGCGGCCGTGTGGACTCAATGGTCTCGTGCAGCGCGGTGGTGCCCCCATGGCGCACGTCGGCGAGATTCCGGTATGCGTCGCGCTGTGCGGCACGATCGTAGAGGTAGACCGGAATGTCGAGCTCCGTGCCGACGCGATCGGCGAGCGTGCGTGCGGCATGAATGCAGTGGTCCATCGTGGCGCCATCGAGCGGAACGAACGGCACCACGTCGGTTGCCCCGATGCGCGGATGCACGCCGGTGTGCTGACGCAGATCGATCCGGTCGCGGGCAGTGCGGATGGCGGCGAAGGCGGCGTTGACGATGTCGTGCGGCTCAGCCACGAACGTGATCACTGCACGGTGATGCCAGGCGTCCAGCGAGGCGTCGAGCACGCGGCCATGCGCGGCAGTGATGGCGGCGGCGATCGCGTCGATCACCCCTGCGTCACGTCCCTCGGAAAAGTTCGGGACACATTCGATCAGCGGCATGCGCGTCAGCCGACGGTGGAGAGAAGCCAGGCGTGCATCGCGGGATTGCCGGCGACGTAGCCCGTGAAGGCCGGCACCGACGGGGTGCCATCCAATCCCGTGACGATGCCGCCGGCCTCGCGCACGAGCAGGATGCCGGCCGCGACGTCCCATGGCGCGAGGCGCAGTTCCCAGAATGCATCCACACGTCCGCAGGCCACATGCGCGAAGTCGATCGCCGCCGCGCCAGCGCGACGAATACCGCTGGTGGTGGCGAGCACCCTCGGCAGCTGATCGAGGTAGCGCGCAATGAGGTCGGGTTTGCGGAACGGCACACCGGTCGCGATGAGCGACATCGCCGGGTCGGTGATGCCGCTGACATGAATGCGTGTTCCATTGCGAAACG
>JBBSCZ010000194.1:0-6145 GCA_038249795.1 Gemmatimonadales bacterium | reverse complement strand
CTTCGTGACGCTCACGTCACAGAAGAACGCCGATGCACCGACGCTGACCTACAGCCAGTACGATCGCGAACTTCTCAAGGGCAACCTGAAGAAGGTCGTGGTGGTGGATGGTCGTGAGCTGCAGGCGGAGACCAAGCAGCCCATCACCGTCAATGGCGCCGAGGTCTCGCGCTTCACGACCACGCTGGTCGGTGAAGTCACGGACCGCGACAAGGATGCGCTGCGCAACGCCGGCGTCGAGCTCAGTGCGAAGGCTGCGCGGACCTCGATTGGCTCGGTGCTGCTGAACATCCTGCCGTATCTGCTGCTGTTCGGCTTCTGGCTGTTCCTGTTCCGGCAGATGCAGGCGGGTGGCGCGAAGGCGTTCAGCTTTGGCAAGAGCAAGGCGAAGCTGCTCACCGGCGACACGCCGAAGGTGACGTTCGCCGACGTGGCCGGCGCCGATGAAGCGAAAGTCGAGCTGCAGGAGATCATCGAGTTCCTGAAGGATCCGCAGAAGTTCACCAAGCTCGGTGGTCGTCTGCCGAAGGGCGCGCTGCTGGTCGGGCCTCCGGGCACCGGCAAGACGCTGTTGGCCCGCGCCGTGGCCGGCGAGGCCGGGCGCCCGTTCTTCAGCATGTCGGGCTCCGACTTCGTCGAGATGTTCGTGGGCGTCGGTGCGAGCCGCGTGCGCGATCTCTTCGAGCAGGGCAAGGCGAGTGCACCGTGCATCATCTTCATCGACGAGATCGACGCCGTCGGCCGTCACCGCGGCAGTGGCATGGGCGGCGGGCATGACGAGCGCGAACAGACGCTCAACCAGCTGCTGGTCGAGATGGACGGCTTCGAGTCGAACGAGGGCGTGATTCTGATCGCGGCCACGAACCGTCCCGATGTGCTCGATCCGGCGCTGCTGCGCCCGGGTCGCTTCGATCGCCAGATCGTGGTCGACGCTCCGGACCTGCGCGGCCGCGAAGGTATTCTGCGGGTGCACATCCGCAACAAGCCGATCGCCGATGATGTGGACGTGTTGTCGCTGGCGAAGGGCACGCCGGGCATGGCGGGTGCCGACCTGGCGAATCTCGTGAACGAAGGCGCGCTGCTGGCCGCGCGTCGCGGGCACGACAAGATCTACATGGTCGATCTCGAGGAAGCGAAGGACAAGGTGCAGCTGGGTGCCGAGCGCAAGTCGCTGGTGATGCGCGAAGAGGAGCGTCGCCTGACGGCGTATCACGAAGCCGGGCACGCCGTCTGCGCCATCAAGATCAAGGGCAATGATCCGCTGCATAAGGTCACCATCGTGCCGCGCGGTCGTGCACTCGGTGTGGCCTTCACGCTGCCGGAAGACGATCGTGTCAGCGTGACGCGCGAGCAGATCGAGGCGCGTCTGGTCATGGCCTACGGCGGCCGCACGGCCGAAGAGCTGATCTTCGGTCGCGATCATGTCACCACCGGTGCCAGCAGCGACATTCAGCAGGCGACGGGCATTGCTCGGCGCTACGTGTCGCAGTGGGGCCTGTCGGATGCGGTCGGTCCGATCCTCGTCGGCGACAACGAGCAGGAGATGTTCCTGGGTCGTGAACTCACGAGCCGCCGCGAGGTGAGCGAGAAGACCGCACAGCTGGTGGATGCGGAAGTGAGCCGCGTGATCAAGGAAGCGTACAACCGTGCGAAGGGAGCATTGGAAGACAACATCGACCTGCTCCATTCGCTGGCGAAGAATCTGCTGGAGCGCGAGACGCTCACCCGCGAGGACATCGGCTTGCTGGTGCAGGGTCAGATTCTGCCGCCGCGCGTCGATCCGCCCTCGAACCTGGTCCCTCCGGTGGTGCCGCAGCCGGTTGCGGTCGTGGCGCCGGAGCCCAAGCGCGTCGCGCCGCCGCTGCTCGGCGGTCCCGGTATCCAGCCGGCGTGACCCTGTTCACCCTTCGCATCGCGCGGCAGCATGTCGCGCGATGACGAAGCCGCACTCCAGACGCCACCGGCTGCCACTGCGCACCGGTGGCGTTTGCGTGGTGGCTCACTCGATCTCACGTCGCCGCAGATCATGGCGATCTGCAATGTCACGCCCGATTCATTCAGTGATGGGGGCGTGCACGAATCGGTGGAGTCGGCGCTGCACTTCGCCGCCGCCGCGCGGCGCGACGGCGCCACGATTCTCGATATCGGCGGTGAGTCGACGCGGCCCGGTGCCACGCCGGTCAGCGTGGACCAGGAGCTGTCGCGTGTGATTCCGGTGATCGAGGCGGTCCGCGATCGTGTGCCCGACCTGATCATCACGATCGACACGGTGAAGGCCGACGTTGCGCGCGCGGCGCTTCAGGCGGGCGCGCACGGGGTGAACGATGTCTCCGGCGGACGCCTCGACGCCGCGATGTTCGACGTGGTGACGGAGCATGGGGCGGGGATGGTCGTCATGCACTCCCGCGGCGGCGTGCCGGACATGGCCTCACTCGCGCACGCCAGTTACGCTGCCGATGTGGTGGCTCAGGTCTGCGATGAGCTGACGGCACGAGTTGGTCAGGCGCGCGCAGCCGGCCTGACCGACGCCGCGATCGTTCTCGACCCGGGCATCGGCTTTTCCAAGACATCGGCGCACTCGTTGGCGCTGCTGCGCGAGCTGTCGCGGGTCGTATCACTTGGCTTTCCCGTGCTCGTCGGCGCGAGTCGCAAGCGACTGATCGGCGAGCTGACTGGCGTGGCGGCGCCGGCAGAGCGAGTGATCGGCAGTGCCGTGGTGCACGCGTTTGCGGTGCAACGTGGCGCACGGATCATCCGCACTCATGACGTGGCGGCCACCCGCGAGGCGGTGGCGGTCGCCGTCGCGCTGGACCCGCCGTAAGCGAGACGCGAGGCGAGCCCGTCAGGGTTTGCGAACCCCGGCCGTTCGCGCTGCGCCGCCAACAGCCGCCGGGCCGGCCGACGCCGTGATCAGCTGATACATGCCCTTGGCCACGTGCGACCGTCCGTCAGCGGCCGGAATCAGGCAGGAGAGGATGTAGCGCCCTGGGGGCATGCGGAAGGTGAGAAACGCCTCCGCGCCGTTGGCGATCGTATTCGTCTGCGCGAGGCTACGGCTCCATGCGGGCGGCCGCCCGCCGTTGCGGGTCGCATCGAAGAAGTCCTTCACCGTCTTGCCCTCAGGCAGCTCCTGCACTGAAAGATGATGAATATCGGTGCCCTGATTCACCAGCTGGATCGTGGCGATGCCCGACCGGACGTTGGCAGGAGCATCGAAGACATAGTCACGGGCGACGACCTTGATGAACTCGACCCGATCGGGTGCGGCAGCAGTGGCTTGGGCAGCGGCCGGTGCCGCGCAGAGCGCCGCGAGGGACACGGAGAGAGCCGCGTGTACAATGAAGCGCATCAGTACCTCCCATCGGGTGACGCCGCCGTACGGTTGACACTGGAGAGTGCGGCGTGGTACAGGCCGCGTCAATGCCATGGCCAGCCAGAGCGGCGCCAGCGTGCGACTCGTCTGGTCCGTAAAGACGTGGTCGCACCGCCCCGCATGCTGCAGCATCGGGGTGGCGCCATGGCATTCACCTTCCTTCAGTCGAGCCACATGCAGCGATTTTTCCGCACGCTTGCCCTCGTCACCCTCGCCCACGCCGCTGCGGCGTGCACAGCGGCGGCCCAGTCGACCTACCCCTCGGCTTGGGATGCGGAAGTGCTGCGTCGCGCCGATGTGCGCGCGGCCCTGGCGCACGTGGAGCAGGGGATGCCGAAGCACATCGAGGAGTGGATCCGTATCGCCGAGATGCCGGGCAAGTCACGGCACGAGCAGCAGCGCGCTGCGTACGTGAAGGCGCAGATGGAGGCCGAGGGGCTGCGCGTGACCGTCGACTCGATCGGGAACGTGATCGGCGTGCGCGCTGGCACCGGCGGTGGCCCGACGATTGTCTTCGCGGCGCACATGGACATCGTGCACGCGCTCGAAACCAACCTGAAGGTGCGTGTCGCTGGCGACACGCTGCATGGCCCCGGCATCTTCGACAACAGCGCCTCGGTCGCCAACATGCTGGCCACGATCCGCGCGCTGAATGCCGCAAAGATCCGCACCAAAGGCACACTGGTCTTCGTCGCGACGGTCCAGGAAGAGCTTGGCCTGCGAGGAATGAACTATTGGTTTCAGAATAACTCCAAGCCCGATCTGCTGATCTCGATGGACGGTGGGCTGGGGCCGATCAACTACGGTGCGCTGGGCATCTACTGGACGAAGTACGTCTTTACGAGCTCCGGATCGCACACCGTGACGTCGCGCGGCAAGCCGACGCCGGTGAAAGCCGTAGCCGATGCGATCCAGAAACTGTACGCACTGCAGTATGGCCCGCTGCCGGAAGGTGCGGTGATCAACGTGGGCCAGGTGCACGGTGGCGTGATCTACAACGGCATTCCGCAGGAGCTGTACCTGACCGTCGATCTGCGCTCACCGGATCCGATCCTGCTCGACTCGCTCGACCGCTTTGTCGGCCGCATCATGCAGGACGCGGCAACGCGGGAAAAGGTCGGACTGCGCGTGGAGGTTGAACAGAAGAACCAGGCTGGTGGCACGACGGCACAGCTCGAAGGCGCCCGTCGTCATCCACTGGTGCAGACGGCAGTGGACATCCAGAATCAGCTCGGCATGACGGCGCTGCCTGGCGCGCCCGAGGCCATCGCGACGGGGAGCACGGACGGCAACGTCGGGGTGGTGGCCGGTGTACCCAGTATCGCTGTCGGCCGCTCGAAGGGCGGCAACCAGCATACGCTCACCGAATGGGCTGATGCACCGAGCGCGCTCCCGGCGACGAAGCTGGTGCTGCTGCTGGCCGTGACGTTTGGAGACGGCGTAAAGGTGGTGCGACAGGCACCAATTCCGTGAGCCGCGAGTGATCAGCGACCGATCCAGCGGCTGAACTTCATCAGGAATACGTGACGTCCCGGATCGGCGAAGGTGCGCGATGCCTCCCCGGTCACGCCGCTGCGCACGTCGTCGAAGGACTGTTCCCGCTGCTGCGACCAGACGAGGAAGAATGCCGAGCCGGGTTGATATTCCCAGCGCAGCACGGCGTTGCCGCGAAGCGCGCGCACCGTGAAGTCCTGATTCGGAATCGTGAATGCCGAAGCAGCGCCTGCCCCGTCGGGATCGACGGTGCGCTCCCCTGACGCCGACTCGGCCACGACGCCCCGGTCCTCACCGTAGACGGCGAAGTCGAAGCGTCGCGGCGTGGTGAATTCCTTGAAGCGTGAGAAGCGTCCCGACGCGGCGAACGGCTGCATGAAGAGCTGCAGCGACAGCCACGGTGAGAAGGTCCAGTCGAGGCGCGCATCGAGCCGGTACGACTGCTGTCGCACGTCAGCGAAAACGTAACGAGATGCACCGAATGACGAGCTGGCCAATCGATCGCCGACACGCTGCACGTACTGCGCGGTGTTGCACTGCCGATCGTAGGCCGGACCGAGGCGCACGCGCGCTTGCGGCAGCGGACGCCAGTCCACCGTCAGCTCGATCGCGTCGAAGCGTTCACCGCTGGCATTGGAGGTACGCGCCACTTCGGTGTCGACGCGCACCGGGGCGGCTGCGTCTCGACTTGCATGCGCACGTACGGCAGCAGCTCGACGCGTGACGCCGGGCGCAGCGAATCGCGTCCGGTCAGCGTGCCAAAGCGCGAGACGATGCCGGGGGCGTCGGCCGGCGTCGGTGCCCAGAACGACTCCTCGCCATGTCGCGCGATCTCGCGGGCGAAGTTGATGCCCCACCGACGCTCGGCACCACCGGCCCCCGCGTTGTAGCGCAGTTGCGACAGCGGGATGCGAAACTCTGCCGTCCAGTCGGCACTGTCGCGGCGCGCCGCGACGTTCCAGACGGCGTCCCAGAGGATGTCGTCGTCCTCGTCGATGAACAGGTACAGATCCCGCAGCACGCCGCGCGGATTCACCGCGAAGGCGAATGCCGTGCGCCGATCGGCATAGCTGTCGAAGGCGACGGTGAACCAATCGGAAAAGATGTCTTCGGCATCGCGTCGGCCCAGCTGATCGACGATCGAGTCGTGGGCGCTGTCGAAGTTGCGCACGCCGACGTAGATCGCATCACGGTCGTAGGCGACGCGCACTTCCGACGGCTGTGAGGCCGCAGCGCCGCCTTTCGGGGCGTGTTGCACGAACCCCGTGGCCGGTTGCG
>JBBSCZ010000193.1:0-6175 GCA_038249795.1 Gemmatimonadales bacterium | reverse complement strand
TGCCGAGGCGTTCGGGCAGCGTGCCGCTGAACTGGGTGCGCGCTACAACGGCACCACGCAGGAAGAGCGGGTGAATTACTACCTCAGCCTTCCCTCCGACAGCGTGAAGGGCGGCATGGCGCTGATCGCGGAGGCGGTGCGTGGCCCCCTGTTCCTACCCGGGGAATTGGCGCAGGAGAAGGAAGTCGTGCTCGGCGAATACGATCGCAACGAGGCCTCACCGGGGTTCGAGATCACGCAGAAGCTGAGCGAGGCGCTCTATCCCAACAGCGCGAGCCGCAAGAACACGATCGGCAACCGCGACGTGCTGCGCACCGTGACGCCCGAAAAGATGCGGTTCATCCAGAGCCGTTACTACGTGCCGAACAACATGGCGCTGATCGTGACCGGTGACATCAACCCCGCACAGATCTTCGCCTATGCCGATTCGATTATGGGGGACTGGCCGAAGGGTGCCGATCCGTTCGTGGTTGATCCGATCCCGCCCATTCCACCGCTGCCCGGCTCCTCAGCGATCATCGCCGAAGCGGAAGTCGGCGCGGTGACGGTACTGATCCAGTGGCAGGGGCCCAGTGTGCGACGGGATCGCGCCAGCACCTACGCCGCGGACGTGTTCTCCGATGCGCTCAACACGAAGGGCTCACGCTTTCAGCGGCTGCTCACCGACAGCGGCCTCTGGACGGCCGTCGGTGTGAACTATTACACGCTCGACCAGGTAGGCCCGATCACGATCAGTGGCCAGACATCACCCGAGCGATTGAGGGATGCCATGGCGGCACTCTGGCGTGAGATCGAGAAGCTCGATGATCCCGGCTACTTCAGCGTCAGTGAGCTGGAGTCGGTGAAGTCGAAGCGCGGAACGGAGAATCAGTTCGGCCTCGAGAAGACGTCCGAACTCACGCACACGATCGGCTTCTGGTGGGCAGTGGCCGATCTGGACTACTTCATGGGCTACGTGGACAACATGGCACGACAGACGCCGGCCGACCTGCAGCGCTACGCAGCTCGCTTCATCGAGGGCAAGCCGAGCGTGACGGGGGTGCTGATCAATCCGCGCGACCGTGCACGGTTGAAGCTGACCGAGGCCGACGTGGTCGGGCCGGTGAAGGGTGCGAAGGTGACGCCATGATCCGACACCTCTGCCTCCGCCACGCGCGTGTCGCACTCTGCGCACTGGTGGCCGCGTCAGCGCTGCCCGTCGCCATGTCGGCACAGCAGCGTACCGCCGACTCGGCGACGACGTCCTTCGAGGTGAACGGGCTGAAGGTGATCCACCGTCGCGTCACGGCAAACGAAGTGGTGGCGGCCAATCTCTACCTGCTCGGCGGTGTGTCGCAGGTACCGGCGGGCAAGGCGGGGCTGGAGCTGCTGCTGCTCGAAGCGTCGGAGCGCGGTACGAAGAAGTATCCGCGCGAAGCATTGGAGCGGAAGATGGCGCGACTCGGTAGCGCCATCATCGCCGCACCGTCGATCGATTGGACCCTGGTCGGCGTGCGCAGCACCGTCTCCGCATTCGATTCCACATTCGCGATCTTCGCCGATCGCATCATGCAGCCGCGCCTCGATTCGGGTGAGGTGGAGACGGTGCGCGCCACGATCATCAGCGCGGTGCGTCAGCGCGGTGACGACCCCGAGGCGCTGCTCAACTCGTTCTCCGACAGCGTCGCGTTTGCGGGCCACCCATACGGCACGTCGCCCGTGGGATCGGAGGCCACGCTTCGCGCTCTGACGCTGGCCGATCTTCGCACCTGGCAGCGGACGCAGATGGTCACGTCACGCATGCTGCTGGTGGTGGTCGGCGACATTCCGCGCGCCAAGCTGGAATCGATGGTGCGCGCCACGCTCGGCACACTCCCGCGCGGTGAGTACAAGTGGGCGCCGCCGATGACGCCCGCACCGCGACAGAGCTCGCTGCACACGATCGCCCGCACACTGCCGACCAACTACCTGCAGGGCTACTGGGTCGGACCGCGTGCCGACAGCAAGGACTACCATCCGATGCGCATCGCGATGGCGGCACTTGGCGGACGCCTGTTCACCGAGGTGCGCGTGAAACGAAATCTGACGTACGCGGTGAATGCGCCGTTCGTGGACCGTGCCGTGACGTCCGCGGGTCTGTATGTGACCACGACGCAGCCTGACTCGGTGCTCGGCATCATGCGCCGAGAGCTGGAGTCGATGAAGCGCGGCCTGATCGATCCCGATGGGCTGCGCCTGCTGGTGCAGCAGTTCATCACCGAGTTCTTCCTCGACAACGAGACGAATTCCGATCAGGCCACCTTCCTCGCCCGCTCGCAGCTCTATCGCGGCGACTGGCGTCTGGCGTCGGGCTTCGTCGACGAACTGCGCAAGGTCACGCCCGAAGACATCCAGCGCGTGTCACGGCAGTACCTGAACGGCATCACGATGGCCTACATCGGTGATCCCCGCCGGATCACTGCAGCGCGACTGACGTCGTTCTAGTTCAGGTTCCTGAACTGCATAACGCGACGGGTCCAATGGCGCTGGGTCGCAAGACCGCAACCGCAACCGCAACTGCGAACAGCCTGACGCAAGGACGCGAAGAAAACTGAAAGGTCGCAGAGAAAAACTGGGGGAACTGCAAAACGCCGTTGCAGTTCCCCCAACTGTTTCCTTTGCGTCTTTCGTGTTTCTTTGCGCCTTTGCGTCAGGCTGTTCGCTGTGTCGTTCAGGACCGCGCCCGGCGATCGATCATGTTGGGGGGCACGGTACCGGCGCGGCGTGAGAGTTCCTCGCGCACGTCGCTCAGGCGCACGTTCAGCGCGTGAAGCGCGACGATGGTGTGATAGAGAAGGTCGGCGGCTTCGCTGGTGGCGCGTTCGGGGTCGTTGTCGCCGCAGGCCAGCACCAGCTCCGCCGCTTCCTCGCCGATCTTCTTGAGGCGGAGGTTTCGGTCGTCGAGGAGTGTGCGGGTGTAGCTCGGCCGGTCGCCCGGTGTCGCGTCGGCGGCGCGGGCTGCGACGATGTTGTCGAGCTTTGCGAAGGCATCCGACGGTGGCGGCGTCACGCCGGGGGTCGTGAAACAGGTCGTCGCACCGGTGTGACAGGCCGGGCCGGCAGGAATCACCTGCGCCAGGACCGCGTCGCGGTCGCAGTCGGCGGTGAGCGCCACCATGCGCTGCGTGTTGCCGCTGGTGGCGCCCTTGTGCCAGAGCCCGCGCGTACGTGAGGTGTAGTGCATCTCACCGGTGCGCATCGTCGCTTCCAGCGCCTCGCGATTCGCGAAGGCCAGCATCAACACGTCGCCGGTAAGGGCGTCCTGGGCCACCACGGACACCAGTCCGCCGCCCTTGGTGAAGTCCAGCTGATCGAGATCAAGCATCGAGACCGGGATCTCCACCCGGGCAAAGAATGTCACGCACGACCGAGTCGAGGGCGCCGTTGGTGGCGATGCTGTCGCCGCCGAACGCGGTGGGACGGTTGCAGAAGTCGCTGAACCGGCCGCCCGCCTCCTCGATCACGACCTGTACCGCCGCCGCGTCCCACGGGTTCATCTGATCGTCGACCATGATGTCGGCCCGACCGGTGGCGAGCATCAGATAGCCATAACAATCGCCCCACGTCCGCACGATGCGCACGCGGGTGGCAAGGTCGTTCCAGCGTGCGCGCCGCTGTGGCCGGCCGGGAAAGCGATCGTCAGTCGTGAGCAGCGTGGCCTCGCTCAACGAGCTGGTTCTGGACACGTGTGTTCGGGTCCCGTTGAACCACGCCCCTTCACCGGGTGCGGCCGTCACCATCTCGTTCGGGGGCGGAGCATACACGGCCCCGGCCAGAACCCTCTCTCCCTCCACGACGGCGACCAGCGTGCCCCACAGCGCCACGCCGTGAATGAAGCTCTTGGTCCCGTCGATCGGATCGAGCACCCAGCGGCGCGGCGCTGATTCGTTCTCGAGACCGAACTCCTCACCGAGAATGCCGTCACCCGGGAACTGCGCCCTGATCCACTCCCGTGCGACCGTCTCCGCCGCGCGATCGGCAGCGGTCACGGGCGAGCCGTCGCCCTTGAACTCGACGGCCACGCCGGTCCGGAAGTGTCGGTTCGCTTCGTCGCCGGCGAGTCTCGCCAGATCGGTCACGGCCTGCAACAGCGGAAGCGTCATCGAACCACCAGTCCAGAGGCACGCATCGCATCCTTCAATGCGCCGACGGTCGTCACGTCGTCATGAAGGATACCAGCCACCAGCGCCGCATCGGCATGCCCCTCCAACAGGACGTCCACGATGTGGGCCGCACTCCCGGCGCCGCCGCTCGCGATCACCGGCGCCCGGACCCGGGTCGAGACGGCCCGTGTCAGCGCCAGATCGTACCCGGTGCGTGCACCATCCCGGTCGATGCTGGTGAGCAGCACCTCACCGGCCCCCCGTTCCACGCATTCCTGGGCCCAGGCCACGGCCTCAAGGCTGGTCTTCGTGCGTCCGCCATGCGTCCAGACGCGCCACGAACCGTCCTCGTCGAGCTTCGCATCGATGCTGGCCACCACACACTGCGCGCCGAAGCGGTCGGCGCAGGCGGTGAGCACGGTCGGATCCGCGACCATCGCCGAGTTGAGCGAGACCTTGTCGGCACCGGCGCGCAGCGCGCGACCCACGTCATCGGCGGTGCGCACGCCACCACCGATCGTGAGCGGAATGAACAGCCGCTCCGCCGTGCGCTGCGCCACGTCCAGCAGCGTGGCGCGGTCCTCGGCGCTGGCCGAGATGTCGAGAAAGGTGATCTCGTCGGCGCCTTCGGCTTCGTAGCGCGTCGCGAGGGCGACCGGATCGCCGACATCGCGCAGCCCGACGAAGTTCACGCCCTTCACCACCCGTCCGCCCTTCACATCGAGGCAGACGATCAAGCGTCGGGTCAGCACGCGCGCATCACTCCGAGACCTGCAGGGCGACGCTGCCCTTGGTGCTGAACACGGCGCCCGATTCCACGAACGCATCGCGGATCGCCAGACCCAGTGCCTTGAACGCCGCCTCCACGATGTGATGCGCATCGGTGCCGCGAATCACGCGCAGGTGCAGCGTGGCCTTGGCATTGTCGCTGAACGACCGCATCCAGTGCTCCCAGATGCCGACGGGCAACTTGCCGCGGTAGTAGGGCCGTCCGCCGAGATCGATGGCGCACTGCACCAGCGCGTCGTCCATCGGAATCGTGCGATCGGCGTAGCGAGCGGCCGTGGGTGGCAGTGCCGCAGCGACCGCAGCCCCGACGCAGATGGCCACATCCTCGATCAGGTGGTGCGGCAGGTCGCCACGCGCGTGCACCGTGACATCGAGCCCGCTGTACTTCGCGAACGTCACCAGCATGTGATCGAGAAAGGGGCGCGACGTATCGACGTCGGCCACGCCGGTGCCGGGCGCGATCGTGACGCGGATCTGCGTCTCCTTCGTTTCACGGACGACGGTGCTCATCCCTGAAACTCCTCGGCAATGGCGCGTGCATCCAGTACGCCGGTGTAGAGCGCCATGCCCAGCACGGCCGCAGCCACGCCACGATCGTCCAGCAGACGCAGATCGGTGTCGCTGGCGATGCCGCCGCTGGCGATCACTGGAAGATCGCTGCTGTCGACGACTTCCTCCATCAGCGCCAGATCGGCGCCGCCCATCAGCCCTTCCTTGTGCACCGCCGTGACCAGCACGCCGGCCAGCGGCAGCGCGGAGAGCCGCTCCATGGCTTCATCGATGTCGAGGTGCATGGTCCTGGTCCAGCCGCGCGTCACGATCTGCCGCTCACGCACATCGGCCGCAACGATCAGTTGCTCGGGGAATTCATCGGCCATCTCGGCCAGCCACTCCTCATCCTCCAGCGCGCGCGTGCCGACCACCACGTACGTGGCACCCGCATCCACCAGCCACTGGATCGCATCGCGGTCGCGCACACCGCCGCCCACCTGCACGGTGAGATCGGTGCGATCCAGCAGCAATTCGATCACCTTGCGGTTGTCGCCACGACCGGTGGCGGCGTCGAGATCCACGATGTGCAACGCCTGAAAGCCCTGCTTCTCCCAGTCGAGTGCCACGGCCATGGGATCGGGGAGCCGCACGCGCTCGGCGGCGTACTCACCGCCCACCAGCTGCACACAGGCGCCGTCACGAAGATCGATGGCGGGAATGACGATCATGCCTGCACCTCGCGCAGCCACGCGTGCACGAAACTCACGCCGGCG
>JBBSCZ010000192.1:0-6266 GCA_038249795.1 Gemmatimonadales bacterium | reverse complement strand
GCCACAGACGATGTCCGTCACCGAGACCTTCCAGCTCGGCCGCTTCGGTCAGGTGACGGTCGCCTCTGGCGGCCGGCTCGCACAGCCCACCAACGTCACCGCACCCGGTGGCGCAGCGCTCGCGCTGCAGGCCGCAAACGACCTGCGCCGGCTCATCATCGACGATGACCTGCAGACGCAGAATCCTGATCCGATCGTGTTCGCGCGCGGAGCTGCTCCGCTCAGCGCCAGCAACACGCTGCGGGGCGGCGACGCCGTTTCCGGTGTGGTGGGCGTGATGACCTTCACGTGGGGTGGCAATTCCGCCAGCCCCAACGCGTGGCGCCTGCGCCCGCTCGGCGCGCTCGGCGGAACGCTGCCAACCTTCGTCGCGGCGAATGCACGCACGTCGGCACCGGCGCCGGTGGGTGGTACGCTGAGGGTCGGTGCGCTCAACCTGCTCAATTACTTCAACACCTTCGGCAGCGCCTGCACACTCGGAGTCGACGGTCCGAGCGCCGGACCCAATGGCTGCCGAGGCGCCAACAACACCACCGAGTTCGAGCGGCAGGCCGCGAAGACGGTGGCTGCGATCACGAGCATGAACGTGGACGTGCTGGGCATCGTCGAGGTCGAGAATGACGGCTATGGTTCGGCCAGCGCGATTTTCGATCTCGTCTCGCGGCTGAATGCCGTCGCCGGCGCTGGCACCTGGGCGTTCATCGATCCTGATGCGGGCACCGGGCAGGTCAACGCGCTCGGCAGTGATGCGATCAAGGTCGGGCTGCTGTACAAGCCGGCCAAGGTGCGGCCGATCGGCTCCACGGCCGTGCTGAACACGGTGGCATTCGTCAACGGTGGTACCGGCAGCCCTCTGAATCGCCCGGCCATCGCCCAGGCCTTCCAGCAGCCCAACCGGGCAGGCGTGGTGGTCAGCGTCAATCACTTCAAGAGCAAGGGTTCAGGCACCGGCTGCGTGGATCTTGGCGACGGGCAGGGCAACTGCAACGCCGTGCGCGTCGTGGCCGCACAGCAGCTCGCATCGTGGCTGGCATCTGATCCGACGCGCACCGGTGACACCGATGCACTCGTGCTCGGCGACCTGAATGCCTACGCCAGGGAAGATCCGATCAGCGTGTTTCTCAGCGCGGGCTTCACGAATCTCATCGAGCAATTCAACGGCGCTTCGGCCTACTCGTATGGATTCAACGGGCAGTGGGGGTATCTGGACCATGCACTGGCCTCGACCAGCCTGCGCTCGCAGATCACTGGAGTCACCGAATGGCACATCAATGCCGACGAGCCCTCGATCCTCGATTACAACACCGAGTTCAAGACGCCGAATCACATCACGTCGTTGTTTGCGCCTGACCAGTTCCGTGTCTCCGACCACGATCCGATCATCGTTGGCCTGAGCCTCACGGCGCCGCGACCGACACGCTCCAACTGGCCCACGCCGGCGCCGGGTCCCGGAGAGGCATCGCGTCCGTAATGCAGTTTTCCACCCGATTCGGTAGATGATGCCGGCTTTCTTCCCGAACCGAGCTCGTCCCGCCACCGCATTGCTGGGCATGGCCATCGCTCTCTTCTCGAGCGAGGCCGTTGCCCAGTCTCCACTGCCATCGCAGGAAGACCCGCGCATCCACGAGATGGTCGCTGCCGCTTCGGCCGTTCGCATCGAGCGCGACATCCGCACGCTCGTGGGCTTCGGCACGCGCCATACCATGTCGGACACCCTCAGCACCACGCGCGGCATCGGTGCCGCCCGTCGGTGGGTCTTCGCGCAGTTTCAGGAGATCTCGCGGCAGTGCGGCAACTGCATCGAGGTGCGCTACATGTCGGATATCCAGAAAGGATCACCGACGGGGCGCATCAAGCAGGACGTGAACATCGTGAACGTGGTCGCCATCCTGCGTGGGGCGGTGGAGCCGAAGCGGCACGTGATGCTGACCGGCGACATCGATTCGCGCGTGAGTGACGTGATGAATGCCACGGCCGACTCTCCCGGCGCGAACGACAATGCGAGCGGATTGGCCGCACTGCTCGAGGCGGCGCGCATCCTGTCGAAGCACCGGCCGAATGCCTCGATCGTCTTCGCCGCGCTCTCGGGAGAAGAGCAGGGGCTCTTCGGCGGTGAGATCGTCGCACGACTCGCGAAGCAGGAAGGGTGGCGCATCGATGCCGTGATCAACAACGACATGATCGGCAACATCGAGGGGATCGACGGTGTCACCGAGAACACCAAGGCGCGCGTCTTCGCACCGGGCCTGCCCGCCAGCACGACGCCGGCGGAGCTGCGTCGCATTCTCACCAACGGCGGCGAACTCGATACGCCATCGCGTCAGCTTGCGCGCCACATCGACGCCGTCGCCGACCGTTACTTCCCGAACCTCGACGTCGAGATCATCTACCGCCTCGACCGCTATGGTCGCGGCGGACATCACACGCCGTTCTTCAACGAGGGCTCGGCGGCGGTGCGGCTGATGGAATCGCATGAGGACTACAACCGACAGCATCAGGACCTGCGCACCGACAAGGGCGTGAAGTACGGTGACGTGATCGAGGGCGTGAATTTTCCGTACGCCGCATCGATGACGGCGCTCGACGCCGCCACGCTGCTCAGCCTCGCCTGGGCACCGGCAGCGCCCGACTCGGTCCGCATCAGCGGGGCGGTGCAGCCGTCGCCGACATTCACCTGGCTGCCGTCACCGTCACCCGATGTCATCGGCTACCGCATCTACTGGCGAAAGCCGAGTGAGGTGAACTGGAGCCGATCCCGCTTCGTCGGCACCGTCACGAGGCACACGCTGCAGAACGTGATCATCGACAACTATTTCTTCGGTGTGGCAGCGGTTGGAAAGAACGGGCAGGAGAGTCTGGTGGCGTTTCCGCGCTGAGGCGAGTCGCCATCGCAGTTATCTGACGGCACTTCGTTCCCCGACCCGTGGTCGCGCATCATCGCGCGATTACGGGTCGTTCGTGTTCTGCTAAAACACGATGCTCAACCCACCCGTCTGCTCCACGCGGACGGTTTCTCCGCCGCTCCGGCGCTGATCGAAACGCCACCGCGCCTCGGCGCGCAGTGATATGCGGTCGGAGAGCGTCAGACGCAGGCCCGTCGGGAAGGCCAGCATCGTGCGAGCATATCGCGCGCCGTCTTCTTCATCACGATAGGCGAGGCCTGCCGCCACGCCCACGTACGGACGGACGTAACGCGTGGGCAACTCCGCGCGCAAACCAACCGTGGCAGATCCGATCATCAGCGATTTCGAATTTGGCAAGATCACCGCGCCTCCTTCCGGGCGCTCGGTGGATCCGACGGCGTATGACACACCGAGTTCCGAACGGAGCCAGCGCCGCAGCCGCCAATCGGTACGGATGGCGGCCATCGGCAGGTTCTCGTCGTCGTCATTGCTTCGCAGGGCACCGACCGACATCGTGATCTCGCGATCCGGCATGCGATCGTGACGCTCGACACTCAACCGGATGGTGCGCGTGGGACGTGTGTCGCGCCCGCGTGTGGACTGCGACTGCACGAGGGAAGGGGCGAGCGCCAGCGCACAGAGCGCGGCAAGCGTGATCGTCGGACGGGGCAGCGACATCGGAACTCCGGTGGTGTCGTGAGGTTCGCGCGGATGTCACTTGGACCACAGAAAGCTCAGGAAGGTTTACCAGCTTCCCTAATCCGTCCGATCAATTCTTCGCCGAGCACGCATCGGCCCGCGTCGCACGCTGTCGTTCGGCGAACAGCAACTGCAGCTGCAGTTGTTGTTGCTGCGTTGCGTGAGCGCTGCCGGCTCGCTCGACGCACGTAAGGCTGCCGGTCAGCCGGGCTTCAGCTCGAGCTGTGGTGCGCGTGCCTTGAGGGCCAGCAGGAAGCCGGTTTCGTCCAGCGGCGAAATCACGACCACCTTGCCTGAGCCATACGTCAGCTCGAGCCTGCGCAATGAAAGCGCCGGGGCGGAGAGAATCGAACGCGTACGCCGCGCCGTGCGGAGATCAGTCAGGGGCACCGTCATGCGCAGTGGACCCGATCGCACCAGGAGCGCCTCGCCGGTGATCCGGTAGCCGGTGTCGAGAAATATCCAGGCCAGCAGGCCGAGTGAGAGCGCGAGGATGCTCAATCCCCCCAGCGCTATCGCGCCGCGCTGCACTCCCTGCCGGACGAGCATGCCGAGCACCACCACTACCGGCCCGAAGGTGATGGCGACGAGCAACGGATCGATGCGCGAGCGGAACGTGAGCGTCTGCAGTGCCGTGCCGGCGGTGTCGGTTTCGATCATCAGCAACTCATCGTGATATGGGTGGCGCGGCGTCGCCGAAGCGTAGCAGGACATGCGAGTGTTCGCCAAGGAACAGCCGCGCATCCTGGCCGGTCCAGTTGCTGGTGCCGCGCATGGCGGGATCGCCGAGCGCCTGCACGTACCAAGCGGGCTTCGGTCCGTTCGGTAACACATCAAGTCGAATCGGCGTGGCCGGGACTGCGGCGGGTGCTTTCGTGTCGGGCACGAAGGTCAGGTAGTTGCCGTCGGCATCGAACGCCTTGGCGCCCGACACCTTGTTCAGCAGCAACATGAACGCGCCCACGTGCGTGTTCCATGACAGCGAGGGGCCCCAGTAGCCACCACCATCTTCCCGCAGCCATGAACGCGCCGGTGCGAGCAGCGGCGTGGCCTGACCGAGCGCCACGGGCGCCCACGTCTGGCCGACGCGCGGGCCGGGCGTGCCCTGCAGACCAGGTGCGTTCCACGCGCCATCATGCCAGCGATGCGCCTTACTGGTGCCGTCGGCGGCGAGGGGAGCATCGAGATCGGATAGAGCGATGCGTGCCATCTGGATGCCCTGCCTGCTTGCATCATCGCCGGTGTAATCGGTGAAGGCGATGTAGGCCCAGGTGCTGTCCGGTCCCACCGCCATGCTCGGGTCGCCCACGCCTCCGGCGAAGAATCGCACCGCCAGATCACAGCTGATCTCGAAGCTGCCATCGCTGATGATGATGCCGAGGTTCTCCCAGGTGCGGCCGTTGTTGGTGGAGCGGCTGAGGCCAATGTGCGGCACCGAGAGGTACGGTCGCTCATTCGGCGCCGGGCAGCGCACGTACGGACCTTCCTCCAGATGATAGAGCCCATACAGCGTGCCCGTCGTCGGCGCCCGATACACGGACTCCATCCAGCGCATTTTCGTGTCGGTGGGGCCGTCGGTGCTGTTGATGTCGTGCACGTACCACTGCTTCGCGGTGTCCCATCGAAACTTCGGGTCGTCGTCGGTGAATCGCATCGGCTCGAACGGCTGCGCCGTCACCGCATCCGTTCCACCGCGGCTGCGCCACGGATGCTGGTTGGAGACCATCTGGAAGAGCGTGTTGCCCACCCACCACGAAGGCCGGTTGCAGTCGCTGCCCACCGGGCTGGTGACGCGAACGGTGTCCACCGTGACGAGCGTGACCGTCGGCACACTGAAGGTGATCGCAGCCGCCACGATGTCGTTGCGCGCACGGATGGTGTCGCGGGTACAGGCGGTCAGCAGCACGGCAGCGATCACGTGAGCGGAAACGAAGCGGCGCATGCTCAGGTCCACAGGTCAGGGAAGCGGATGGCACACTCGGCGAGACGGCAGGAGCGAAGATGCAATGCAAACCCATCGTGGGCCACGTGTCGTCACGCTGCCGGGTGATCGCTCTGCCATGGACTGTGCGATCGATACCCGCGGGCGAGACTGCAGCTATCGCACATCCCGCCGGCTGAACGGCTCCTTCCGGCTTCCGAGCCTGTCATACACCCGCCGCGCCGCCGCTCGCGTGCCCGGTGCCTTGCGTACCGCCCAGATGCGGTCGCGCGCCGCGCGCATCGCCAGCACGTTGTTCACGATCGGCAGCGGATATGTCACCCCAATCTGCACCCCGTACATCTGCTGCAGCATCGGTGGCATCGCATGTGGCTCGGCCAGCGCCGACACCGGCACACCCGCCAGTTCCGGCACCCACTGTCGGATGAAAATACCGTCGGGATCGTGCTCGAGTGCCTGCTTCACCGGATTGTAGATGCGAATTGCGTTGATGCCGGTCACGCCACTCTGCATCTGACTCTGGCTGTAGTGAATCCCCGCCTCGAAATCGAGGAAGTGCCGCGACAGCAATTCCCCGGTGAATCGCCAGTGCAACCAGAGATGATAGCTGGCAAACGACATCACCATCGCCCGCATACGGAATGGCAGCCATCCCGTGGCGCGCACCGAACGCATGCAGGCATCGATCAGCGGATAGCCCGTGCGGCCCTCGTGCCACGCGT
>JBBSCZ010000191.1:0-6352 GCA_038249795.1 Gemmatimonadales bacterium | reverse complement strand
TCGGCCTCTCCGGCGGCGTCGACTCCGCCGTCACCACCTATCTCGCCGCGCGCGCCCTTGGCCCGGAGAACGTCCTCGCCGTGCGCATGCCGTACCGGTCGTCGAGCGCCGACAGCCTTGCACATGCGCAGCTGGTGATCGACGATCTTGGCATCGAGCACCGCACCATGGAGATCACGGCCGCAGTCGATGGCTACCTCCAGCACGAACCCGATGCCGATCCGTCGCGGCGCGGCAACGTCATGTCCCGCACGCGCATGATCACACTCTTCGATCTGAGCGCCAAGCACCGCAGTGTGCCGCTCGGCACCGGCAACAAGACCGAGCGCCTCTTCGGCTACTACACCTGGCACGCCGACGACTCGCCGCCGATCAATCCGCTCGGTGACCTGTACAAGTCGCAGGTCTGGGCGCTGGCGCGGCACCTCGGTGTGCCGGCCCACATCATCGACAAGCCCGCCTCGGCCGACCTGATTCAGGGCCAGACCGACGAAGGTGACTTTGGCATCAGCTATGCCCGCGCGGACGAGCTGCTGAACTGGATGCTGAACGGCTGGACGCCGCAGGATCTCCTCGCCCGCGGATTCGATGCGCGTGACGTCGAGATCGTCCGACGCCGGCTCGAGTCCACGCACTGGAAGCGTCGCCTTCCGACGGTCGCACTGATCGGCCCCACGGCCATCGGCGAGAGTTATCTGCGACCGGTGGACTATTGAACGCGCAGCATTTGAACATGTTGCCACTAAACATGCGAACATCGTACGTGTGGCGCTCGAATCTGTGGCGGAGGCATCGCAAGACCGTCGCACTGCTCGCGGTGGTGCTACTCGCGTCACCGCTGCGGGCGCAGCCGATCACGGTGCGTGACGGCGCTGGGTTGCCGGTGACCGTCAAGGCACCGGCCCGGCGTGTGGCTTCGCTGATGGGATCGGCCGTCGACATCATCGTCGCACTCGGCGCGGCGGATCGTATCGCTGCACGCACCCGCTACGACACCGCCAGTGCCGTGGCGAAGGCGACCAGCCTCGGCGGCGGTCTGGATCCGAGCATCGAGACGTTGCTGTCGGCGCGCCCTGATCTGTTCATCGCGTGGAGCGGCCAGCGCAATGCGGCGGTGGTGAGCCGGATGCGCGAGCTGGGCGTACCGGTCTACCTCCTCGAGACGAGGGACACGACCGCACTCTTCGCCACGGTGCGAGATATCGGCGCGCTGCTCGGCGTCGCGCCACGCGCCGCTGCCGCCGCGAATGCCCTGCGTGCCGAACTTCGGGCGGTGCAGCAACAGCAACAACCCGTCACCAGGCGCGCTCGTCCGCGCGCCGTGTACGTGATCAGCCGCGCACCGGTGATCATTTCGGCATCGAAGAGCTACATGGCGGAGCTGATCAGTGTGGCCGGCGCCGACAATCCGTTCGCCGATGTGCAGGGCGAATTTCCGACGCTGTCGCTCGAGGCGTTTCTGGCCCGCGATCCCGACGTGATCATCACCGGCCGACGCGAAGGCGCCGGTTCACAGCTCGAACGCCTGCGCGACACGCCCGGCTGGCGTGACCTGCGCGCTGTGAAGCACGGTGCCGTGATCGAGGTGGACGGCATGGCGTGGGGTCGGCCGAACCTGCACGTCGGCACGCTCGTACGCGAACTCGCGGCGGCGTTGCAGCGCATACCGGCGTCGGCCATCAAGGTGCGCTGAGCCCGACGCCGCCCTACTTCAAGGCATCGTCAACTCCCCTCGCACATCGCATCAAGCCATGCAGTTCGTGGCATTCGCGAACTCCCCTCACACGGAGCCGCGGAACCACGGAGGAACTGCAAATGCAATGGGAACAGCGTCTCTCGCGCGCAGTTTCCCTCAAAATCCGGAGCTACTCATCGCGTGGAAGCTGGCGTGATGCGCAGAGCCCTCCGTGGCACCGCGGCTCCGTGTGAGGGGTTTTGCCCTTGCAGTTGCAGTTGCAGACGTTACGCCGCTTCGGCCCACGCGAGGCTGACCGCGCGACGCGCCGCGCGCTTGAGTTGGCGATGCACGGCATGCGCATAGCGGATGAAGTTCTCGCCCGCCCCCGGCCATCGCGCGAAGAACTCGTGCGGGTGCTGATCAGCCTTGAGGCGATTGCAGGGACCGCAGGCCACCACGAGGTTCCCCGGTTGCGACCGACCGCCACGGGCAATCGGCTGGACGTGATCCAGCGTCGCCTCGCCGAGGGGCATCGCCCAGCCGCAATACACGCAGTGATGATCGCAATCGCGGTAAGCGGCGGTCTTGAGGGCCCGGCGGGCGGCGGGGGCGAGACTGTCGCGGCGCTCGAAGCGCTCGCAACGGGGGTCTCGAGCGACCGGACGCCGCAGGTGGTGATGATGCCAGAAGGCGGTCATGCCGCCCCCGCCAGACAATCTCCGAAGCGCAGTCCCGAATGAATCATCCAGAGCCCTCGATGGCTGAAGACGTCCCCTGTGCACGTGCGTCTGAGCAACAGAATTGCTCGGCGGCGCGGAGTTTCGCAAGGGCTGCACTACCGTGGTCCGTCAATGGCTCTCACGTGTGGAACCAGGACCCGAAAAACTCGACTCCGTCTCCGCATCTCCGAGTCCCCAAGTCTCCGTGCTATGCCGTTTCGTGCGCTGGCATCGATGCCATGCGGAGACAACGCACAGCACGGAGACTGGGGGATCCTGAGGCGCGATGTATTGGCAGGGGGTGCTGACCCACGATTGGTCTGTACCCTGTACCCTTCAGCGTTCAAGGACTCTGACCCCTTGAACGGACCCCTTGAACGAACGTTCAAGGACTCTGACCCCTTGATGGTTCAAGGACTCTGACCCCTTGAACGGAACGAACGTTCAAGGACTCTGACCCCTTGATGATTCAAGGACTCTGACCCCTTGAACGCTGACCCCTTGAACGACGCTCGCTCAGCCGACGTCGGTGCTGCGTCGGGCATAGCGGGTCGCCGAGTCGCGGATGCGCATTGGGTCGTGCAGCGCCGTGAGGATCTGCACCGCCGTGGCATCGAGGTGCTGTCGCGAGGAGGGCGTGCCACCGACGAACGGCAGCGGCACCTCGAAGCCGTCGCCGTGCATGCGCGGGATCACGTGCACGTGATAGTGAAACACATCCTGGCCGGCGGCGCTGCCGCTGCTGACCAGCAGGTTCATGCCATCGCAGCGCGTCACGTCGCGGATCACCTCACCGAGCCGCCAGGCGACGTCGAACAGATGCTTGCCGAGCGGGCCGGGTATGTCCTCGAGTGAGGCGTAGTGCTCGCGCGGCACCACCAGCGCGTGCCCGCGATTGACCGGCTGGATGTCCATGAACGCCACCGCGTCGGCGTCTTCATAGCAGATGGACACCTCGCCGGCACCCTTGATCAGATCACAGAATACACAGTGAGATGACACGAAATGACTACCGGTTGGAGCGTGAATGACGACACGTGGCGCGGACTGCCCTTCCTGCCAAACGACCGGCCGGAATCGGAGTCACGCGCCACCTGGTCGCGCGAATGATGCCAATAACTGACAGCCACTACGGCAGCTTCACCAGTTCCACCCGTCGGTTGGTTTGCCGTCCTTCGGCCGTCGTGTTCGGTTGCGACGGCTTTGCGCTGCCGAAGCCGGAAGCTTCGAGTCTGGCGGCGTCCGCCTTCAGGGTGCCGACCAGATACGCCTTCACCGCCGCCGCCCGCCGCTTCGAGAGGTCGAGGTTGACCGGTGCCGCGCCCACATTGTCGGTATGGCCCTCGATGCCCAGACGCAGCCCGTCGTGCTCGGTCAGCATCGCAGCGATCTCGCGCAAGGTCGGCGAACTCTCCGGCCGAATCTGGTCGGAGCCGGTATCGAAGTAGATGCCCTGCGTGGCCACCCGGCCATCGGCCGTCAGGGCATCGTACAGCTTGCGTCCGCCCTCGGCGACGCGAATCGGCCCCAGGGCCATTCCTCCGTCGCAATAGAACGCGATGCGATTGCCACGTTCGGAATTGAAGTTGGGGACGTTCGCCACGCGCTTCGAGTTGACGTACACCTTGGCGTACGACCCGTCGACCATCACGCGACCCATGTGGATCAGTTCTTCCTGATCGGAAGATTCTGAGGACTCGGCCGATCCGCTCGGGGTATTCACGCCACCTGACGCTCTGGCACCGAATTCGATCCGGTACTGGCCATTGATTGACCCATTCGGATAGATCCAGCATTCACCACCCGTGCCCCAGAAGTCCATCTCGATGGTGTAACGCTGCGGCAGTATGGCCGGCAGCGGAATGGACATCTGGCCGGTGCCGGCAAACCGGAGCCATGTCCGCTCGCGATACGTCACGAGCTCGATGTTGCCGTTGATGAATTCATAGCGGCGCGGAAAATTGCCCACCGCGTCGTTCTTGAAATCTTCGTAGAAGAAGGTCTTGGTGCCGGGCATGAAGTCGTAGTTGGCCCAGACGGCGCTGCTGCCACCGCCACCCGTGCCACCACCACCCGTCCCGACCGCACCCCCGCGCGACCCTGAGGCCCCGGAGGAATCGATGCGGACCTTCTTGCCATCGGACTGCGCCTTGTCGATGCAGGTCTGATCGCCCATCGCGCAATCCACCAGGCGCTCGGCCTGCCGCCCGACATTGTCCTCCACCCGCCGCTTTACTCGGCCGAGCAATCCGGCCTGCGCGACAGCGCTTTCCGGCACCAGCACAGTCATGAACGCCAGTGCGGTGAGCCCGCGGCGCATGGGTCCTGTAATCATCGTTGAAAACTCCGTTGGAGAGGTTTGCTCTAAAGATGCGTTGCCGCCAACCCGGCAGGCAGCCTCCGTGGGCGGCGCAGGCCAATCAGCCTCGAACACGACCCGATCCGACCGGCGCCCGTACGTGAGACGTCCGGCCGCGCTTAGCTTGCTCAGGTGCCGGGGGCCGCGATGCGGTCCCATCCGGCCCGACATGCCGCCCAGCGCGCCACGCCGTGCGCGGGCAGCGCCCCCCCCCTTTCGATCGAGACACGGGATGACTTCCCTGGCCACGTCCGAGACATATACCGCGGGGCTCTCCCGCGACCAGCTCCTCGCCGCCTGGCGCACGATGCTCCTCTCCCGTCGCGTCGACGACAAGGAGGTGCAGCTCAAGCGCCAGAACAAGATCTTCTTCCAGATCTCCGGCGCGGGCCACGAAGCGATCCTGACCGCTGCCGGCATGGTGCTGAAGGGCGGCCATGACTGGTTCTATCTCTACTACCGCGACCGCGCCCTCTGCCTGCAACTCGGCATGACCGCCGTCGACATGCTCTACTCGGCCGTCGGCGCGGCGCGCGACCCGAACTCCGGCGGGCGGCAGATGCCGAGCCACTGGGGCAGCACCGCGCTCAACATCGTCTCGACCTCGTCGCCCACCGGCACGCAATTCCTGCAGGCCGTGGGCAACGCCGAAGGCAGCCTGCGCAACCGTTTGCTCGAAGGGAGTCAGTCCGACGAGGTCACACTCGTCACCACCGGCGAAGGCACCACGTCGCAGGGCGAGTTCTGGGAGTCGCTCAACACCGCCTGCAACCTGAAGCTGCCGATCGTCTATCTCGTCGAAGACAACGGCTACGCGATCAGCGTGCCGGTCGAGGTGAACACCGCCGGCGGCTCCATCTCCAAGCTGGTGAAGGGATTTCCCGGCCTCTACATCCAGGAAGTGGATGGCTGCGATCTCATCGCCAGCTACGAGGCGATGCAGCGCGCCGTGCACTACGCCCGCGAGCGCAACGGCCCGGCTTTCGTGCACGCGAAGGTGATCCGCCCGTATTCGCATTCGCTCTCCGATGACGAGACGATGTACCGCCTCGCCGAGGAGCGTGAGGCCGATGCCGTTCGCGACCCGATCCACACCTTTCCGGCGTGGCTGCAGCAGCATGGCTTCGCCACCGAGGAGGAACTGGCGGTGATCGCCGACGGCGTCGAAGCGGAATTGCTGATGGCGACCGATGACGCCCTCGCCGCAGCGCAGCCCGATGCCAGCACGGTCTACTACGCCGTCTATTCCCCCGACGTCGATCCGACCGGCGAGCAATTCGACACCGAGGACGATCCGCAGTTCAGCGGCAGCGAGACGACGATGGTCGAGCTGCTGAACGCCTGCATGCGCGACGAGATGCGGCGCGATCCGCGTATCGTGATGTTCGGCGAAGATGTGGCCGATGCGAGCCGCGCCGACGTGCTGGACAAGGTCAAGGGCAAGGGTGGTGTGTTCAAGGTCACGCACGGCCTGCAGAAGGAGTTCGGCAGCGTGCGCGTCTTCAACTCGCCGCTGGCTGAAGCGAACATTCTCGGTCGTGCGATCGGCCTCTCGATCCGCGGCTTCAAGCCGGTGGTCGAGATCCAGTTCTTCGA
>JBBSCZ010000190.1:0-6354 GCA_038249795.1 Gemmatimonadales bacterium | reverse complement strand
ATCTGCGTGGCCGTCTTCAGCACCGCCTCGGCCTCCTTCACCTTCCCCGTCATCCGCAGCGCATCCGCCAGCACGATACCCGCGCTCACGTACAGCGCAGGGATGCCGGCCGACGGCTTGTCCACCCAGTCACCGCGACTGATGATGCTCTGCTGTCCCATGAACACATCGTTCCAGAGCGCAGTACTGCGCTTGACGTCCACGAATCCCTCACCGCTGATCGCCACCGTGTCTGCGCTCACGCCGGGCGGGTTGGGCAAGAGCTTCCGCGCGAGGCCCTGCGTGAGCATGTACTGGCCGAGGCCGAGTGAGAGTCCGTAGCCGCCGCTGGTGCGCGAGAAGTAGATCGATCGCGTGCCCCAGTTGTCGCGGATCATGTACAGCGTGAGAATGTCGGCGCGTTCCAGCACACCCTGCGCCAGATTCTGCGGGTCGATGATCGCCTGGATGCTCTCGTGCGCGAAGACCATCGTCGAGTCGAGCGGCACGTACAACGGGACGCTGTCAGCCTGTGTAAACGTCAGGTTGAGCGGCTTGTTCGTCGGCTTCTTCCACGTTCCATTCCGGTAGATCGCCGGACCGGCAGCCGCGTCGTACTCGTAGATGGGGCGGCGGATCATCTGTCGCGTGTACCAGTCGGTGTTCATCAGACTCGTGTTCGCGACCAGTACATCCTTGCGAATTCCTTCCACTTCCTGCGCATACCAGAGCGGGAAGGTGTCGTTGTCGCCGACGGTGATCAGGATGCCGTACGGCTCCACGCTGTTGAGCAGATCATGCGCGAAATCGCGTGTGTCACGCTGCCCGGCGCGACTGGCCTGGCTCCAGTTGCCGATCATCGGGATGAAAGCCAATGCCAGCACCGGTGCACTGGCGCGCCATGCCCGCGGTAACGGTGACGAGAATCGCTGCTTGCCCAGTTCGATGGTGTGCGTGCCCATGAAGCCGGCGACGGTCTCCCAGAGATAGATCAGTCCAAGGCCCGCCCAGACGCTCCAGGCGCTGAAGCTCCAGAGATAGAAGTAGTCCCGGTCCCTGACTTCGCGCGCCACCCCCTCCAGCTCCGGCGATTGTGAGGCGCCGTACTTGAAGTTGAGGTAGATGATCAGCCCGATCGTGAGTGTCCCCACCAGCGGGCCGAAAAAGACGAATGATCTGAGGTCCTTTTTGTAATGGACCCATCCGCCGATCAGGCCGAGTCCAAGGAACACGACGGCCAATGCGTTCTGCAGGCCGGGATTCTCGTTGTGCGCGTCGCGCAGCCACTGCCACTTGAAGTACAGCCACCACATCCCGACCTGTGCGCCGATCGGGGCCTGACGCTCGGTGAGCTGCGGCTTGCCGTACTGGCCGCGGTCGAAGTTGTACTTGAAGCGCTCCCACGTCTTCGCGTCGAAGGTGCAGCTGAAACCGATCTCGGTGGTGCAGGCGGTGGGTTCACCTTCGTTGATGGCGGGGAAGTGCGCCGCGCGGATGGGCTGTGTCGCGAACGGCGAAATACCCAGAATCACTGCCGCGACGCAGGCGAGAATCAGCTTCCACTTGAGCAACGTCTTCGGAGCGCGGAACAGGATCGCCAGACCCACTGCCGGCGCGGGCAGCATGCCGGCGGGGTGGTTCGCATAGCCGAGGCCGAGCAGGAACGCGATCAGGATCAGCAGCTTGTCGGCGCGGCGTCCCTCGGGCTCGTCGCACCACCGCACCGTCAGCCAGGCCACGATCGCAAAGATTGCCAGCGACACGGTGTAGACCTTCTCGTTCACCACACTCTGGTTCCACACGGTGAACGCGGTGGCGCCGATCAGCGTCGCGACGCTCGCACCCAGGATGCGCATCCACTTCTCGGGCAGCCAGCTCACCAGCACGCGCTCGGTGATGAGGAACCACGACCCCGCCGCCACCGCGCTGCTCAGCGCCGCCAGCATGTTCAGCTTCACCGCCACGCTCAACCCGGGCAGCGGCATGTGTGCGAACACGTTGCCGATCAGGATGAAGAACGGATTGCCAGGCGGGTGGGGCAGACCCAGCACATAGGCCGCCGCGATGTACTCGCTGGCATCCCACATGGCCGTCGACGGCGCCAGCGTGATCAGGTAGAGCACGAACACGGCCAGCGTGGCGATGCCCGCCGCCAGATACGACGGACGGTAGTCGAGGTCGGTATGAATCACGGTCGAGGCACCGGTCGTGGACCGGGCGGCCGGGGTCGGGGCTGCAGAGGAGGCCATCAGCTGCTGGAAGAGGTCGGTGGTTCAGATGGAACCTGTAAAAATCACCTTACCCCCACCCTCGGGGCTAGTGCCCGTGCATCGTGGCCTCGAAAACTCGAACTGCATATCACGGGGGCTCGGCGGCTCGGAAGCTGGGAGAAACTGATTGGGAACAGCGGTGACGTATGGGCGATGAGTGGTCGGAGCCGAAAGCACTCGCTGTTCCCGCAGTCGTGGGTCCCTAGCCTCCGAGCCGCCGAGCCCCCGCGATGAGCAGTTGCAGGTCGCCACGCCAAGACGAACTCAGTGTCGGAAGAGACGCGCAGCGGTAAACACCATTGCGATCCCGTGCTCGTCGGCCGCCGCGATCACCTCGGCATCCCGCACCGACCCCCCGGGCTGGACGATCGACGTCACGCCGGCCGCCGCGGCATGGTCGACGCCGTCGCGGAAGGGGAAGAAGGCGTCGGAGGCCAGCGCTGCGCCGGCCGTGTCGTGGCCGGCCTGCTGCGCCTTGTGGCCGGCCAGATAGCTCGCGTCGACCCGCGACATCTGCCCGGCGCCGATGCCGATCGTGGCGCCGCTGCGGGCCAGCACGATCGCGTTCGACTTCACTGCCGCCGAGGCTCGCCAGGCGAAGGCCAGGTCCACCAGCTCGGCTTCGGTCGGCTGGCGTTTGGAGACCACCGTCCACGGGATGTCGCCCGTCGGCACCTGCATGCGATCCTGCAGCAGCACGCCGCCGCGCACCCGCTTGATGTCCATGCCGCCCGCATCCTGCGCCGGCACGGTGCCGATCAGCACGCGCAGGTTCTTCTTCCGGCCCAGCAGCTCGGCGGCCGAGTCACTGATGGCCGGGGCGACGATGCACTCGAGGAACAGCGAGGACATCGCCTCGGCCGTGGCATCGTCGATCGGAACGCTGAACGCTACCACGCCGCCGAATGCCGACGTCGGATCACAGGCCAGTGCCTTCTGCCACGCGTCCAGCGGTGTGGCGCCGATGGCGAGGCCGCAGGGGGTGGTGTGCTTGATGATCGCGCAGGCGACCTGCGTCGCGAACGGCTCGATCGCCATCAGCGCGCCATCCACGTCGAGCAGATTGTTGAAGCTCAGCTCCTTGCCGCCGAGCTGCTGCAATGCGGCGAGACCGGCGTGCTCGCGCTCCACGTAGAAGGCGGCGCGCTGCGCGGGGTTCTCGCCGTAGCGCAGGCCCTGCGCCTTCTCGAACGCGAGTGGCAGCGTGGCGGGGAAGGGATCGTCCGGCGCCACCTGATGCTGCAGCCAACCGGCGATGGCGCTGTCGTAGCTGGCGGTGTGCGCAAACACCTTGGCGGCGAGATCGCGGCGCATGATCATGCCACCTTCCACGTCCTTCGCATCGAGCGACGCGATGACACGGGAGTAGTCCGCCGGATCGCAGACTACCGTGACCGCGCCGAAGTTCTTCGCGGCCGAACGCAGCATCGACGGACCGCCGATGTCGATCTGCTCGATCACATCGTGTGGCATCACACCGGCGCGCGCCGCCGTGGCGCGGAACGGGTAGAGGTTCACCACCACCAGGTCGATCGCGCCGATGCCATGCTCGTTCACGGCATCGACATGCTCGGGCAGGTCGCGGCGATACAGCAGGCCGCCGTGCACCACAGGGTGCAGCGTCTTCACGCGGCCGTCGAGCATCTCGGGAAATCCCGTCACCTCGCTGATGTCGCGCACGGCGAGGCCAGCGTCACGCAGCGCCCTGGCCGTGCCACCGGTGGAGATCAGCTCCCAGTGACGGGCAATCAGTTCGCGGGCAAGATCGATCAGGCCGGACTTGTCGGAAACGCTCAGCAGTGCGCGTTGCATCAGATGGAAATCAGTGGGAAAGAAAAGTCAGCGAAAACGGGATGTCATCGGCGACTGCGCCGTGCATCAGTTGCTCAGCGCGCGATCGAGATCCGACGTCAACGACGCCCCCTCGGCCAGCGTGAACACATCGGCCTGCGCGCCGGTCAGAAAGGCGCCGTGCACGGTGCCGTCGTCGTCCAGCGCCAGCGACTCGGCACAGAGCAGCTCCACCACACGCGGCAGCAGCGCGTGCTCCACGCGCAGCACACGGGCAGCAAGGGTTTCGGGGGAGTCTTCCTCGAACACCGGCACCGGCCACTGCGCGATGATCGCGCCACGATCGTACACCTCGTCGACGAAGTGCACGGTGGCACCGCTGATGCGCGCGCCAGCGGCAAGCACTGCGGTGTGCACATGCCGGCCGTACATCCCGGCGCCGCCGAACGCTGGCAGCAGCGACGGATGCACGTTCACGATCCGCCCCCGAAATCTGCGCGTGACTTGCGGCGGCACCATCGCCAGGTACCCTGCCAACAGCAGCACTTCGATGCGGTGCTCCTGCAGCAGCGCCAGCAGTGCATCGCCGTCGCGCGGCCGCTCCAATACGATGTGTGGGATGCCACGATCAGCGGCGCGCGTCAGTGCCGCGCATCCTGCCTTGTTCGAGACCACCAGCACGATCTCACCGGCGGCCAGTCTGCCGCGGTCAGTCTGGAAGTCGTGCACGGCGACGAAGTTGCTGCCACCACCGGAGACGAAGGCGGCGATGCGGGTGCGCGGTTGCGTCGGCATCGTCGCGCTCACTCAGCCGCGTGACTGCAACATGCGCAGCACACGATCCACCGCCGCGCCGAGCGTCGTGGCCACCACCGCATCGTCCTTCGCCTTCGACAGGTCGCGGAAGTTCGTCTCGGCCGTCGGCACCAGGATGCCCATCGCATCGTGCGTCACCGCCGGTTCCACGTCGAGCCACTTGTCGCCGATGTAGAACGACTGCTTCAGGTCGAGGCCATGATCCAGTGCCGCGCGCTGGTGCATCGAGTCGCCCGGCTTGCGGCACGAGGTCTCACGTGGCACATCGGGGTCATCGGGACAGTGATAGGTCGCGGTCAGCGTCACGCCATGCTCGAGCAGCATCGCATCGAGACGCGCGGTGATCGCGGTGAAGTCCGCCTCGCTGAACAGCCCGCGTCCGATGCCTGATTGATTCGTGACCACGATCAGCGGCAGGCCGGCCGCCATGAGGCGCGCCATGGCGTCCGCCGCACCAGAAATCAGCTGCAACTGTTCAGGACGCGACAGATAGTGCACGTCATGGACGATCGTGCCATCACGATCGAGAAAGACTGCCGGTCGAGCGCTCACACTTGCTCCGGACTGCGGGAAGATTGCATCAGCGGGGCGGTCGCGGTGGTCGCGCCGCGCCGGCGGTCGGTGCCCGTGCGGGTGGCGTGATGAGACTGTCGCCTGCTTCGCCCGGTGTTTTTCGCGTACTGTCGACCGGGGCTGCCTTCGGAATGATCAGCAGCCGAGTGGCATCGCCGGTGCGGTCCACCAGATTGCGCAGCCCGCTCAGTGTGACGCGATAGGTGGTGCCGGGCTGCAGCGGAACAGCAAGCTTCACCACCAGTTCGTTGGTCGGAGGTGCCTTCTTCGGCTCTGGCGGCGGCAACACCGGCAGTGTGTCGCGACGTTGCAACGGGTCGATGCTCCGGCGCGGCGGAGTGGGTGGGTCGGCCGATGCGTCACGTTTGGTGGTTGTATCAGCCGCCCGTGCCAGACTGTCTTCTCGTGCTTTCGCGATCTTCGCCTGCGCACCAGTCATCACCGAACGCACCGCGATCAGCGAGGAGTCCGACTTTGCGATCCGCACACCCTCGATCACGAGCGGGGCACTGGGGAGCAGCGGCTTGTCGAGCACCAGCGAGATCGTGACGCTGTCGGCCAGACGCAATTCGTTGATGCGCACCGGCATCGTGTCGTGCACGAACATGTACAGGTCTGCCCGCGCCGAGTCGCTCAGGATGACCGTGATGGAATCCCATGGCTCGCGTGCGTCGATGTAGCGATTCGGCGACTTCTCGTCGATGGCGCGCACAAGGTACGTGCCGCTCGGCAGACCACCGAGTTCGTAGCGTCCGGTGGAATCGGCGACGGTGACATGCATCAGGGTCGTGTCGCGCAGGTCGACCGCCTGAATCGTCGCCTTCGGCAGCGCCTTGTTCGCCACCCAGTCGAATGCCACGCCGCGCAGCGTCGACGTGGGTATCGACGCTCCGGTGCTGAAACGCAGCACGTAGCCGTACGGGCT
>JBBSCZ010000189.1:0-6400 GCA_038249795.1 Gemmatimonadales bacterium | reverse complement strand
TTCCGTGAAACAGCCGACCGGGTCGTGGGTAGACCAGGTCGGCTGACTCGTTACATTTTCCAAGCTTATGCCCGTTTTCCGTCATTCCGCGGCTGCCATCGTGGCCGCTGTTCTCTGCCTCCCCCTTTCGCGCGCCCAGGCGCAGCAGGAGGGGCCGGGTGAATGTGCTCTCCCCGACTCGATTGTGGTGGAGGGCAATCTGCGCATCACGAACGATCAGATCCGCTCGGATGCGGAGATGGCGACTGGCGTGGCGCTGAATTTCAAGGTGATCCAGCGCGCCATCAAGGCGTTGTATGGGACCGGAAATTTCAGCGACGTCCAGATTGGCTGCCGGGTACACGACGGACCGCCAATTCTGGCGTCGATCGTGATCCAGGTGACCGAGCGTCCGATTCTTGGTGACGTCGACGTCATCGGTGGCGATCGCGTGCCGAATCGTACGCTGAAGGACAAGGTGGACCTGTTGATCGGGCGACCGGTCGATGGCGCGCTGGTTGCGCGCACGAAACAGCGCCTCGACTCGATTTACGAGGCGGCGGGCTACTTTCTGCACCGTGTCACCGTCGACACCACGATGCTCGGTGATCAGCGAGCGAAGGTGACCTTTCGCATCAGCGAGGGACGTCGCCTGGCCGTGAGTGGCGTGCGGGTGACCGGGCTCAAGGCGCTGGCGCCGGCCGATGTCGTGGCAACGATGAAGACCAAGCCGGAAGGCTTCCTCTGGTTTCGCAAAGGGGAGTTCGACGAGGACACCTTCACCGGCGATCTCACCGAGCGCATTCCACAGTTTCTGGCGACTCAGGGCTTCATCGACGGTGTGGTGGAACGCGACACGCTGATCGTGAATCGGGAACTCGGCAAGGCCCTCGCGGACGTGCAGATCCGTGAAGGATCACGCTATTCCATCGGTTCGTTCGAGGCGCTCGGCAACCGACGCTTCTCGACCGAGGAAATCCAGCGGCTCTATCCGTTTCAGCCACAGTCGATCTCGCTGCGGGAGCGTGCGTTCTCGCTGCTTCGCAAGAAGGGTCCATCCCTCCCGCCGAACACCTTCGATCAGGGGCGCTGGGAAGAAGGTACGCAGAAAGTGCAGACGGCCTACAGCAATGAAGGCTACATCTACGCTCGCGTGCGTCCGATCGTGGAGCGCGATTCCACGGCTGGCACTCACGTCGCAAATCTTCGTTGGGAGGTGGAGGAAGGGCAGCCGGCGATCGTGAACCGCGTCGAGATCCTCGGTAATGACCACACCGTCGAGAGCTGTATCCGCAATGCGCTGCTGATCGTACCGGGGGACGTGTTCAACCAGGATCGCCTCGTGCGCTCCTACCAGAACCTCGGCAATCTTGGATTCTTCGAGACGCCGGTACCGAACCCCGATACGCGACCTGACTCCACCGGCGACGTGGACATCATCTTCCGCGTCAAGGAAAAGCAGACGGGCAACGTCAATTTCGGCGCGTCGGCCGGCCAGGGACTCGGCATCGGTGGCTTCATCGGCCTGCAGCAGCCGAACCTGTTCGGGCGCTGCAAGTCTGGCTCGCTCAATTGGAATTTCGGCCGATTCCAGAACAACTTCCAGCTCGCGTACACCGATCCGCAGATTCGCCTCTCGCGGGTGTCGGGCACGGTCAGCGCCTATCGAACACAGAACCGCTTTCAGGGTATCGGTGGGTTCTCGAACTTCAATGGCGGTTTTGGCCAGCCGATTCAGACCGGTTTCAGCGTGCAGCTCGGTTTTCCGTTGCCGCAGTCGCCATACACGCGACTCTTCATGACGTATGGTCTCGAGAGCGTGCGCTTCGGCGAGTCCGGGTTCCTTGGGGAGGTCGCGTCGCAATTCGCCAGTGCGAACGTGCGCAGCTACGTCGGCACCACCGTCGGCTACGATACGCGTGTCGACCTGCCGTTTGCGTCGGCGGGTGCGCAGCGCACGTTTACGGCGCAATTCAACGGTCTTGGTGGGACGTCGCGATTCCAGCGGTACTCGCTCGACTTCAGGAACTACGCCACGCTGACGCAGTTCGGCGGCGGCAAACCCGGATCACAACCGATCAAGGTGGTGGCTGGTCTGACTGTGCGTTCGGGTGCGGTGCTTGGCGACGCCGGGGCGTTCCGGTTCACGCAGCAGTTCAACATGGGTGGCGTGCAGTTTGGTGAGCCGCTGCGTGGCTATCCTGAATTCTCGATCACGCCTGATGGATTTCTGGCCGATGCGAGGACCAACTCCCAGGCATTTCAGAATCCCGGTGCGGCATTCTTCTCGAGCACGGCTGAAGTCGGCATCCGCTTCAACTCGATGTTCTACATCAACGGCTTCTATGATGCCGGCAATGTGTATCGCCGTGTGCAGCAGTTCGATCCGACGCGGCTCTTCCGCGGCACCGGTATCGGCCTGTCCACGGTGACGCCACTCGGTCCGCTGGGTCTGGACTGGGCACGCGGTCTCGATCGCGTGGATCAATTCGGCCGCCCGGCACCCGCCTGGCAGCTGCATTTCCGCCTCGGCGGCCAAGCTTTCTGATCTTTTTCTTTCTGGAGTCTGCAATGCGTTTCGTGAGTCGGGTGGTCGTGGGTGGAGCACTGCTGGTGTCGGCGACGGCTGGAGCTGGCGCGCAGAGCGCGACGCCGGCGCCGGTGTCGGCGGGCGTGCTGAAAGTGGCGTACCTCAATTCGAACCAGGTGCTCGAAGGCGCTCCAGGGCGCGCCGAGGCGCTGGCGCAATTCGACAAGGAGACGCTGCCAGTGCGGACGCAGATGCAGCGCATGCAGGATACGCTGCAGTCACTCATCGGCGAGTACCAGAAAGCCGCACCGCAGATGAGCGCTGCCCAGCGAACGCAGAACGAGTCGCGACTGGGCGCGCGGCAGCAGGAATATCAGCAGCGTGCGCAGGAGATGCAGCAGCGGGCACAGGCGCGTCAGGAAGAGCTGATGGCGCCGATCATGGAGCAGGTGAACAAGGTCATTCAGGACGTCCGCAGCGAGGACGGGTACGCATTCATCTTCGACTCCGGCGCGCAGGTTCCGTTCATCGTCTCGGCCGACAAGAACCTCGATATCACGACGCGTGTCATCGATCGCCTGAAGTCACTCGGCGCACCGAAACTGCCAGCGACGACGGTCATGACGCCTGCACCTGCGACGGTCAAGCCACCGGCGACCGGTCCGGTCGCAGCGCCGACCGGCGTGACGCGCCCGCGTCCGTAACGCGGTGACTCCAGCGGAGCAGGGCGCACGATCTCCGGCTGCGCTCAGTGTGGCGGAGATCGCTGCGGCCGTTGGTGGCACAGTCGATGGAGATGGTGCGCTCACAGTGACGCGCGTGGCCGGACTCGATTCGGCCGACGCTGCGTCGCTGTCGTTCTTCAGTTCGAAAAAGTATGCCGCAGACGCGGCGGCGTCGTGCGCAGGTGCGGTGCTGGTGACGGCGGACCTCGTCGCACTGGTGGCGCACCTGCCGGCGCGCATCATCGTCGGCAAGCCGCAGGAAGCGATGTTGCAGGTGCTGGCCGTGTTGCATCCGCCGGCCGTGGTCGAACCGGGCGTGCACGCGAGTGCCGTCATCGGCGCCGGCGTCACGCTCGGTGACGGCGTGTCGATCGGGGCTCGCTGCGTGATTGGCGACGGGGTCACGATCGGCGCCGGGACGCAGATCCGCGCAGGCGTGACTCTCGGCGACACAGTCGTCATCGGCGCCCACTGCATCGTTTACCCCAACGTGACCGCGTACCCGGGCACGGTCTTGCACGATCGGGTGATCGTGCAGGCGGGCGCGGTGCTGGGCAGTGACGGATTCGGCTACGTCTTTTCTGACGGTGCGCACCGAAAGATCACGCACGTTGGGCGGGTGGTGCTCGAGGCGGACGTCGAGATCGGCGCGAACACCACCATCGACCGCGGCAGCGTTGGTGACACGGTGATCGGCGCCGGAACGAAGATCGACAACCTCGTGCAGATCGGTCACAACGTGCGCATGGGGCGACTCTGCCTCGTGATGGCGCAGGTGGGCATCTCGGGCTCGGTACGGATCGGGAACGGCGTGATCATTGCGGGACAGGCCGGGCTGACGGGGCACATCACGATCGGTGACGGGGCGCGCATCGCGGGACAGGCGGGCGTCTTTGGGGATGTGCCGGCTGGCGAGACGTGGAGTGGGTATCCGGCGCGGCCGCATCGCGAATCGCTCCGCGCGCAGGCAGCTGCGCATCGCCTGCCGGCGTTGCTCAGGACGCTCGAGAAAGCTCAGGACATTCGATGACCGCCGTGCGTCGCCAGACGATCCGCCGCAGTGAAAGCGTGAGCGGGATCGGGCTGCATCTGGGCCAGCTGGTGACGCTCCGTTTCGAACCAGCGCTACCGCACGCCGGCGTCACCTTCGTCCGGGGTGACCGCCCCGGCGCGGTGCCGGTGCCTGCGCATGCCTCGGTGGCGCAGCTGGTCGACCGACGCACGCAGCTCGGATCGGGTGACGATGCCTTCCACACGGTGGAGCATGTGCTGGCGGCTGTGGCGGCGCTCCAGATCGACGATCTGCGGATCGTGATGGATGCAGCCGAGCCGCCGATCGCCGATGGCAGTGCGCGCGAGTTCGTGGACGCGTTGCGTCGTGCCGGCGTGCACGAGCATGGCGGGCCTGCGCGATACCTGAGCGTCACGACGCCGATTCGTGTGGAGAGCGGTGAATCCGTTTACGAGGCGACACCGGCATCTCGGCTGGAGCTCGACGTGTCGATCGATTTCCCGCATCCCCTGATTGGCGAGCAGTCGCTGTCGCTGGCGGTGACGGCGGATAGCTTCACGCGGGAACTCAGTGGCGCGCGGACCTTCGGCTTCGTGCATGAGGTGGAGGCGCTGCGTGCTGCGGGACTGATTCAGGGGGCGAGTACGGCCAACGCGGTGGTGCTGGATGCCACCGGGCTGGTGGAGACCACGATGCGCTGGCCGGACGAGTTCGTGCGTCACAAGGCACTCGATTGTGTCGGAGACCTGGCGCTGGCCGGTGCCCGCGTCCGCGGGCACATCCGCGCTCACCGACCGAGCCACAAGGGCACGGTCCTGTTCGTCCGCGAGCTGCTTCGGACAGCGAAGGAGGAGACCACGGTGCTTGGTATCGAAGAGATCATGAAGGTGCTGCCACACCGCTACCCGTTTCTGCTCGTGGATCGGATTCTCGAGCTGGAAGAGGGGAAGCGTGTCGTGGGGATCAAGAACGTCACGATCAACGAGCCGTTCTTTCAGGGTCACTTCCCGGGCCACCCGATCATGCCGGGCGTGCTGATCGTGGAGGCGATGGCGCAGGTTGGCGGCATGCTGATGCTCGGCAGCATTCAGGAGCCGGACTCGAAGGTGGTGTACTTCACGAGTCTCGACAATGTGAAGTTCCGCAAGCCGGTCAAGCCGGGAGATCAGCTGCGTTTCGAACTCGACGTGCTCGCGGTGCGGGGTGCACTCTGCAAGATGCATGGCGTGGCACGGGTGGACGGCGAGGTCGTCTGCGAGGCGGACATGGCTGCGATGGTACGCCCGCGATGATGACGCCGGTCAGCAGCGGTATTCACCCGACGGCGATCATCGCAGCGACGGCGCGCATCGGTGAGGGCGTGGACATTGGTCCGTACGCGTACGTCGGTGACGAGTGCGTGGTTGGCGACGGGTGCATGATCGGGATGCGCGCCACACTCGAACGCAACGTGACGCTGGCGACGGGCGTGAAGATCGGCATCGGCTCGGTGATCGGTGGCGATCCGCAGGACCTGAAGTACCGCGGTGAGCACACCACCGTCGAGATTGGCGAGAACACCGTCGTACGCGAGTACGCGACCATCAACCGCGGGACCACGCACTCGATGCGGACGAGTGTCGGCAGCGGCTCGTTTCTCATGTCGTACGTGCACCTGGCGCATGACTGCCAGATCGGTAACGGGGTGATCATCGGAAACGGCACGCAGCTCGCCGGACACGTCACCATCGATGACCGTGCGATCGTGTCCGGACTCGTGGCGGTGCATCAGTTCGCGCGAATCGGCCGCCATTCGTTCGTGGGCGGATGCTCACGCGTGGCGAAGGACGTGCCGCCATACCTGAAAGCCGTTGGCAACCCGGTGAAGCTGTATGGTCTCAACTCGGTCGGCCTGCAGCGCAGCGGATTCGACGATGCCGTCGTTCGCGAACTGAAGCGCGCGTACCGGCTCGTCTTCCGCTCGGAGTTGAATGTGACTCAGGCGATGTCTCGCGCACGCGCCGAACTGCAGCCGCTGCCCGAGGTGACCGCGTTCCTGACGTTCATCGAGGAAAGTGAGCGGGGGATCGGCTTCTGACCCTTCGCATCGGAGTCGCGGGCGCCGGCGGGCTCGGTTTTCACCACGTTCGCATTTTGCGTGACATGCCCGGCATC
>JBBSCZ010000188.1:0-6433 GCA_038249795.1 Gemmatimonadales bacterium | reverse complement strand
CTGCGCGCTGGCGGCAACGGGTGCGAGGAGCGCGAGCATCAGGGAGCAGCGGATCACGGGGTCACCTGCTTCTTCGTGGCGGCAAGCGCAGGCTTGCCCTGGGGAACGACGGAGATCATCACGCGCGGCGCCTGCAGATACCTGCGTACCACGCGCTGGATGTCGGCGGCGGTGACGGCCTGCAGGCGATCGAGATCCTCCTGAAAGCCGTCGGGATTACCGGTCTGGTAGTGATACCGATTGAGCTGATCGGCCTTTCCGCTCACGGTCTGGATGCTGCGGAGGAACGCCGCCTCGATGACATTGCGCGCCTGACCGAGTTCGCGCGCGCTGGGGCCATCGCTGGCGAGGCGTTGCAGGTTGCGATCGATGAGTGCCTGCAGCGTGTCGAGTGCGACGCCGGGGCGTGCGGTGGCGACGATACTGAAGTCGCCATCGAGACGCTTGGCATCGTTGTACGCCTGCACGGTCGTCGCAACCTCACCGCCGTAGACGAGGTCCTGCGTGAGTCGGCTGGTGCGTGCACCGGCCAGCACATAGGCGGCGAGTTGCAACGCCGGCGTGTCGGCATCGGTGGCCTTCACCGTGTGCCAGTTGAGATAGAGCCGCGCGAGCTGCACGCGATCCTCGAGCATGACGGCAGTGTCGCGCACGGTGAACGGCGCGGGCGTGGGTCGCTCGATGGCGGGACCTCGCGGGACGGCGCTGAAGTACTCGCGCACGATGGCACGCACGGAGTCGGTGCTGACGTCACCAGCCACCACGATGGTGGCGTTGTTCGGCGCGTAGTAGCGACGGAAGAAGTCCTTCACGTCGTCCAGTGACGCGGACGAGAGATCAGCCATCGAACCGATGACGGTCCATGAATACGGATGACCTGCGGGATACATGAGCGGTGGCGAGATGTCCCGCACCATGCCGTACGGCTGATTCTCCAATCCTTCCCGACGCTCGTTCTTCACCACGTCGCGCTGCAGGTCCACCTTCGGCACGTCCATGGTCGGCAGCAGCCACCCCATGCGATCGGCATCGAGCCAGAGCATCAAACGCAGCGAACTGGCAGGGCCCGCCTCGTAGTAGTTGGTGCGGTCTTCCGTGGTGGAGCCGTTGTTGATTGCTCCCGCCGCCTCGAGCAGCCGGTCAAACTGCGGATACGGCGCATTCTCCGAGCCCATGAACATCAGGTGCTCGAAGAGGTGCGCGAAACCGGTGCGGCCGGGCTTCTCGTCACCCGACCCGACATGGAACCAGGTGTTGACGGTGACGATGGGCACGGAGTGATCCTCGTGCACGATCAGGGTCAGACCATTTGGTAACGTATCGATCGTGAATGGCACGCGCAGTCGCGCGGTCTGCTGCGCGTGTGCCAGCGCAGGCAGGCAGCACAGCGCGAGGAGTACGGAGCGAAATCTGGGATTCATGCGAGTTGGTGTTGGAGGTACGTCCACGCGTCACTCGGGCGGTCTGGCGCACAGCAAACTTCAAAAACAAGCAACAGCTTCCAGCCTATCGCAGAACGGCACGGCCGCAGAACGACACAACCACGGAACGGCAGAACTGCTGGGGAGTGGGCGGGGCGAGTGGTGGGGTGATGTGGGGTGTTATCGGGTGGTATGGGATGATGTGGGGTGATGTGTTGGAGCTGGCTGGTGATGGACTTTCGGGGCGCTACGTGGTCGTGGTCAGGGCTACGCCCCAGCGGGCGACGTGGGTTTCATCTGCTCGCAGGCGGAGGAGGCCCCATGCGGGGTGGTTCAGGGCGTCGGTGGCACAGGTCATCGGTTCGATGGCGATGCTGGTGCGTGCGAGCGTTGGGGGGAGGGCTTCGCCGGTGTAGATGACCACGTGGCCGAACGATTCGTCCATCCAGACATGCACGGCGCGTGCTCCGCCCTGCAGCGTCACGACGGCGCGGCCGGATACGTCGCGGGTCGGCGTGGCGAAGCAGTGGTTGAACTGCGTGGTGCCGATCTCGCGTGGAGTTCGGAAGTCGAGGCCGGCGTCATTGACGGCCAACACTCCGCCTGTTGGAATCAGCGCCTCGAACTCGAGCACCTCGGCGAACGGCAGTGTCAGCGTGTCGGTATTCACCAGCGGTGAGCCGAGGGTGAAGTAGGGGTGGAAGCCCATGCCCATTGGTGCATCGCGGCTGCCGGCATTCGTCGCGCTGCACTCCACCGTGAGCCCGGCATCATCGAGTACGTACCGCAACCGGATCGTCAGTGGGAACGGGTAGCCCTCGGCACCAACGAAATTTAATCGATAGGTCACCGCCGCAGGATCGCCGGCATCGGTGACCCAGTCCGCTGCGCGGACGAAGCCGTGGATCGCGTTCGGACCTTCCTTGTCGGTGCGCTGGAGCTGATAGCGCACGCCGTCCCACTCGTAGGTGCCACCCTTGACGCGACCGGGGAAAGGAATCAGGACGTCGCCCTGCCCACCCTGCTTCGCTCCGGCCCCGCGGTAGCCGGTCACGACCGGCTCGCCGCGCCAGGACAGGCCGCGCAGGCTGGCACCGTGCGACGATGTGACGGCAGCCCAATCGCCGTGACGCAGCTCCGATTCGGTGTGATCCGTCATGCGGGGAAAATAGCGCGAGCCCGCTCGTGGCGCGCGAACAATCGGCGGCATTCAGCCGTAGCGGAACCGTGTGGCATGCGCCACCATTTCACCGTCCGCGCTGCCGCAGCTCACCCCGAGCTTTCAGATACCGACCTGCACTGTACCGATGACCTTTCCACGAGCTGCCGGCGTCCTGCTGCATCCGACCTCCCTTCCCGGCGCCATGGGCATCGGCGACCTGGGGCCCGATGCGTACAAGTTTCTCGACTTCATGGCCGAGTCCGGGCTGAAGATCTGGCAGATGCTGCCGGTGGGTCCCACTGGCTATGGCGACTCGCCATATCAGTGTTTCTCGGCCTTCGCCGGCAACGCGCTGCTGATTCATCTTCCCGGTCCCGACACCACGCAGTTTCCACCGCACACGGTGGAATTCGAGCACGTCATTCCGCACAAGCGCCAGCGGCTGCTCGAGGTCATGTCGTCGTACGTGCCCGATCCGCGCTATCACGCATTCGTCGCCGCGAACACCGACTGGCTTCCGGATTATGCACTGTTCATGGCGCTGAAAGAGGCGCACGGTGGTGTGGAGTGGACGAAGTGGGAGCCGGCCGCGGCACGTCGCGAACCCGCCGCGATGGCGACGTGGCGGCTGAAACTCGCCACCACCATCACGCGCTATCAGGTGGAGCAGTTCTACTTCTTCACACAGTTTTACGCGTTGAAAACGGCGGCGAAGGAACGCGGCATCGAGCTGATGGGCGACCTGCCAATCTACGTTGCGCACGACAGCGCCGACGTCTGGGCGAATCGCGAGTCTTTCATGCTCGACGATGACGGCAACAAGTTGGTGCAGGCTGGTGTGCCACCCGACTATTTCTCCGCCACCGGCCAGTGCTGGGGCAACCCGATCTACAATTGGGATGCGATGAAGCAGACCGGTTATGCCTGGTGGGTGCGCCGCATGCGCGCAGCGTTTCAGCTGTTCGACAGCGTGCGGCTCGATCACTTTCGCGGCTTCGAGGCGTACTGGGAAGTACCGGGTACCGCGGTGACGGCCGAGCTTGGGCGCTGGGTGAAGGGGCCGGGCGCGGATCTGTTCATCGCGATCGAGACGCAGCTTGGCAAGCTGCCGATCGTGGCTGAAAACCTCGGCCTGATCACACCCGAGGTCGAAGCATTGCGTGAGCAGTTCGGCTTCCCCGGCATGAGCATCCTGCAGTTCGCCTTCGGCGGCGATGGACAGGCGCACGAGTTCAAGCCACACAACTTCCCGCGCGACCGCGTCGCATACACCGGCACGCACGACAACGACACGACCGTGGGCTGGTGGAATTCCGCCGGCGTGAGCGACTCGACGCGCACGGCCGACGAAGTGTCTCGTGAGAAGCAGTACGCACTCGACTACCTCGGCACCGATGGCAGCGAGATGAACTGGACGCTGATTCGCGTGGGACTCGCGTCAGTGGCGAACACGGTGCTGATCCCGCTGCAGGACATTCTCGGCACGGGCAGTGACACGCGCATGAACACGCCGGGCAAGTCATCGGGCAACTGGGCCTTCCGCTTCAGCTGGGACATGCTCATGCCCGACATGGCGAAGCGTCTCCGCATCATGGTGGACATCTATGACCGCTGATGTGACACGATTCCACGCGATCATCCGTCGCGTAATGCTGCTGACGACGTGCGTCGCTGCAGCTTTGGGTGCGCAGGCCCCGACGATCGAGAAGGTCGATCCTCCCAACTGGTGGGGACAGCATTCGATCAATCCGGTGCGAGTGCTCATCCGCGGCACGCACCTCACGGGCGCACGTCTCACCTGTCCGCGACTGCGCTGCGCGCGCGTGACAGTGAGCGCGGCCGGCACCTACGCATTCGTGGACGTGACGATCCCAGCCACCGCTCGACCGGGGAGCTATCCGTTGACGCTGCGCACAGCCAGCGGACAGGCACTGGTGCCGTTCACCATCGCGCCCAGGCTGGCGACGACCGGACGGTTTCAGGGGTTCAGTCAGGAAGACGTGATGTACCAGGTGATGCCCGATCGTTTCGCCAACGGTGACACGGCCAACGACTCACCGGCGGTGTCACCCGGCCTCCACGATCGCAGCAAGGCGCGCTATTACCACGGCGGCGATCTGGAAGGGCTGCGTCGTCGCCTGCCCTACCTGAAGCAGCTGGGGATCACCGCGATCTGGCTCAATCCGCTGTACGACAACCACAACGCGCTGAACCGGAAGGAAACGTACGACGGGCAGCCGATCACCGATTATCACGGCTACGGCGCGACCGACATGTACGCGGTGGATGAGCATTTCGGCGACATGGCGTCGTTCAAGTCGGTGACCGATGAGGCCCACGCCATGGGCATCAAGATCGTGCTCGACATGGTCGCCAATCATACGGGCCCGTATCACCCGTGGGCCAGCGACTCGCCGACGCCGACCTGGTTTCACGGCACCGCCGCGAAGCACCCGAACAACACCTGGCAGACGTGGACGCTGCACGACCCGTACTCGCCGCCGGCGATGCGACAGGCGACGCTCGACGGGTGGTTCATCGACATCCTCCCCGACTTCGACCAGGACGATCCCGAAGTGGCGCGGTACATCATCCAGAACACGCTCTGGTGGATCGGGATGAGTGGCATGGACGGCATCCGTCAGGACACGTGGCCGTACGTACCGCGCGCGTTCTGGCGCGACTGGATGACCGCGATCCGCAAGGAGTATCCGAAGTTCAAGGTGGTGGGCGAAGTGCTGGACGGCGACCCGACGTTCGTGTCGTTCTTTCAGGGTGGGCGCACGCAGTACGACGGCATCGACGGCAAGGTCGACGCCCTCTTCGACTTCCCGCTGCACTACACACTGCGCAGCGCCTTTGCCCGCGGTGGCTCGATCCGCGACGTGCCGCAGATGCTGGCCCGCGACTACCTCTATCCAAACCCCGACGCGCTCGTGACGCTGCTCGGCCTGCACGACGTCGGCCGCTTCATGAATGAACCGGGTGCGACCGTCGCCGGCTTGAAGATGGCGTACACCGTGCTCGCGACGGTCCGCGGAACGCCATTGGTATACTATGGCGATGAAATAGCGCTGCCGGGCGGCAACGACCCCGACAACCGCCGCGACTTTCCCGGCGGCTGGCGCGAGGATCCGCGTAACGCGTTCGAGCCGAGTGGCCGCACCGATGTCGAACAGGGGGTGTGGTCACATCTGCAGATACTGCTGACATTGCGTGCCGGACGTGCCGACCTGCGTCGCGCCCGGATGGAAAACCTCTCGGTGAGCAATCAGGTCTGGGTCTACCGCCGCGGGACGACCGTGGTGGCAATCAACAACGACACCACCGCCACCACCGTCTCGCTTCCGCCGATGACGCTCGGTGTCGACGTGCTCGAGGCCTGCGCGGCGCCTGTTGCTGCCGCGGGCGGAATTTCACTGACCATTCCGGCTCGGACCAGCTGCGTTTTCTAAATCTCTCGCTTTCGTTCGTGGAACTGCAACTCTGTTCACGCGAAGGCGCGAAGCAACGGAGGTTGGGAGGGGGTATTTGTTAGGAACCAGGCATCGCACAGAGGACACGGAGGGCACAGGGGGCCTTGAGCGTAAAGCGAGCTTCCACTCGCGTGCAAGCTCAATGTTGGGGATGAACAGCATCGCCGCACGCAGTTCCCAACGCACTCCTCATGAACGATTCGGCATGTAAGGTTGCCCGTCGCTGGGAGCCCTCTGTGTCCTCTGTGCGATGCCGAGTTCGCACAGAGCACACCCCTCCCTACCTCCGTTGCTTCGCGCCTTCGCGTGACCAGAGTTGCAGTTGCAGTTGCAGTTGCAGTCGCAGTCGCAAGCAACTAAGTGGCGGACACCTG
>JBBSCZ010000187.1:0-6452 GCA_038249795.1 Gemmatimonadales bacterium | reverse complement strand
CCGACACCGGCCGAAGCGCTCTCGATGCCGATCGGCGCCGATCGGACACTGGCCGACTGGCCGCAGATTCTGCGCTACTTCGCCACGCTCGCCCAGCGTTCGCCCAGCGTCAAGCTGGACACGATCGGGACCACCACACAGGGTCGTCCGATGATCGTGGCGGCAATCTCGACGCCCGAGAATATCCGCCGACTCGATGCGATCCTGGCCGTGCAGAAGCGGCTCGCCGATCCGCGTACGCTGAGCCGTGCCGCAGAGGATTCGCTGGTGAACGCGTCGCCGGTCGTGCTGTGGATCAACTGTAACCTGCACAGCACCGAAATCGCGTCGAGCCAGATGGCGATGGAGCTGGCGTATCAGCTGGCGACGGTCGACTCGCTGCAGCAATCGCTGCGGAACGTGGTGGTGGCGCTGGTGCCGTCGGCCAATCCGGACGGCATGCAGATGATCACCGAATGGTACAAGAAGGGTGTCGGCACACCGTTCGAGGGTGGCGTGATGCCATGGCTCTACCACCAGTACGTGGGCCACGACAACAATCGCGACTGGTACATGGTGACGCAGCAGGAGACCCGAGTCATCAGCTCGGCGCTCTACACGAAGTACTTTCCGCAGGTGTTCTACGACGTGCACCAGCAGGGCAGCAATGGCATGCGCCTGACCGTGCCGCCGCACATCGACCCGATCAACCAGAACGTGGATGTGCGGATCGTCCGCGGCATCAACCTGGTGGGGCAGCGGATGTCGTGGGCGCTGCAGCAGGCGGGGAAGACGGGTGTGGGCGACGGCGTCACCTACGATCTGTGGTGGAACGGTGGCGCACGATCCACGCCGACGCGCCACAACATGATCGGCCTGCTGACGGAAGCGGCCAGCGTACGGATCGCATCGCCGATCACGCTCAGGCCAGAGGAGGTCACGGCCAACCGCGGCAGTCTGCGCAACGAACCGCGCGTGAACTATCCGAGTCCGTGGCAGGGCGGCACCTGGCGTCTGCGCGACATCATGGACTACGAGCTGATCGCCGCGCAGGCACTGGTCACCATGGCGTCGGAGATGCGTGGCGACATCACCCGCTCGATGGTGCAGGTGGCTCGCACGCAGCTCGAGATGGGCAAGGGCATGCAGTACGTGATCGACGCCAGGCAGCACGATCCGGCGGCGGCGTACGGACTGGTACAGGTGCTCCGGCGCGGTGGGGTGGAAGTCACGGGCAACGACGATGCGATCCGTGCCAACGGCGGATCGTGGACGGTATCGCTCGAGCAGCCGTATGCGGCGCATGTGCGCGACCTGTTCGAGGAGCAGAAGTGGCCTGCCAGCGCCGGTGATCGCCCGTACGACGTGGCCGGCTGGACGCTGCCGTATCAGATGGGCGTGACGGTGCGACTCGAGAAGACCGGCGCCACGCCGGCGGTGGCAGCGGGAGCCGCGTGCGCGTTGCCGACGGGCGCGTACGTGACGCTCGATCTGCGCGATTCGCGGGCCTTCCCGACGACGTTCGCGGCGTTGAAGAAGGGCGTGCGCGTCGACATGCGGCGCAGCGGCGATGCGGCGTCGGTGACGGTGCCGTCATCGTTCGCGAAGGGCTTCACCCCCGGTGGCGGCTGGTGTGGCGCAGCCACTCTGGCCTCGACCAGCGGCGAGCGCACGCGCCTGACGAAGGCGCCACGGGTGGCCCTCTACAAGCCGTGGACTGCCAGCATGGACGAGGGGTGGACACGCTGGCTGTTCGACACGCAGGGCGTCCCGTTCACCAATGTCACCGACAGTGTGGTGAAGAGCGGCACGCTGCGCGCTCGGTATGACGTGCTGATCATTCCCGACATGTCGCTGCGCGAGGCGAAGGACGGGCTCGCGGCCAGCGGTGCCCCGGCGGAGTACGCGGGTGGTCTCGGCGCAGCCGGCGTAAAGGCGATCGGCGCATTCGTGGCCGCAGGCGGCGTGCTGATGACGTTCGACCGCGGCAGCGAGCTGGCGATGGATGCCGTACCCGGGCTGCCGGTTCGTCGCATCTCGCCACAATCCCGTGCGCCGGCGCGCGACGGCCGTGCCCGTGACGACTCCACTTCCGCGCCAGCGGGCGTCAACGTGGTGGCCCCGGGTTCGATTCTGCGCACGCTCTCGGCGGCCGGCCATCGTCTCACCATGGGCATGCCCGACACCGTCCCGGTGTACTTCACCAATTCGACGGTATTCGACGTGGCGCAGGATGCCAACGTCGAAGTGCCGCTGCGCTATCCCGCAGGCGCGTCGTCGATCCTGATGAGCGGCTACCTCACCGGCAGCGAAGTGCTCGCAGGCAAGGCGGCGGCGGTCGACATCACGGTGGGTGCAGGTCGCGTGGTGATGTTCGGCTTCCGCCCGCAGTATCGCGGGCAGAGCTGGGGGACGTTCAAGCTGGTCTACAACACCATCCTGACCTCCGCCGAACGCTCCAAATCCCGCGCGCTCGTGCCGTGAATCTTCGGGTCATACCTGTCCCGTCAGGAACTGCCTGACATGGAGGCGCAGAGGCGCGGAGGGATCAGAAATGTGTACGGCAAATGAGTTCTAGCGTCAACGCATTTGGGTTACTGGGGGGACTGCTCTCGGCATGGCAGTTCCCCCATTTTCTGAGCATCGGCCGCGAACGAGTGCCGACTCGATGGAGTCTGTGCCCCCGAGTCTCCGGTCTCCGCGTTCAGCAGTTCGCAGTACAGTTACGGGCGCAGGCGCTCGGTGGGGTCGATGGCGGTTTCGAGGATGCGGAGCATGTTGCCGCCGATGATCTTCTTCACGTCATCGTCGCGGTAGCCGCGGTCGAGGAGTGCCTGTGCGATGCGGGGGAGGCGGGTGACGTCTTCCATGCCGATCGGGAGCGCCGTGACGCCGTCGAAGTCGGAGCCGATGCCGACGTGGTCCACGCCGGCCACCTTGGCGATGTGGTCGATGTGATCGATGAGCACCGACAGCGGCGTGTCGGGAATCGAATCCAGCAGCTGCTGGCGCAGTGCGACGACCTGTGTGCGGATCTGCTCGTTCGGCGTGCCGGCCTCGCGCAGGCGTCGGTCCTCGGCGCGGAGGCGGGGCTCGATCGCGGCATAGCGATTGATGTAGGTGGAGTCGATGAACTGGCTGAAGAAGTTCACGTTCACCACGCCGCCCGTCTTCGCGACCGCACGGAGCATGTCGTCGGTGAGGTTACGGCGGTGCGTCGCGAGGGCGCGTGCACTCGAGTGCGACGCGATGACCGGCATGGTGCTCGTCGCGACGGCGTCCCAGAAGGTGCTGTCGGAGACGTGCGAGATGTCGATCAGGATGCCGATACGATTCATCTCGCGCACGATCTCCCGGCCGTACCCGGTGAGTCCCTGCGTGCGCGTGTTGTTGGTGCCGGCGGCAGCGCCCGCCCATGAATTGCCGTTGTTCCAGGTGAGGGTCATGTAGCGCACACCGGCCGAGTGCAGGCGACGCAGGTTGACCATCGAACCCTCGATGGCATGCCCGCCTTCCACGCCGACGAATACCGCAACCTTGCCCTGACGCTTGGCTCGGCGCAGGTCACCGCCGTTGGTCGCGAACAGCAGGCGGTCGGGATGGCGGCGCACGAACCGCTTCACCTGATTCGTGAGCATCATGGCGCGTGCGAACGAACTGTCGGGCTTCATGATCGCATACGGCGCATCGACGAAGGCCGACATGAACACGCCGGTGAGTCCGCTCTGCAGCAGACGCGGGTAGTCGGTGGATCCCTTCCCCTGCCCAAAGCCCACCACGTTGCGCACGTCGGCGTCGTAACGCTCGTCGGCCACCTTGGTCGGCATGTCGTTGTGCGTGTCGACCACGATCGCCTCACGCCAGAGCTTCATCGCCCGCGGTGACACGTCGGACAGCGAGTCGGTGATGTCAGCGACGGGGCGCGACGTCGGCGCGGGACGACGCTGCGTGCCGGGACGCTGCGCGTGGAGTGTGCCGGCGGTGAGAACACACAGCACCAGTGTCGTGCACAATGTGGTGCACGATGAGGCGTGCGACGACGCGCGCAGCGGGATGCACGGAGACATGCGCAATGCAGAGACGAGAGTCATGGTGTGTATGGGGTGACGGCGAAGTGTCCGGGCGTGGCGGAGACGAACGGATTGCCTCGCTCAAAGAAACGGAGTGGCCAGTCGGCCGCACGGGTGATACCGATCCGCGGCGACACCGCGATGTTTGCAGCCGCAATCGCAGCTCCACGGGCAATGCGAATCGGACCACGCTGCAGCGAAGTGCCATCGTAAGCGCCGGTGATGCCGTAAGCCGCACACAGCTTGCCGGGTCCGTTGCTCAAGTCCCGCTCGCGCCGCGCTGCCGGACGACGGCGCCACAATGCATCGAGGGTACCGATGGGCTCCACCGCGCGGATGAGTACCGCCGATCCCACCCCGTCGGGCAGCGTCACCGCATTCAGGCACCAGTGCAGACCATAGATGCGATACACGTACGCCCGCCCCGGTGGTCCGTGCAGATGCTCGGTCCGTTGGGTCCGGCCCACCACCGCATGACAGGCCGGATCGTGCGGTCCCAGGTACGCCTCCGTCTCGACGATGCGCGCGCGATGCACCGTGCCGTCGGCATCGTCGACCAGCAGCAGCATGCCGAGCATCTCGCGCGCCACCAGGGCAGGATCGCGGTCGTAAATCGTGCGGGGGAGTACAGTCGGCATCGAGGAAAGATGATGGGCGGGAATGCAGAACGTCCGCGCCACCGAAACCGGTGACGCGGACGTTCGACTGCCACTACGGCGCGGCGATCTACCGCTTGGCCGTCTTCTTGGCGGCGGTCTTGGCCGGCGTCTTGGCAGCCGCCTTCTTGGCCGGTGCCTTCTTCGCTGCAACAGCCGGCTTGGCTGGAGCGGCCGCCGGCTTTGCCGGTGCCGCCGCCTTCTTCGCCGGTGCCGCAGCCTTCTTCGCTGCCGGACGTCCATTGCCACGACCCGCCACCTTGGCGGCTGGTGCTGCAGGCTTGGATTCGGGTGCCTCGGGCGGAGCGGTCGGTGCAGGTACACGTGCCGGAGTCGCCACCGGTGCCGACACCGGAGCGGCAGCGGCCACGGCCGGCTCGTCGTCCACCACGCCGACCATCAGCAGTCCTGGCGGCGGCGCGCCGAGGCGGCCACCGCGGCCACCACCACGCGAGCCCATGCCACGCGGAGCCGGCGGACCGGCGACCGGCTTCGGGGCGTTCGCGGCTTCGTGCTGCGCGAGCTGCTCCGACACTTCGGCCACCTGCTGCACCGGTGCCACTTCCCACGAATCGCCACGCCTACGCAGGTCGACGACGTCGGCGTCATGGGCATCCTGCAGGATGCGCACGAAGTTGCGCTCGCTGAGACTCTCGCTGTCGCGGCCCAGCAGTGCGGCCGCACTTTCGCGGACGGCGAGCATCGCCGCCGGTGCATCGTCCCTCGATGTGGCAGCAACAGCCTTGCGCACCAGATCGAAGGCTTCGCTGCGGGTGAGGCGTTCGCCGCCAAGTCCGATCGAATCGCGGCCCTGGGCCGCGCGTGGCGTTTCGGCCCGCGGTGTTTCGGCCCGCGGCGTTTCAGCCCGCGACGTTTCAGCCCGCGACGTCTCGGCGCGTGGTATTTCGGCGCGCGGAGCGCGGCGTGAGCGCTCCGGGCGCGGTGCGCGCTCGGCACGGGCTGCCGGTGCCGCGACGGCCACCGGTGCTTCAACGGTTTCGTCCGACGCAACCTCATCGGCCACGTCACCAGTGGGCTCACTGGCGGCGACTGCCGTAGCGACCACATCGCCGAGCACGCGAGGCTCGCGATCGCGTCCACCGCGACCACGTCCACGACCGCGACGGCGGCGGCTGGAGCGCTCCTCGCCGTCCTCCTTCTCGGCGGCTTCGTCGAGAGCACCGGCGACATCGGCCGAGGCCACGGCTGGCGCCGAGCCGGTCGCCTTCTCGCCCGGCGGTGCGATTTCGAACTGGCCGTTCTCGAGACGCGTGAGGGTGAGCAGACCCTTCTGCGCTGCCTCCTGCACGAACTTCGAGAACTTCGACATGCCGAGATCCTTCTCGTCGAAGCCGTTGTCGATGTCCTGCATCACCTGCTTGAGGCGATCGGCACGCATGACGTCGCCATTGCGCACCATGCGCGCGAGCGACTCGGTGACGAGCTCCCACGGATCGCGCTTGACCTGCTCCTCGTCGCTGGTCTTCACCAGGCCGGCGAGGGCATTGTAGCTGTAGTATTCGTCACAGTTCATCACCAGCAGGTCGCTGGAGCTTTCGCGGATGCCGACGCCGATCACGTACTTGCCGTACTCCTTGAGCTTCATCACCATGCTCGAGAAATCGGAGTCGCCGGAGAGCAGGATGAAGGTGCCGATCTCGGGACGCGTGAACATGAGTTCGACGGCGTCGATGGCGAGGCGGATGTCGGTGGCGTTCTTCTTCGAGCTGCCGTACGCCGGCGCCAT
>JBBSCZ010000186.1:0-6495 GCA_038249795.1 Gemmatimonadales bacterium | reverse complement strand
GCTGCAGGCAGGCGATTTCAACGTGCAGGAGTGCGAGCGCGGCATCGTCTACATCGACGAGATCGACAAGATCGCGCGCAAGAGCGAGAATCCGAGCATCACGCGCGACGTGAGCGGCGAAGGCGTGCAGCAGGCGCTGCTCAAGATCCTGGAAGGCACGGTCGCGAGTGTCCCGCCGCAGGGTGGCCGCAAGCATCCGCAGCAGGAATACATCCAGATCAACACGAAAGACATTCTGTTCATCTGCGGTGGTGCCTTCGATGGTCTCGAGAAGATCATCGAGGCGCGGGTGGGCAAGCAGCGCATCGGGTTCGGTGGTGCCGACAAGGCGCTGATCGAGCGCACGGCCAAGGAGCCGTTCGCGAATGTCGAGCCGGATGATCTGCTGCGCTTCGGGATCATCCCGGAACTGGTGGGCCGCCTGCCGGTGGCCGTGCCGCTCGAGTCGCTGGACGAGGACACGCTGGTCCAGATCCTCCGCGAGCCGAAGAATGCGCTGGTGAAGCAGTACCAGAAGCTCTTCGCCCTCGAGGAGGTGAAGCTGGACTTCGAGGACAGTGCGCTGCGCGCGGTGGCGGCCAAGGCCCTCCGTCGCGGTACGGGTGCGCGCGGACTGCGCGCGATTCTCGAGGAGATTCTGATGGACGTGATGTTCGACCTGCCGAGCCGCGAGGATGTGACCGAGGTTCGCGTCATCGAGAGCTGCGTGACGAGCCGCGCACAGCCTCTGCTCGAGATCTCTCCCGCTCGACGAAAGAAGGAAGCGTAGCTCTGAGCCCGGTCTTCCGGCGCGAGGGGGACACGATCGAGACGCCAGAGCGGTTGCCAGTAGTGCCGCTGCGTGACGTCGTGATCTTCCCCCACGTCGTCATGCCACTGCTGGTCGGCCGCGCCGCCAGCCTCGCTGCACTCGATACCGCCGTCGCCGACGACTCGCTCGTGCTGCTGGTCGCGCAGAAGCGCGCCGACACCGAGGAGCCGGGCAGCACGGATCTGTATCGCGTCGGCGTCGTCGCGCGCGTGCTCCAGATCTCGCGCCTGCAGAACGGCACCACGCGCGTGCTGGTGGAGTCGCTCGCGCGCGCCAAGGTCACGCGCTACGCCATGGTCGGCGCGCACCTCAAGGCGAACATCCGTCCGTATCCGCTCGATGCGGTGGCGCTGAGCGAGGACGAGGAGCGCCAGGCGAGCCGTGCGATCGCATCGTTCGAGGAGTACGTGGCGCTGCATCGCCGCCTGCCCGACGAGATCGTGCGCCTCATTGCCAGCGCCGAGACGCATGAGCAGCAGGCGTGCCTGATGGCCGCGCACCTGAGCGTGAAGCTCGAGGTGCGTCAGCGACTGCTCGACGCCCCGAACCTTGGCATTCTGTTCGACCAGCTGACGATGACGCTGGCCGGCGAAGTGGAGCTGCTGCGCCTCGAACGGAAGATCGAGGACGATGTGCGCGGCGCGCTGTTCCAGAATCAGCGCGAGTTCTACCTGCAGGAACAGTTGCGGGCGATTCACCGTGAGCTCGGCAACGAGGATGGTGATGACGTGCAGGAACTCGAGACGCAGCTGGTGGCCGCGAGACTGCCCGAGGCGGTGCTGACACGTGCGCGTCGCGAGGTCCGCAAGCTTCGGAAGATGGCACCGCTGAGTCCCGAGGCGACCGTCAGCCGCACCTTCCTGGATTGGGTGCTGACACTGCCATGGCATGTGCGCACCGACGACACGCTCGACGTGCGCCGTGCGAAGCAGGTGCTGGACGAGGACCACTACGGCCTCGAGGACGTGAAGGACCGTATTCTCGACTACATCGCCGTGCTGCAGCAGGTCGGGAAGATGGATGGTCCGATTCTCTGCCTGGTCGGTCCGCCGGGTGTGGGCAAGACGTCGCTGGCGCGTTCGATCGCCGGGGCGCTGGGTCGCAAGTTCGTGCGCATGTCGCTCGGCGGCGTGCGCGACGAGGCCGAGATCCGCGGGCATCGTCGCACATACATCGGTGCGATGCCGGGCCGCATCATCCAGTCCATGCGGCGCGCGGAAAGCGTGAACCCGGTGCTGCTGCTGGATGAAGTGGACAAGCTCGGTGCCGACTGGCGTGGCGATCCGTCGGCGGCACTGCTGGAAGTGCTGGACCCCGAGCAGAACACGGCGTTCAACGATCACTATCTCGAGATCGACTACGACCTGAGCCAGGTGCTGTTCATCACGACGGCGAATTCGCTCTCGGGAATTCCCGAGCCGCTGCGTGACCGGATGGAGATCATCCGACTCACCGGATACCTCGATCAGGAAAAGCTGGCGATCGCGACGCAGTTTCTGGTACCGCGCACGCTGAAGGCGGTGGGTATCGATCCCGCTGACGTCACCTGGGAAACGGATGCACTGCGCACGATCTGCCGCGGCTGGACGCGCGAGGCGGGCGTGCGCGATCTCGAGCGCCGGCTGGCCCGCGTGGCGCGCAAGCTTGCGCGGCAGCGCGCGGAGGCACCGGCATCGTCGAAGGCCCCTGCACCGCTCGTCGTGCGCACGAGCGAGCTCACGACGCTGCTCGGCGCGATGCAGTACGATCCCGACGATACGTCGCTGGACGACAAGGTGGGCGTGGCCACGGGCCTCGCCTACACGACCGTCGGTGGCGAGACGCTCGAGATCGAGGTCAGCGTGGTCGACGGGCGCGGTCGGCTGCAGCTCACCGGCACGCTGGGCGACGTGATGAAGGAGTCGGCATCGGCGGCGATGAGCTACGCGCGGCAGCGTGCGACACAGCTCGGCATCGCCCCCGACTTCTACAAGACGAAGGACATCCACATCCACATTCCCGCCGGGGCCACGCCGAAGGATGGACCGAGCGCCGGCATCGCGATCGCGACGGCGGTGGTCAGCGCGCTCACCGGCGCGCCGGTGCGTGGTGATGTCGCCATGACCGGCGAGATCACCCTGCGCGGCCGCGTGCTGCCGATCGGCGGCGTGAAGGAGAAGGCGGTCGGGGCGCACCGCGCCGGCATCAGTCATGTGCTGCTGCCGAAGGGCAACGTGCGCGACCTCGAGGAGATTCCGCAGGAAGTCCGCGACGCGATCACCTTCCATCTCGTGGGCAACATGGACGAAGTCCTTGCTCACGGCCTGCGATCGCCCTCGTTGGCGCCGGTGATCGCGCCGCCGCCCGCGCCAGGTGCCGCCACCGTTCCAGTGGCTGCCGCGCAGCCGCGCCGCGAGCGTGGACGCCGTGCGCCCGTGCACCCTCACTGAGATTGCGTGACTGATCCTGATGCACCGCAGGCCCCCACCACGGAACCGGCGAAGCCGTCCGACCCGCTGGTCATCCGCTCGCTGACCTTCTCCGGCCCCATGGCGACGGTGGATGGTTGGCGTCCCGAACCAGAGCTGCCGGAGATCGCCTTCGCGGGTCGCTCCAACGTGGGCAAGAGTTCGCTGCTCAACGCGCTGGTGCGCCGGAAGGCATTCGCGCGTGTGAGCCGTACTCCAGGCCGCACTCGTGAGCTGAATTTTTTCCGTGTGAACGAGCTGTTCATGCTGGTCGACCTGCCCGGCTACGGCTACGCGAAGATCAGCAAGGATCGCAAAGCGGCGTGGAAGCCCCTTATCGCCGGCTACATGCGCAACAGCCCGTATTTGCGCGGCGTGGTGCAGCTGCTGGATGTGCGGCACGACCCCACCGCCGACGATCGCGTGATGCTCGACTTTCTCGCTGAACTCGGCGTGCCGACGCTGCTGGCGCTGACGAAGGTGGACAAGCTCGGTCGCGCCGCGCGGGCGAAGCGCATCACGGAGCTCTGCGAGGCATACGGCGTGGACGAGGATCAGGTGATCCCGTTCAGCGCGCACGAGAACATCGGGCGCGATGAATTGGCTGGAGCGCTGGTGTCGCTGATCGAAGCGGGGCCGTGGCGCGAGGAGCCGGTGTATGTGCCGCGTGCGGAAGGCGACGCCGATACGGCGGCGTTCGATGAGACGCCCATCTCGGACGAGAATCCGTTCGACGCCGACGAAGTGTGACCCCCAACGGTGACTCGCAAATGTTGCGAGATCACTGCAACGGTCACGGTGTGAGCAGACTAGCGAACGAGGAGCACATCCTCGACTGCGCCACCATCGCGGCCATTCCGCAGCAGGTGCGTGATGTGCTGCATCGCCTCACGTTCTCGCGGCCACGCGCACTGTTCCATCGCCTCGGCCATCGGCAGCCACTCGAACGCATCGTGCTCTTCGCCGATCGCGGGCGACGGCGCATCGGGTGAGACGATCGCACAGAACACGACCGTCAGGCTCAGCACGCGCTGCTGGTGCAGGTAGAAGCCGCCGAGGGTGATGTTGTAGAGTCGGTCGCAGGTGAGGCCAGTCTCTTCGCGGAGTTCGCGCCGGGCGGCAGCATCGGGCGTCTCGCCGTGCTCGATCTTGCCGTGAACGATTTCCCACGCGCCGGTGCAGCGCATGCCAGCGGCGCGCCGCAACAGCAGCGTTTCGAGCCCTGTTGCGCCAAAGCGCGCCACCACCAGGTCGACGATGCTCACGCGCACGGGTACGGTCTCACCACCGATCACAGAATTCTCCAGAAGTCGCGCGTCACATCGATGGAGAACATCCAGCGTCCATCGCGAAGTCCGCGTGCGACATCGGCACGCAGGAGATTGAACAGGCCGATGCCGCCGAGTCCGATCGACGGATACCAGCCGTTCACGCCGGTGGTGTTCGACGCACTGCGACCATCGGTCCACGCGAGTGACGCGAACGGTGCCAGCACGATCTGGCCCGGTACCGTACCGTAGCGTCCCAGCGGGATAGTGGGCCCGGGCACGCCATGCTGCCACTCGATGCGCTGCGACACGCCGGCGCGGCCGCGAAGCGTGTGAAATTGCATGCCGGGCGCCGTGACCGGCCCACCGAGAAACGTTTCGTACTGCCGTGGCACAGCAGAACCGGCGGCCCCGGTGGCGATGGTGCGCAGCACGAGGCGGTCGCGGCCGACGGGACGCTGCACGTCGAGATCGAGCGTGGCGCGGCCAATCGAACGCGCGAATCCTTGCGACCGGATCGCATCGACCGAGGCGTTGACTGCGATCTCGGTACCGAGCCAGCCGAGCGAGGTCGGGCGGCGGACGATCAGCGAGGCGCGACGAAAATCGCCGGCATCGATCAAGGGCACCGATTCGAAACGGCCACGCGCTGGGCGCGCATTGACCACGCTGTTGGCGTGGCGCTCGATCGCGAACTCGAAGGCAGCGCGCCAGCGCCGTTCGAGCAGCGGCGGCAGGTCGATCCGAAGCGCCACCTGCTGCCGGTCGAAAGGACTGGTCCAATCGCTGCCGAACTCCTGCGAGGCGAACGAGTTCCGCGTGACCGAGCCTTCGGGCACCACACCGATCTCGCCCAGCTGGCGCTCCGCACGCAGCGACACGCCCGCGCCCGAGGCGCGCTCCCATGCCAGTGCGGTGCTGCCGCGGACACGCTCGTCGGCAGTGCCATAGCGCGCGGTGCCGCCGATGCGCACGCCGCCACCAAGCCGCTGCGTGATGCCGGCGCCCAGTGCGAGTCCCTCGACACGGTTCGCGCGCACGAAGTCGGAGAGGCTGCGGGCCTGGATCGCGGTGCCTCGCGTACGCTGCAGGGCCTGCGCGCGCACCAGATCGCGCGCGGCATCCTGCACGGCACGCACGTCGCGATCGGTGACGGCGCGCACATCGGAGGGCAGACCATCGAGCAGCTCCCCCTCGAACTTGAATGCCGCCTGCCGCTCGGGTGGCGCCAGCACGATCTCCTCACCGCCGAACAGTACGCCGGGCAGGCCCGTGTTGACGTCGTAGTCCTTGATCTCCCAGCGTCCGCGGATGATGCCGCGGAACGGGAAATCGAGCCACGTTCCGGAGCGACGAATTTCGATCTGCTGCCTGCGCGGCAGCCAGTACCGATCCTCGATCAGGCCGTTCTCGAGAATCACCGACACATCCTCCAGCGACTGGTCCTTCAGCGCGACGCGCGTGAACGAGAACGTCATGCGCACCACCTGCGCGGTGCTGCGCTCCACGAGCACGGCGCCGACGGCACGCGGCGCGCGATCGTTCTTCGGGCGAATGCTGAGCTGGAAGACTTCGATGGTGCGGTCGGCGAGCCTGATCACCAGCGAATCGGCGATGCGAAAGTCATACTCGCTCATGCCGCGAGGCGAGAGCGGATGCGGCACATCCATCACCTCGTCGCCATCACCGAGCCGGATGATGTCGGGGAAATTGTTCTGGACGATGCCGAGATGATCGCGGTGATAGTTGATGTCGGTGGGCAGCAGCAGCGTGTCGCGACGCCCGAGAATGCGCTGCTTGCTCTGATCCGGTGAGCGCCAGAAGACCTCGAGGCCAAGTTCGTCGGCCTTCACCAGCTTGGGGGGCTCGGTCAGCCCTTCGCCCGCCTGGGCAAGGAAGGTGACGTACCCTCGCGCCCGTGCGCTGTAATCGCGCAGCGAGGTGTCGGCGAGCTGCGCGGTGCGCCGCG
>JBBSCZ010000185.1:0-6540 GCA_038249795.1 Gemmatimonadales bacterium | reverse complement strand
GGCGCCTCGCCCACCAGCACCGCGCGGATCGGCGACGCATGGTCCTCGGGCATCAGCGGCGCGACCGGCAGGCCGCGAATGCGGGGGATGCCGGTGGATGGGGCGGACGAGGACCGAGCTGCCAATCAGATCTCGTTACGGCGCAGCGACACGTTACCGTTGGTCGAGCGCACGATGATCGAGCGCCCGCCCTGCCCGACCGTGCCGCGAAGCCGATTGCGGCGCTGCGTACCGCTGACGGTGACAGGAAGGTCCACCGACACGTTGCCGTTGGTGGTGGACATCTCGAGATCAGCCGACAGCGTCGGCGGCGCGTACACCGTCACGGTGCCGTTGGTGGTGGTGAAGCGCATCGGCGCATCGCCCTCGATGGCGCCGAGCGACGCGGTGATGCTGCCATTGGTGCTGCTGGCATTGACCCGGCCGCTGGCAGTGCGCACACGCACCGCACCGTTGGTGGTGGCGGCGTCGACCTCGGCGGTGACACCATCCACGGAAATGCCGCCGTTGGTGCTGCGGGCGTACGACTTCACGCCATCGGGCACACGCACCCGGAGCGCCACGCTGACGCGGTTCGCCTGGCGCCAGTTGCTGTCGTAGCGGCCGCGCGTTCCCTCGTCAGTGCAGCTCATCTCCGGCCCCCACAGTGCGCAAACCACCACATCACCATCGTTGCGCATCCGCACCTCGAAGCGAACGATGCTGCCGTCGCCACTGCGCACGGTGCGCTCGCCGATCACTTCGACCTTCGAGCCCGGCGCGCCCCGCTCCACACGGACGTCTCCGTTCAGGTTGTGCAGGCGGATGAAGTGTCCCTCGGCCACCGTGCCCGACCAGCGGAAGGTGGTGCCGTCGTCGGTCTGGGCGGCGAGAGGCGCCACGGCGAGCGCGGCGGCGAGGAGCAGTGCGGAGTGACGCATGGCGAGTCTCAGTAGGCTGGGGATGATGGCCTGTACGCGGCGTGCCGCAATCGGGTTTCGAACGATCGAGGGGTCCCCGATCAAGGGGTCCGATCAAGGGGTCAGAGTCCTTGAACGTTCGATCGAGGGGTCCGATCAAGGGGTCAGAGTCCTTGAACGTTCTGGATAAAGGGGTCAGAGTCCTTGAATGTTCAAGGGGACAGAGTTCTTTCTCGGATCAAGGGGTCGATCAAGGGGTCAGAGTCCTTGAACGTTCAAGGGGACAGAGTTCTTTCTCGAAAACTTCTCGCCTCCGAACGCCCGAGTCTCCGTGATTTGTCCTTGGCTGCGTCGGCATTGCTGCCATCCAGGAGAAACAGCCGATCGCGGTGACTCGGAGGCACGGGAGCGGATTTTGGCTCGACGAGCAAGTTCAAGGACTCTGACCCCTTGCAGGTTCAAGGACTCTGACCCCTTGCAGGTTCAAGGACTCTGACCCCTTAAAAGTTCAAGGACTCTGCCCCCTTGAAGGTGGACCCCTTGAAGGTTCACCCCTTGAACGTCCAAGGGGACAGAGTTGCGCCCGGCGCAGGACGGCGTCAGATCGGCATGAGGAAGATTTTCGCCGCCATCGGCAGTATCGCCGCGAGTTCACTGTTCGGCTGGGCGGGCTCCGGGTTCGGCATCATGACCAGCTTCATGCTGGGTATGGTCGGCACGGGCATCGGGATGTATGCGGGGTACAAGCTCGCCGATCGACTCGAGGTCTGAGCACCACGAAGCCGGGCAGTCAGCGCCAGTCGATCCGGACGACACGCCCCTTCGGTCCGACCATCCACCCGGTGCCGGTCCAGCCGAAGCCGACACTCCAGTACGGCGCGGTATCCAGCATGGCCCATGTATCGCCGTCATCGGTCGACCACGCCGCTCCGCCCGGTCCGACGGCAACGAGCATCGCCCTATCCCCTCGGACCGCGTAGGCGGCCCCGTAGAGCGCTCCAACGATCGGTGGGTCGGCGATGACGGTCCACGTCGCGCCGCCATCGGTGGTGCGCGCAGCGCGTGGCCCGGTGGCAGTGCCACTGATCGCGCCGCCCACGGCCACGCCGCGCCGCCGGTCCCGGAACGCGAGGGCGGTGATGCCGGCTCCGCTCCCGCTCACCAGCGGCACGTCGGCGGCACTCCAGCTCTGTGCGGCGTCGGTGCTGTGGAGCACACGCGGCCTCGCGGCGGCCCCGGTACCGATCCACGCCTCGCCGAGTGCAGTGGCCTGCGCACAGCTGCCGCTGGCGGCAAATCCGCCTTCACCGTCCTGCGACGGGATCGCGCCGACCGACCACTGCGTCCCGTTGCCGGTACGGACGATCGGCATCCGACCATTCACCGCATCGCTGAAGGCGAAGGCGCGGCGCTCGTCGAAAAAGGCCATGCAATCGTAGAACGCGGCGGTATCGCGATTGGCGAAGACCTGTTCCCACTTTGCGCCGCCGTCAGTGGTCCGGAAGATGCCCGACTTTGCGCCAGTGCCCGATGACAGGAGCCACGCGCGACGCGCATCGATGGCGTGCACATCGCGGAACTCGGCGCTGTCCTTTCCCGGTACTACGCGCGCAGTCCACGTATTGCCACCGTCGGTGGTCACCGCGTACGTGCCGCGATGACCGCTGATCCACGCCACATCAGGCTTGCTGGCGCTGATGCTCACGGCCTGCAACAATGATGTGACATTCGACTGCTGGACGATGATCACCGGTGCCTGCGCCGACAGGACGCCGGCCGAGGCGATGAACAGCAATGCAGCGCGCATTGTCGGCGAGATGGGCATTCAGGCGTGCGCCGGCATCGCGGCACCGGGCACCGTCTTCACCTTGAAGAGCGCAGCGAAGATCAGCAGCACGCCGAGCGCGCCGATGGCCGGTACGAACCAGATCTTCGTCCAGTCATGCATCACCGCGCCACCGGCGGTGCTGCCAGCGATCACGTTCGCATCGACCACCATCCCCGAGAGCTTGGAGCCGATGAGCTGACCCGCACCAAGCGTGACGAGTGCAATGAACCCCTGCGCCGCGGCACGGATGCTGATGTTGGCCTGCTGATCGACATAGATCTGCCCGGTGACGAAGAAGAAATCGTAGCAGACGCCGTGCAGGAGCAGTGCGAGGTACAGCATCCACATGCCGCTGCCGGCGTCGCCATACGCGAACAGCAGATAGCGGAACGTCCACGCCGCCATGCCGATCAGCAGCAGCTTCTTGATGCCGAGGCGTACGAAGAAAAATGGCATCAGCAGCATGAAGCCGATCTCGGACATCTGGCCGAGGGTCATCTTGGCGGCGGCGTTCTGCACGCCGATTTCATTCAGAAACGGGTTCGCGAACGCGTAGTAGAACTGCAGCGGAATGCAGAGCAGGAACGAGCCGAGCACGAACACCGCGAACGAGCGGTCCTTCATCAGCGCCAGCGCATCGAGGCCAAGCACGTCGCGTACCGACAGCTTCTTGCCGGCGTTGTGCGGCGGCGTGTGCGGCAGCGTCAGACAGAAGAGACCCATCAGCAGCGACGCGCCGGCGCCGAGCATCAGTGGCAGTGCCGTCTTCTCGGCGCTGACACGGACCGCCTCACCCGCCACCGACTGCTCCGGCAAAAATCCGATCGCCCAGCCGGCGGCAATGAAGCCGATGGTACCGAGCACGCGAATGCGCGGAAATTCGGCGGCCGGGTCGGACATGTGATCGAATGCCAGCGCGTTGGTGAGCGCGAGGGTCGGCATGTAGCAGAGCACGTAGATCAGGAAGAGCGGCCAGAAGCTGGCGAAGCTGGTCTGCGTCGCGGCGAAATACAGCACCGCAGCACCGGCGACGTGCAGAAAGGCCAGCACCTTCTGCGTGGCGAAGAAGCGGTCGGCGATCATGCCGACGAGAAACGGCGACAGGATCGCCGCAATCGCCGGCAGCGAGTAGGCCGTGCCGATGTCACCGCCGCTGGCTTGCAGCGCATTACCCAGAAAGGTGCCCAGCGTCACGAGCCAGGAACCGTAGATGAAGTACTGAATGAACATCATGATGGAAAGCCGAACTCTGACGGAGCCCGATCCGGCAGTCGTTGCGCTGCTCATGGAAGTTCCCGGATGCGCATCCCGCGGATGCTGAGCGTCCCAGCGTGATCACCCTGGATGGACAGAAAGCCACGCTTGGCAAGGCCGTAGTTGGGATACGCTGCGAACTTGGTGCCTTTCACGGTTTGCGCCCACGCTGGGCTGTTCAACTGGTACTGCAGCACCTGTTCGCCATTGAGCCAGTGCTCGACGAAGGAACCAGCGACGACGATGCGGGCGCTGTTCCACTCCCCCAGCGGCTTCGTGGCGGCACGAGAGGGAGCGATCACACCGTACGCCGAGGCTGACGCCAGCAGCAGGTTCTTCGCCTCCACATCGAGGGCCTCGTCACGCAGCTGGTACTCCGGCGCGCTCCAGTACGGCTTGTCGTATTCCTCGGTGACGCGATAAAAGACACCGGCATTCGCCATCGTCCCCACCTTCCAGTCGAACTCGAGCTCGAAGTTGGCGTACTGCGTCCGCGTCTCGAGATCAGCGACGATGCCGTCCTTGGAAAGGGAGTCGCCGGAGACGATCCATCCCGGTGCCATCGTATCGGCCTTCCATGCGCGCCACTGGCTCATCGTGCCATCGATGAGCGGCGTCCACACGACGGCCTTGCCGGTGGGCAGGTCGCGCTTGGCGGTGAGCGGCCGCGCCGCTGCAGCGACGGTGGCTGCCGAAGAATCGGCGGCCGTCTTCGCCTCGCCACCACACGCCGTGAACGACACGAGTGCACACAGAACCGCCGCTGCGCGTCTCAGTTGCATCGCGATCATCGCTTCCACTCGTATCGCGAAACGGCCGAGGTGAACGTGTCCAGATCCTCGCCTGGATAATCCACCGTGCGTCCCTGCTCGGCACTCTGATATGCCGTCATCAGCAACTTCACCACATCGAGTCCGTCGGCAAAGGTGAGCTTGGGCTCCTCGAGTCCGAGGAAAACGCGCGTGAAGTGGCGATCCTCGGCCTCGTAGCCGTACACGAACTGTTCGCCCGGCACCACCGGCATGCTGCCGGTTTCCGCCTGTTGCTTCTCGACGAGATCCTCGCCGACAGTACCCTTGACCTCGCGCGAGAAGAACAGCTTCAGGCCGGGGTCGAGCGAATTCCACTGCATCGAGTATTCCGGGCCGAGCAGTTCGGCCGAGAGGCGCAGGCCCGGTCCGACGTAGCTCCACGACGTGGTGGCCTCACCCAGTACCGTGTAGCCGTCGTTTGTCAGGAACTCGACATGCATGCTGGCGAAATCCTCGGACGGCGTCTTCGTGTAGTCGAGCGGCACCTTCATCTCATCCGACAGGATTCGTGCATAGTGCGGCCGCGACCACTTCAGGCTCGCGATGTGCGCAGTGACCTTCACCGGCACTACCGTCGACAACGGCTCACCCGGCTTTACCAGCAGGTGCCGGATCAGCAGCGCCGAGTGGCACATCATGTCGGTGAGCGTTCCGCCGCCCTGCAGTGCACCGGTCCAGAACCAGGGCGAATGCGGTCCGCTGTGTTCCTCGGCCGCGCGTGCCAGATAGGGGCGGCCGGTGGTCGCAGCGCCACGGGCCCAGAGCAGCTTGTAGCCCGTCTCGCAGTGCGGCGAGAAGAGCTGATTCTCGAGATACCCGGTCTTCAGTCCGACGCTGTCGGCGAGTTCGCAGACGCGTTTCGCCTCCGCAACGTTGCGTGCCAGCGGCTTCTCGCAGGCGAGACCTCTCAGCGTGCCCTTGCCGCTCTTGATCGCATGCACGATCTCCTCGACGTTCTCGATGCGCGCCTGATTCGGGCCACTGAGCCAGATCGCCTCGATGGCGGGATCGGCGACCATGTCGCTGATCGAGTCGTACGCCTTGCAATCCCCCACGTCGAGATCGCGTGCGAGAGTCGCTGCGCTTTCGGCGCGCTCGCGGTTGGGACTCCACACACCGCGCACGTCGCCATCGCGAATTGCCTGAAACGCCTGAATGTGGAAGCGGGTGTTGAACCCGCTGCCAACGAAGCCAACCCCAAGTCGTCTGCTCATGTGTTCCCGAGGCTCCATCCGGCGCGATATTCGCGGCCGAGCAAGGCGTTGGCATCGGGGGCGTTGGTGACACGCATCGCCTCGCCGTCGTACAGAATCTTGCGGCCCTGACCGGCGCGCAGTGCCACGAGGCCGAGCAGCATGACCTCGGTGAGCGGTGCGGCGTACGAGAATGGGGTGGACGCGGTCCCGACGCCCTTGGCCGCGTTGGCCCAGTTCATCTCGTGCGACGTGGAGACGCGCTCCAGTGTCTTCGGCACACGCTCGGCGCGCTCGTTGAGCGATTCGGGATATAGTTTCGCATTGCTGCCATAGGTACCGTAGACCAGAATCCCCTTGGCTCCGACGAAGATGCCGCCACCATCGGCGTTGAGCCGGATGTCGTCGGGGAGGGCGCTCGGGCGCGGGGGCAGGATGCCACCGTCGTACCACATCATCGTGACCGGCTTGCGCTTGCCACGGGCCGCGAACTCGAACTGCACCATCGTCGAGAGCGGATATGACGCCGGCGTACTGTTGCCACCGCCCCACGG
>JBBSCZ010000184.1:0-6566 GCA_038249795.1 Gemmatimonadales bacterium | reverse complement strand
ACGTGACGGCGGTCCGCTGCGGTCACCACGATCACGGCTGACCGGGCGATCGCGACGCGGTTCGCCGGCAGGAATCTCCTTCTCGTCGGCACTGCCGCCACTCGCCAGCTCCAGCGCCTTCACAGCCGCCGCAGCCACGTCCATCACGTCGAACTCCTCGGCCAGCGATTCCACGATGCTGCGGAATCCATCGAGGTCACCAGCGATGATGCCTTCACGCAGCGTGGCCTTGGTGAGCTCGAGCCGGCGCGTGCGCAGGTCGGCCACGGTCGGCACCGTCGCGATCTCGATCTTCGACTTCGTCGCCAGCTCGATGTTGCGGAGCATGCGGTGTTCACGCGGCTCGGCCAGCGAGATCGCCACGCCTTCACGGCCGGCACGACCCGTACGGCCGATGCGATGGACATACGCCTCGGTGGACGTCGGCACGTCGTAGTTCACCACGTGCGACACATGCTGGATGTCGAGGCCGCGCGCGGCGACGTCGGTAGCCACCAGCAGGTCGGTCTTGTTGGCGCGGAACTTCTTCATCACGCGGTCGCGCTGATCCTGACTGAGCCCGCCATGCAGCGCCTCGCAGCGATAGCCGCGTGCGTTCATGGTCTCGGTCAGTTCATCGACTTCCGTGCGGGTGCGGCAGAAGATGATCGCCGATGTCGGCTGCTCGATGTCGAGCACACGACCCAGCGCGGCCATCTTGTGAGCGCGCGGCACGATGTACGCCAGCTGGCGCACCTTGGCCGTCTGTCCCGGCTCGACCTTCGCCTTGTCGATCCTGACGGTGATCGGATTGCGCAGGTGCTTGCGCGCGATCTGGGCGATGCGCGGCGCGACCGTAGCCGAGAAGAGCGCCGTCTGGCGTTCCTTCGGCGTGGCGGCGAGGATTGCCTCGAGGTCTTCGGCAAATCCCATGTCGAGCATCTCGTCGGCCTCGTCGAGCACGACGATGCGCACCGCGTCGAGCAGCAGCGTGCCACGACGGATGTGATCCAGCGCGCGGCCTGGTGTTGCGACCACGACGTCGACGCCGCGACGGAGGGCGCGGATCTGCATGTCCATTGCCGAGCCGCCGTAGATCGGCAGTGCGATGATGCCCATCGCCTTGCCGTACTTGTGCACGGCCTCGGCCACCTGCATGGCCAGTTCGCGCGTGGGCGTCAGGATCAGCGCCTTGGTACGCGTACGCGCGGGCGCAGTGGTATCGACCAGGTGCAGCAGCGGGAGCGCGAAGGCAGCGGTCTTGCCGGTGCCCGTGGCGGCCTGCGCCAGCACGTCATTGCCGGCCAGCAGGGGCGGAATGGCCTCACGCTGAATCGGCGTCGGCTCTTCGTAGCCCAGCCCTGCCAGAGCGCCAACGAGGCGCGGATCGAGGCCGAGGCTGGCGAACCCAGTATCGGTGTCTTCGGAACTTGTGGGACTCAGTGTCATAAGTTATGAAACTTACACCATCCGAGGCCCGGATGCGGGGGGGGGTCGCCAGATTTGGCGGATGCCGATCTACGACGCCATCGAGTCGCCGCCATTCGTGATGCGACCCTCACCGATGCAGGGCCTGGGCGCCTTCGCCACGCACCGCATCCCCGCCGGGACCCGGCTGGTCGAGTACGCCGGAGAGCGCCTCACGCCGGCACAGGCCGAGACGCGGTACCCCGATGTGCCGGGGGAGCGGCATCACACCTTCCTGTTCGCGATCGACGAGCTGGTGGTGATCGACGCCGCCGTGGACGGCAACGATGCGCGCTGGATCAACCATTCCTGCGCCCCCAACTGCGACGCCGTGATCGATGATGACCGGATCTGGATCGAGAGCATCCGCGACATCCTGCCCGGGGAGGAATTGGCATATGATTATGCCTTCACGCTCACCGAGCGCCACACACCTGCGGCCAAGAAGCGCTATCCCTGTCATTGCGGCGCAGAGACGTGCCGCGGGACGATGCTGGCCCGGAAACGGTAGCGAACTTCGGTTCCGCCAGCAGCCAGTCAGTGCCTCGGCGCGGCCACGGATGCGGCCAGGTCGCTGGATGCCGGATGACGCGCCTTGATCAGCGCGATCAGCCAGCCGATGCTGCCCCCCTGCACGATCACTGAAAAGAGCACCACCACGTAGGTGATGCCGAGGATCGCGGTGCGGGTCTCACTTGGCGGCAGTGACAGCGCCAGCGCCACCGAAATGCCGCCGCGCAGCCCGCCCCACACCAGCGTCGGCAGCCCGATCGGACCGAAGGGTAGCCGATTTCGCATGACGACCAGCGGGCCCGCGACCGCAGCGAACCGCGCCATCACCACCAGGGGAATCGCGAGGAGTCCCAGCAGCATGACGCGCGAATCGCTCGTGATCGCGATCACCTCGAGCCCGATCAACAGGAAGAGCACCGCATTCAGGATCTCATCGATCAGCGCCCAGAACTTGAGCACGTAATCCCGCGTCGTCTCGCTCATCGCATCGGCCACGGCCGCATTGCCGATCAGCAGTCCGGCCACCGCCATCGCCACCGGGCCACTGGTGTGCAGCCAGTGGGCAATGCTGTAGCCGCCCATCACGACCGCGAGACTGATCATCACTTCGACGTTGAAGTCGTCGATGCGGCGCATGGCCTGATATCCGACCCACCCCACGGCGAGCCCCAGCACCACGCCGCCGCCCGCCTCCCAGGCAAAGGCTTCGGCAGCGTGCGCGAACGAGAACGCCTCCGAGCCGGTGGCCACCCCCACCAGGATCGCGAAGACCACCACGCCCACGCCGTCGTTGAACAGGCTTTCGCCGGCGACGGTGGCCTGCAGCAGTGGCGGCACGTTGGCCCGCTTCAGCACACCCATCACCGCGACCGGATCGGTGGGGCTGATGAGTGCACCGAACACGAAGCACCACTCGAGCTTCGCCGGCAGTCCGATCAGATGCGACAGATAGTAGATGCCGAATCCCACGATCAGCGTGGAGACGACCACACCGACGGTACTCAGCACGATGATCGGCCAGCGACCGCGCTGCATCTCCGTCCAGTCGACGTGCAGCGCACCGGCGAACAGCAGGAACGACAGCATGCCGTCCAGCAGGGTGGTCTGAAAGTCGATGCCCGTCAGAAAGCTGAGAACGAGCGGCGTGAGATGGCTTTCCGGCACGAGCCGGTCGATACCGATCACGATCAGCGACGCCACCGCGCCCATCACCGTGAGGCCGATGGCCGACGGCAGCTTCAGATACTGGTGGTTGATGAACCCCAGCACGGCCGCGAGCACGATGAGGATCGAGGCCGCGTCGAAGGCGGAGAGGGACGTCATTGGTGCACGTTCGGGTGGTCAGGCAGTGCGGCGTGCGGGTACGAAAACCACCACTGTCATGACTGATCCGTGGGTCGCGTGAGAATGAGCGTCTGCGTGGGGAATGCAAACTCGATCCCCTCCGCCTCGAACTGCTCATGAATGGACAGCAGCACCGCCTGCTGAATGTCCATGTAACGATTATAATCAGCGGTGAGCACGAAGTAGACAGTCTCGAAGTTCAGCGAAAAATCGCCGTAGCGCATGAAGTGCGAGCGATCGAATCGCATGTCCGCGTTGGCCGTGACGGCGTCGCGAATCATTCCGGGAATGCGCACCAGCTGCGCGCGCGGCGTCTGGTAGGTCACGCCGATCTCGAAGACGACGCGTCGCTGCGCCATCGATCCGAAATTCCGGATTCGACTCTTGAGCAGGTCACCGTTCGGGAAGACGAGGCCTTCGCCCGAGAGGCTTCGGACCCGCGTGGTGCGCAGTCCGATCTTCTCCACCGTGCCGATCATGTCGCCCACACGGATGAAGTCACCAAGCACGAAGGGCTTGTCCATCACGATGGAGAGGGAGGCGAACACATCCCCGAGGATGCTCTGCGCCGCCAGCGCGACGGCGATGCCGCCGATGCCGAGTCCCGCGACCATCGCGGTCACGTTGATGCCGGCAGTATCGAGGGCGACCAGCAGCAGCAGGACCCAGAGCACGACCTTCGCGATGAAGCCGATCGCACTCACCGTGGTGGCTATTCCGCGATCATGCTCCAGCTGGCGTTGCGTATAGCCGCGCAGCCAGAACGAGAGGCCGGTGCTGAGCCAAAGCCCCAGCTGCACCAGCACCACGATTGCGACCAGCACACTGAACACCTGCGTCACTCGGGGACGCAGCATCAGGAAGGTCGATCCGCCATACAGCGAGACGAGCACGACGAAGGTCTGCTTCGTTTTCTCCAGGGCGTGCACCAGCACGTCGTCCCAGACGGTTGCGCTGTGCGAGGCAAATGCCGCCACTCGGCCTTTGACGAACCCGAGAATCAGATTGATGATGCCAAACAGGGCAGCGCAGACGCCGAGGGCGATCAGCCAGGCCAGGACGGTGTTCTGCCAGAGCAGAAGGTCGAGCGGTCGGTTCATTTTCGTACGGTCGAGGTCGTCGCAACAGGAGCGAAGCGAACACAGCTGGCGGAAGGACACACCAGTTGCGACGCTGCGAGCATTACTCCGCTTGCCTCATGCAGGAGCCGTTCCTGCACCATCGAACGACGGATCTGCGCCGGCCACGGTGCATCGTGTTCCGGCGGTACCGCATCATGCACAGCGGCCGCGCCACACGACATCAGCGCAGCGCTGACGTCGCCATGCCTGATGGTACGGGCATATCGTCGCTATATGCTTGCACACGATTGCGGCCATTGGCCTTGGCCACGTAGAGCGCGGCATCGGCACGCTTCATCATCGTGTCGAGCCCACCACTGTCCGGCTCCATCATCGCGATGCCCGCACTGACGGTGTAGCGGATTCGCTTGCCGTCCACCTCCACCACCTGCGCCGCCACCGAAGTCAGCAGCCGACGCGCCACGACGCCCGCACCAGTGAGATCGGTGCTCGGCAGCAGCACCACGAACTCCTCGCCGCCGAAGCGTGCCACGAAGTCCATCGTGCGTGACGCCGCCGCAATGCCGGCCGCCAGGTGACGCAGCACGGCATCGCCGGCATGATGGCCGTATGTGTCGTTGACCCTCTTGAAGTGGTCGGCATCGATCACGATCAGCGACAGCGGGCTGCGCGTGCGTGCCCAGCGCTGCAGTTCCGACTCGGCGGTCTCGAAAAACGCACGTCGGTTGGCGAGGCCGGTGAGGTGATCGTACGACACCGAGCGACGCAGCGCCTCGTTCACCGCGCGGCGGTCAGAGATGTCCCGAACGATCAGGCTGTAGCCATGCGACTCAGGGTGCGACGCGTCGGTCGACGCCAGCGGCGCGATCAGGCAGCTGCCCCAGAACTTCGAGCCGTCGGCACGACGGCGCCATCCCTCATCCAGCGTCCAGCCATGCAGATCGGCATCCTGCAACCGATTGTTGCTGGAGTGCGCTGTGACAGTGTCGTCGGGATAGAACATGTCGTACGGACGCCCTGTCACCGAGTCGGCGGTGAAGCCGGTGACACGCTCGATCGTCGGATTCCACGACTGAATGATCCCGTCCGGATCGAGCAGCACCGTGGCGTAGTCCGAGATGCCGGTGACCATGGTATTGACCCAGGCCTGGCTTTCGCGCAGATCACGGTCGCGTTGCACGCTGATCGAGATGTCGCTGAACACGGCCATCAGATGGTCGTGGTCGAGCTTGAGCAGCGTGAGGTTGAGCACCTGCGCATCATGCTTGCCCTGCACGCCTTCACCAACGCGCATCTGAAAATCGGTGCAGACCACGCCGCTGGTGCCGGCGAACGACGCAGCGCGCAGGCGCATGTCGGGCGCCACTGCTTCGAGCAGGTCGAACAGGTTGTGCACGGCGCGCCCCTGCATCAGCGGCTCGAGCAGCTGCACGCTGAGCGGATTCATCATGTGCACGTCACCGGCGATGTTGGTCTCGGCGAGACCAATCGGTGCCATGTGCAGGAACTGCAGCAGCGTGGCGTGGTCAGCGTCAGCGCTGAGCGGGATCGAGATTTCGCGATCCGCAAACGTCGACGGCATCGGCGCGACTCTTTGCGGCGCGCGCTGCTGGATCTTCCGCGATGCGCGAGCAGCTCGCTCCTGCCGTGAGTTCGCGCCAGCGTGATCGTTCGTGTCGCGCAGCGGCGTCTCGCCAGCGGCTGCGCAGTCTGAGTCGTGCATGAGCGGGTGCGATCGTGGGTTCCTGCGAATGGCACGGGTGGCTGACAGCAGTCACCCGGCCGCGTCGCCGGATGCGTCTGTCGGGTAGTCGTGTCGGATGCTCTGCGGAAACACTTGAGTCGTTCAATGGTCGAGCTCGCGTGGACGAACAGCTCTCAGGCACAGCGGACTCGTCTCATTTACGCTCATGCACGCTGCGGCGAGGAAACCGGCACGGTCGACCCGCGAACGACCAGCGACGTCGGAACGAGCTCGAGCGACGGACGGGCCGGAGCGCCCTGCACCACCGAGCTGATGAGCATGCGCATCGCGCGGCGACCCAGCTCCTCGATCGGCACATGCACGGTCGTCAGCGCCGGTGTGAGAAAGCGCGCCATCGGCACGTCATCGAACCCGGCGATCGCCACGCTCTCGGGTACGCGCATGCCGGCATCGCGCAGTGCGCTCATCGCGCCGGT
>JBBSCZ010000183.1:0-6576 GCA_038249795.1 Gemmatimonadales bacterium | reverse complement strand
TACGGCCGTGCGGCAACCGGCGCACGCCCCGTCGCCAGGGCATGAGCGAGCAGGACCGCGACCGCGAGCGTCGATGCCACGATGAGCCCCGACGACGGGATCGCCAGCCACGCCAGCGACTCCTTCGCCAACCCCGTGCTAATGGCGCGGCCTGAGCCGACGTGCTGTGGGAGAGTGAGGCATCGCAGGTCGCACGACCTCGTGCCCCGACGGGACGCGGCGCTCCCGGAGTCTACACGGCGTGCTCAGAAATTCTGTGGGCCATCTCCCGCATTCCGGCGGCGATTAGCTGTTACTGGCTTGGTCATCCGACGGCCGGGGGCCGTCAGCCCCGCCGCGTCTGTCGCCTGTCTGCTGGTTGAGGGGCACGCCCAACGATCCTGCCAAGCACGAGGGCGTACGCGGAGCGCCAAGCGTCGGTGGCTAATCCCCACCTCTGGCATTCATCCTCACCGCAGTCACGCGGCTTGAGCCTCTCGGCGTGCGCTACGGCAGCACCAGTGGACCGACCACCTGCAACCACAGCGCCAGCCCGGCAGCGGTGCCGACGAGCGCCGGGATCACCAACCCCGCACGCTCGCCGTGTGGCACACGGCGCCAAAGCAGGACGGCCGCGACGATTGGCGTGCCCAACTCGATCAGGCCCAGCAGACCGCCTGCTATTGGCGGCCATCCATCGAATGCGGTCGCGAGATAGCGGAGTTCGCCAACGCCTCCCCACAGTGCGCGAACCCCCTTGTTCGACACGCCGATTGCAGTACCGATCGCCGCTCGCAGCAGCTCGAAACTCACGAGGGCGGCGCCGAGCGCCAGCGGCACTCGCCGCACCAGCGCGACGAGCACGAGCGTCAGCGAGACGGTAGTCCCTGCCGCAAACGCCAGTCCATCGGCCAGTCGTGTGTCGACACCCGCCGGTGCCGGACCAGTGGACACATCACTGTACGACAGGGAGACGACCGGATAGCCGAAGGCCACGTGGACGAGATAGTGCCCGAGTTCATGCAGCACGACGGCCGCGGCCGGGACCAGCAGTGCGATGCCGAAGCGCACGGCCACACCAACGCGTCGCATGTGCGGCGTGCGGGGGCTTGCGTCGATGTCGGCAGCGTTGCGCACGCGAATCTCTCCACCCGGGTGCTTTGAAGATGGCGCGCGCGACTGACGTTCGCAATGGCAGCGAATTCGCGCTTCTCAGCGAGGCAGCATAACCCTAGCGCGGCGGCCACGAACGTTCAACCCGGTGTGGTGGCGGTGCTTCGACGTGTTTTCCTTTTGCTTGCAACGGAATCCACCCGCCATGCAGAGCCTGACTGCGACCGTCCGCTCACCGCTGCAAGGTGAAGTCGAAGGAATGTCGGAAGAGCGACGGCACCGCGCAGCCGCCGCTGCGGGCCGGTGCATAGACGGTGGTCTCCACCGCGCGCGTCATCGTGCTGAGGAAATCACGCCACTCGATGCGTGACACCTGCGTGCCGCTCCGGATCGCCCGGCCGTCGCTGCCGACCAACGCGATCACCTCGCCTCGATTCTCGATGTTGAAGTACGCGGCCCCGTCCGGATAATAGAGCCCACCGGCCTTGATCACACTTGGTGGAGAGTCCACCACGTATCGTGACAGCCGCGCGCGCATCAGCGGGAGTTCCTCCGCCTCCGGTACCGCGGTGATGGAGCGGAGCTGCACCACCAGCGTATCATCCCCACGTGTGGTGGCCGGACGCATGATGCCCTCGAAGTCACCCGCCTTGTCGGCGGCCCTGACCGCCGCGGTCAGCGCGTCGGACAGTGCCGACGAGAACGGGGCCATCTGCCAGAATGTCGTGCGCAGATGACCGTCGGCCTTCATCACCAGCACCAGCTTGGCACTCACCGCGCTGTGGAGCGACGGCGCGCCGCCCCACGCCCGAACCCACGATTCCGCGAGCACCGGCACATTGCCCAGTGTCGGCGGCGGCGTGAAGTGCTGTCGGATGGCATCGGCGTGAAAGAGCACGCGGGTGCGTTCTTCTGTAGAGTATTCGTGCCGGTTCCAGTGCGTGCCAGCGCGCATCACCACCGGGTAGTCGCCTTCCAGCACGACCGGCTGTGCGCCGTCGGGGCAGACCGGAGCGAGCGGTGAGGGGGCGACGCGCTGCGCAGCGACGAGGGTGCTGGTGACGAGTGTGGCGACGAGCGTTGTGAACAGGCTGGCGAGGCCGCCAGTGCGGGCCCGTCGCATCAGGGGTGGCATGCGTGCGGTTCTCCGGTGACGCCCGCCGGCGGGCAGCGCTCTATTCGTGTGACGTGCGCCGGCGCGACCCATGCCGCGCAAGATGGTGTCACTACGCGTCCAGTGTACCATCGCTGGCGGGATCGCGACAACGGCTCCGCCGCGGTGGCGTCAGCCCGGCGTCATTCGCGGGTGTGGTGGCGAACGGCGCGGTTCGCCGAGGGCGTCGCCCGGAGCGATCGGTAACTCCGCAGCCACGGCGTCGCCGGTCGCACGCTGCACTGAAACGGCTGGGTGACCAGTTGCGACACACGACGTCCGCCACTCCGCGCGGCCGCGACCATCGACTCGGCCACGGCCGTGCGCATCGGCGCCTCGAAGTCGGCGAAGTCGGTGCGCGTCAGGTGGAAGCTCGGCATGTACGCGCTGCCGCCGCTCCCCACGAGGAACGCCAGCACGCCCTTGTTGTCGGCGACGTTGCGGCGTGCGTTTTCCGGGTATTCCGGGTTCGCCAGCTTCACCGCAACGCGCAGCGGCGCCACGCAGCGGCGCCACGCCGCCGGCAGGAAGCGCTGCACGTCGCGATCCGATCGTGAGCAGCAGAATGTCGTTTGCATCCGTACGCGCAACTTCTGCATCTTTCCCCTCCGCGATTCCGAGTCGAGAGGTGAGTGGAAGGGAGGAGTCGACACGGTGGCGCTTCGCACGGATCAGGTAGCATAGCCCTGCATGCGAAACCGCACGTTGTTCCTCGTCGCCGCGCTGGTGTCTGCCTGTCGCGCCCCCCCCCCCCGCCCGTGGCCCGCCACACATCGCCGGTCCCCACCGCGGGCGCCCGTGCCGGAAGCGTCTGGCAGTTCACATACCTCAAGGCCATGCCAGGACAGCGTGAACGCCTCGCCGCGTTCATCGAACGCAACTGGTTTGCGATGGACGCACGCCCAGGCGGCTGGTTACCTCGTCGACAACCAGCTGTTCACCGGACGCCCGCCGATACCTCGTGGAATCTCCGCGCGGTGTCGATCTACGCCGACTCCCTGCAGCACGCGCGGCTCGACTCGCTGTTCTGCAGGCCGACGGACCTGCGCATCGAGGGCCAGCGGAAGCAGGCAAGCGCGGCGACCGAAGGCCGGTTCACCCTGTGGTCTCCGTCGCAGTTCGTGCGGCAGCCGGAAGCAGCCCCTCCAGCAGACGAATCTGCTCGCGCTGCATCTGCACCAGCTCGGCCCATTGCGATTCGCGCAGCAGATCCAGCTTCTCGTGTAATTCCCGGATCTCCAGCTCAGCTTTCAGGTTCACGCCATAGTCATTCTTGGCCTCGATCCGATCACGTTGTGCGGCACGATTCTGCGACATCATGATGACAGGCGCCTGCAACGCGGCAATCATCGACAGCAGCAGGTTCAGGAAGATGTAGGGATACGGATCGAACGCATCGTTGCGTGGACCGAGGATCGTCGTGTTGATCAGGCTCCACAGCACGAGGAACGACATGAACAGCAAGATGAAGGTCCACGAGCCGCCGAACGTCGCAATCCGATCCGACATCCGCTCGCCGAAGCTCCGCGATCCCTTGAATTCGCTGTTCGTGTTCTGACTGACGATCTCCTCGCGGGTGATACGAGCGAGCACACTTTCGATCACCGTGCGTTCGGTCGTCGAGAGCTGATCCCATTGCGCGCGGAGCAGGCGCTTGGCGAGCGCGTCTGAAGTGGTCTGTCGTGCGTCAGCTGCGGAATGTGCCGCACCGCCGTTCTCAGTCATGCTCGATCTCCGGAGTTGTCGACGGCTGAATCGCGATGGTATACGATATCGTGCGGCGACTCACTCTGCGCAATGCACACTGCACGCACGACGGGGGCTCCGCCACCCGGAGCCCCCGCCTTCACTGCATTCCCGCATCCATCCTACCGCATCAGAAGATCTCGCACGCCCCACCGGCGCAGGCCACGGTCTCCTTCAGCGACGTGTAGTCGGCGGCTTCGCTCATCTGTGCGTAGTCGACCGGCGTGTACGTCAGGCCGTTCCACTTCACGATGTCCGACGGGGTCGTGACTTCCTCGTTCGGCGCCTGCTGGTAGTCCTTGTCGCCGCTGGCAGCGAGCAGGCTGACACCGGTGAAGTAGCCGCGATTCTCCCAGATGAAATCGGCGACCGACTCCCACTCGCCCTCCTTCACCGTGACCGTATTGCTCACGTTGTGGCGGAGACCCGGGTTGTACTTCTCGTGTGCGGTGCCCGGCACGACCCAGTTCTCCTGCACCAGCTTCACCATGTCGAGGAAGTCGAGCGCGGTGATGTCCTTCTTCAGGATCGCGCCCTCGGGCGCCTCGATCGGGAAGGTGATGACATCGGTGGTGTCGGCCTTCATGCCATACACCTCGGTCATCTGCGGATTCGTCGACTTGAAGAAGTTGTAGACAGGCTCCGTGCGCGCCGCCTGCACGCGACGGAAGTAGCGCTTGGCGTGGTGCGGATGAATGCCGCTGGCCGTACCGAGCAGCAGGCTGGCGGTCCCTTCCGGCTTCACACAGGTCACGCGGGCGGCCGGCTGGATACCGATCGCATCGGCGACGGCGCGGTTCGTCATGACGCAAATTTCCGCACCCTTCCGCAGCACGGCCGGATCGAGGAGCACCTCGGGGCGCTCGAGGATGCCGCAGATGCTGACGCCGAGCAGTGATTCGCGCTCGTTGATGACGCGGGTGACGGGGCCGAGGTAGCTCATCTCGGTGTAGGCGGCCTGCATGGTACCGAGCGTGGCCGCGACGGCACATAGTTCGTAGAACTTCTCCGGTGTCTCGCACATGCGACCGTTGATCGTGGTCAGGTTGCAGTGCTGCCAGCCGCTGATCGTATCACCGACGTTCACCGGCTCGCCGAAGCCGTACTGCTCGAGCTTTGCCTTCGTCGCATCATCCACGACGAGCGATGGCGCGAGGCCGATCTCGACGCACGGATTGGCGCCGTATTCCGCGCTCTCGGTAAAGTAGAAGCCAGGCTCACCGAACTGGCGGATGGCGTTGAAGAGCGACATGAACTCTTCCTTGGTCGCGTTGCTGCGGACCAGCATGGCCGAGTTGTTGCTGTGCTGGCGCTGCGGCTGGTGCTTCCACCACTCGCCGGTCTTCGCGTTCACCATCTCCTCGTCGTCGGCGCTGAAGAGCGCGATCGTGGCCGAGCGACGGATCCCGCCGCTGATCACCGCGCTGGCGGCGAGCATCAGGACGTCGTAGGCCTCGATCGGGCGCATCTTGCGGCCGGGGATGGCGTCGAGCACGCCGCGAATCTTCTCCAGCGCCTTCTTCAGCGGCTGGTGGCCCGGGGCGCGACCGCCGCTGGTGCGCAGCACGGCACCCTTGGCCCGGATCTCCGAGAAATCGAACTCGACGTAGGTGCCTTCGTAATAGCTCATCACGATTTCCTGCATCGCGTCAGCCCAGCCCTCGATCGTGTCGGGGATGGTGAAGTGCTTCACCGGCAGGTCTTCCGCACTGGCGCGCAGCGGGAAGGGCGCAAGGCGCGAGACATGCTGCTTCTGCACGCTGAAGCCCACCCCCGTGCCGCTCAGCAGGAGCCACAGCGCCTGACTGAACTTCCGCACGTGGTCGATGTGGCCGAACGTGCAGTTGTACATGCGGGCGTTGTTCACCTCGATGGCATCGCCACCGAACTGCATCGAGCGCATCGACGGCAGCGCCCGGCGCTCGCGCACCGCCGTCTCGGCGGCCTCGATCATCTGACCGAGCGTGCGATCACTGCCGAGCACCTCGTTCTGGAGCAGCGACGAAAAGCGTGAGCGGTGCATGTCGAACACCCGCCGGGTCGCTTCGGGCCACAACTCGCGGCGGCCGAGGTCCTCGCGGTAGCGGGCGTACTTCGACATCGCGATGTAGTCGCTGATGCCGCTGACGCCATGCTTGGCGATGCGCGCGTCCGACTTCTTGGCACGATAGAGCACGTACGCCTTCGCCACGTCGAAGTGGCCGGCGCCCGCGATCATCATCTCGACGATGTCCTGGATCTCCTCCACCGACGGCTTCACGCCACGGCTGGCGCGCAGCTCGACGGTGTTGGTCACCATGCCGGCGATCCGCAGCGCATCGGCGTGATCGAGGAGGCTCAGGCCGTAATGCTTGGCCTGATTGTCCCGATGCGGGTTGTCGGCGCCCTTGTTCCGGGCGGCGTAAAAGGCCAGCGCGATCGCGCGCACGATCCGCTCCGGATCCCACTCCGCCGAACGACCGTCACGCTTCCGCACTGCCTTGTCGGCAGTCGACGTCATCGCCGATGCCATCGATTCCGGTTGAAACACTGTCGTCATCTCTGTCCCCACGGGTGGTTGGTCCTATCTGTTCGCGTTCGTCATC
>JBBSCZ010000182.1:0-6611 GCA_038249795.1 Gemmatimonadales bacterium | reverse complement strand
TCGAGGAGCAGCTGGCCGGGTTGTACGCCGAGCGCGAGGCCTACGGCGACGGGTCGGCGGGCGATGTCGCCGAGGCGCTGGCGTCGCTGGAGGCTCAGGTGGTCTCGTTGTACGCCGAAAAGGAGGAGAAGGCTGCCGCAAATTTCTTCGGCGGATTCAAGCCGGAATTGTCGGAGCTCTACGATACCACGTCGGAGCAGCTCGATCAGCGGAACATCATCGAGGGTCTCGAGGCGCAACTTCATGCGCTCTATCGCGAGCGTGAGGATGGCGACTTTGCAGCGCAATTCGGACCGGCGGACGTCGAGGAGATGCTGGCGACGATCCAGAGCTTCGAGGAGCAGCTGGCCGGCTTCTATGAAGTGCAACACGCACACGCGTATGGGCTGGCTGAAGCAAACCTGATGGTGCAGAGCCTCGAACCGCAGGTGACGGCGTTGCTGCAGGAGCGAAACGAGCTCGCCTCCGCTCTGCAGGCGAAGGAGGCAGAGCTCGAACGCAGTCGCAGCAAGGCGAAGGAAATGGTCGCCGCACTCATGGAGCAGGCACTGGCCTGAAGTCTCGGGCACGTGCGTGCCCGCCGCAGTACCACGCAAGTGCTGTCCTCAACTTCCAAAACAGAGGTGTCTGATGTCGTTCGTTCCGAGCACGTTCGTTACCCAGCTGCCCAACATCTCCCGGAGCAGCGCAGACGATCTCCCGTTCGGGGTCGTGCAGGTCGATGACGCTGGCGTGATCCAGCTGTACAACAAGTGGGAATCGGAGATGGCCGCCGTGCCAGTCTCGTCAGCCGAGGGGAAGAACTTCTTCACCCAGGTCGCCCCATGCACCAACAACCGTCTCGTCTTCGGCAAGTTCAAGGACGGCGTGGCGAAGGGCGAGCTCGACTCGGAATTCAATTACACGTTCACCTACAAGATGAAGCCGACGAATGTGCAGATCCGGCTCATGCGTCACGCCGCATCGAAGACGAACTGGGTTCTGGTCGGCATGCGCGCGGCCTGAGCCGCACCGCGGTGCCGCCGGCCCTGCTGGGCCGGCGCACGGCGCCTCATTTCTCCATCTCCGGTATCCCCATGTTTGCCCAACAGCTGCTCGTCATCGCCGAGGACGGCGTCGCCGATACGGCAGCGACGCAGTTCGCGCTCGACGTCGGTCTCGATGCACGTGGCAGCGCGATGCTGCGTACTTACACGGCAGCGCGCGTCACCGCGATCCGTGACCTCGCCTCGGCCATGCCGGAGCCGGACGATGAGATTGAACTGTACCGCACCCTCGCCGCCTACTGGCTCGAACTGCGCTTCGAATGGCAGCGCAACAACGAAGTCATGAACTACCAGACGGTGCTGCGAGGCACTGCCGACACACGGGTCATTGCGGAAGGCTCGGTGGGGTCATTCCTGCTGTCACGCATCGAGACACTCCTCGATCCAGCGCATCTCGAACTGCTCTCGCGCTACGCCGTGGAACTGCTCGCCAACGAGCGCGCGTCCGCGCAACTCACGGAAGGTGTGTCATGACGCTCGCCCTGTCGCTCGCCGCCATCGCCGACGACCCCAATCTCGTTCCGGAGCTGGTCGGCCTCGCGGAGACGCTCCAGCTGAATGCCGCCGACACGGCCACACTGCGAGCTTATGCAGAGCGAAAGCAATGGGCACTCACCGGCTTGGCGAGTGCGCTCGGCGATGCCGGCAGTGAGGATGAGCTGTATCGCTGCCTCGCCAGCGCGTGGCTCGAACAGCGCTTCGAATGGCAACGCTGCAACATGGTGGTGAACTACCAGGCGGTGCGCACCGGCGAGCCGCATCCACTCACCATGGCACTTGCGGCTGCCTGCTCGAACATCATGCAGCGCGTCGAAGAACTCCTGCACGCCGACGACCGCGACCGGTGGTCGACCTTCGCGGTGGAACTGATCACGGGCGCCAGCGCCGATCTCACGTCCCGGTGGGGCGACGAGACCATCTCGCTCTCACCACTCTCCTGAGGCGGCACGGCATGTTCTCGAAGATTCTCGCACGGCTCTTCTCATCCGCGAAACCCGCGACGGCTGCCTCTACCGACAGCGCGCCGCTGCCAGCGCCCGTGGCAGCCGCCGCTGAGAGTGCTCCAGAACCGCAGCAGGTGATTTTGGAGCGGTCCACCAGCGTTGAGCAGCCGGTGTTCGTCAGTCCGCAGCCGGTTCTCGAGGACCGCGCAAATACCCCGCCCGAAGTGCGGTCTGATCGTGCCTTCGACGCAGTGTCGAACGACCCGGAATCGGCAGCACCCGTGGTACGGCTGGCCATCGACGCCAGCGTGGCCGGACTCACCGCGACGCTTCGACACCGCATCGAGGCGCTACTGCGCGACCTGGTCGATAGCGATGCACGCATGCTGCTCGAGAATGTCGCCGCCGAGCCCACCGCAACGATTCGACAGCTTCCCGCAGCCGCGCAACGCGCCCTGGCGCTCACACAGCGTGCCGAGCCGCCGATCGCCGAGCTGACGGTGGTGTTCGAAGAGGATCCCACGCTGGCACAGGCACTGCTGACGCAGGCCAACTCCGGCATGTACGGCGGCGGACGGCCGGTGCTGTCAGTGCGTGATGCCCTGCAACGCCTCGGTGTCAGTGCCGCCCGCAACGTGCTGATGGGCCATACGGTGTCGGCCCTGCTCTGCCGTCCCGGTGGCAAGTATGCAAAGATGGTCGACGACGTCTGGCAGCACATGGTGCGCACGGCACCGATCGCGCGACGGATCGCATCGGCATTCAACGCCGATCCCGAGGAGGCGTTCGGTCTCGGCCTGCTGCACGATGTGGGTAAGCTGGTGATCTTCGACCGGCTCACGACGCTGCGCATCGAGCTGCGGCGCGAGGTGGTGATCCCGGCTGCGGATCTGAGCGCGATCCTGCGCGCGCTGCACGAGCCGCTCGGCGGTCTAGCCGTACACAACTGGAATCTTGGTGGCGCAGCCGCCGCAGCCGTTGCGTCGCATCACCGCGACCCGGTGCCGGCGCTGCGCGATGCGCTGAGCGAGGTGCTGTGCGTGGCCGAAGCGGCGGACATCGCATCGATACGAGGCGAGGAATTCGACCTCGCGATGACCTGGGACCGTGCGGTGCTCGGCGGCTCGGCGATACGGGTGGAACGGGCACTGATGGCGGCGTAAGCGCGGGCACGCTCCAAACCACGAAACCCGGAGCGCCCTCCTGCCACCAGCGGCAGGAGGGCGCTCTTCGTATCATGTCAGCAGCTTTCAGGACATGAGCGACATTGCGGTGCGTCCACCACCCGACGGCGCCGGATCCTCTGACCAATCCTTCGTCTCGAGCGCATTCGCAACGCTCATGATCTCACGCGAGAGGCTGCGGTCTGTACCGAGCGACGGGGCCAGTTCACGCACCCATGCCACCAGGACGCGCGACGCCGGCGCAAAGCCATCCAGCGATGTGCCCCCGCGAAGCTCGGCGGCCTGCGACACCGCCAGCAGTTGGATCGCGAGCACCTGCCAGGCCAGGTCGAGATGCTCGGCCGTCTTCCGTGCTGCGATCGTACCCATCGTCACGACATCCTGATTGTTCGCGTTCGTGGGGATCGACTGGATCGATGCCGGCGTGCCGCGTGAGCGCATCTCCGCGACCAGTGCCGACGCCGTCACCTGCGCGCCCATGAATCCGGAATTCACGCCGGCATGTCCGCCATGCAGGAACGCCGGCAACCCCTTGTTCTGCGCCACATCGGTCAGGCGCGCCAGACTCCGCTCGGCATGGATCGCCACCTTGATGACTGCCAGTGCCAGTGCGTCAGACGCGAACGCGACGTGCTGACCGTAGAAATTTCCGCCGTGCAGCACTGCGCCATCGTCAGCGAGGATCAGCGGATTGTCGGTGACGGATTGCAACTCGGTGGTCACCATCTGGTCATGGAACGCCAGCACATCGAGCGCGGCGCCGATCTCCTGCGGCACGCACCGGATGGTGTACGGATCCTGCGGGCACTCACCTTCGGCGAGCCAGCCATCCACGGCATCAGCTTCATCGAGTCGCGGCGGCAGCGCTTCGGCGGCGATCAACCGCGTGCTGCCCGCACTGAGTCGAGCGAGACTGGCGTGCGTCTCGACCTGCCCTGCATGCGGGCGCACGGAGCCGATGCGTGCGTCCCACGCCTCGGCGCGACCGTTGAGACATTCGGCATAGATGACTGCGACACGCGTGGCCAGTGACATCAGCCGTCGCGCGCGCTCGGCGTTCACCGCCGCGATCCCGGTCATGCACGACGTGCCGTTGACGAGCGCGATGCCTTCCTTGTGCCCCAGTACTGCCGGCTGGAGCCCGGCCGCACGCAGCGCATCAGCGCTCGCCATGCGCGTACCATTGACCGTCACCTCGCCCTCACCGATCAGCGCCAGTCCGATGTGTGCCAGTGGCGTGAGGTCACCACTCGCGCCGACGGTGCCCATCTCTGGGACGACTGGCGTGATGCCGGCATTCAGGCAGTCGAGCAGCAGTTGGAAGACGGGGTCACCAATGCCGGAGTGCCCGCGCGCGAGGCTCGCCGCCCGCGCCGCCATGGTGGCCCGCACATGTGCCTCGCACAATGGACGCCCCACACCGCTCGCGAGATGGTAGAGCAGGTGGCGCTGCAACTGCTCCGCATGCTCCGGCGTGACCGGGTGCGAGGCAAGCGGACCATAGCCTGTGGTCACGCCGTAGATGCGACGCCGCTCCTGTACCATGCGCTGCAGCAGTGCATGCGCCGCCTGCATGCGATGCGCCGACTCGACGCCGCGCGCAACCTGCGCACCGCGCGTGGCGATGTCGAAAATGTCGCGCAGCGACACCCGACTGCCGATGTCGATGGTGCGCGTTGCCGGTGCTGGTGCGGTGCGTACGGCGTGCTGAGTCAACATCTCTCGTGCCTGGGGAACGGTGCGACAGAATCGTAAACCTTTGTATCGGCAGGTCCGACACTTCACTATACCCGAAGAATACATGTGATGATTCACACCCTTGACGATTCATGGCGAGACGTGCTGCACGCACGTTTTCGCGGGCAGCCGACACCGCTGCTCGTGATGCCGGATGCCCTCTGGACCGCTGCGTCGCTGTGGGCCGGCACCCGTGCGTGGACGAAGGCGTTCCGGGCGATGGGAGTGGGTGCGGGCGACGTGGTGGTGTGCACGCTGCCTGCCGGACCGGCATGCGTGCAGGTGCTGCTGGCATGTCTCTGGGACGGAGTGACATTCGCACCGCATAGCGAGGGCAACGACGCACCGATGCTTCACGCTGCTGCCGCCGGGGCACGGATCGTGATAGCGCCGAGCGGACCGGCGATTACCGGCCGCACTCCCGTGCTCGTGCCTGACGCAGCGAGCCAACCCCCGGTGTCGCTGCCTGCACTGTTGCCGCGAGGCGACATCGTGGCGGGCGATGCACTCCGTGCCGTGGATCACGAGACAGGCATTCGGTCGTGCTGGAGCGCGGCTGCGCTGCTGACGTTGACGCACTCCGTCGCAACCGGTCAGCAGATGGACGGCGCTTGTGTGCTCAGCGTGCTGCCGTGGCAGCGGCCGGCGGAACTGATCGGCGGGGTGCTGGCTCCGCTGTTGCACGCCGAGGAACTGCTCGTGGCGGGCGACAGGTCGCTGGAGACAGCGCTGCGCCTGGCACGTGAGCATCCGATCACACACGTGGGTCTCGACGCCACCACGGCCAGCGCCTGGTCCGCGCATGCCGAAGGCCGAAGCCTGCTCAGCCGACTGATCGTGCGCAGCAGTTAGCGCCGCGTCTCCGGGGTATTCTGGTGAGGCGGGTCCGGCGGCATCTTTCCGCGTCGTCCCCAACCCGCTCACCTGCAACGCCCCATCGCGTGACACGACGTTCGAAGATTGCCATCGCCATCGTCCTCGTGGCGATTGCCGCTGGTGTCGGCCTCTGGACACCCGACAAGGATCGCGCGCAACTCGAAGCGACGTATGTCGATGACAAGACGGACCTGATCATGGTCGCGGGTGTGCGCCTGCACGTTCGAGCCACAGGGCCGCGGAACGCACCCGCGCTCGTGATGCTGCACGGATTCGGCTCCAGCCTCCAGACATGGCAGCCCTGGGCCGAGGCGCTGGAGCGCGAATATCGCGTCATTCGCTTCGACCTTCCGGGCAGCGGGCTCAGTGCCGTCGATCCCACGGGAGACTACCGCGACGCGCGCAGCCTGCAGGTGCTCGAGGCCTTGCTTGATACGTTGCGCGTGCCGCGTGCGACGCTGATCGGCAACTCGATGGGGGGACGCATCGCGTGGGCATTCGCTGCGGCGTATCCGTCGCGTGTCACCCGTCTCGTCCTGATCTCGCCGGACGGTTTTGCGAGCCCCGGATTCGAGTATGGCAAGGCTGCCGAGGTTCCGGCTTCCATGACGCTGATGCGGTACGTGTTACCGAAGTGGCTGCTGCGCACGAGCCTGAAGCCCGCCTACGCCAATCCGGCGGTGATGACCGACGCGCTCGCCACGCGATACTATGACATGATGCTGGTGCCTGGCGCTCGCGAAGCGATGTTGGCACGAATGCAGCAGACCGTGCTGACCGACCCGATCCCCGCGCTGCGACGCATTCAGGCGCCCACGCTTCTG
>JBBSCZ010000181.1:0-6649 GCA_038249795.1 Gemmatimonadales bacterium | reverse complement strand
CGCTGCAGGTCGCGTGCAAAGTTCGACGGGATCACCAGCACCGCGCTCGCCGCGCCATCGAGCAGCGCCTCATCGCCGGGATCGGCGGTCATGGTGTAGCCGACCACGTCGAAACGTCCGGTGGCGGTGAATCGCTGCACCAGTGCCCCGCTGGCTGCGGACCGATCCTGGTCCACGACCCAGAGCCGCGACGTCTTCACCTCGAACGTGGCCGCGTTGGCCAGCACCACCAGCTGCAGCAGCGGCATGATGAACAACAGGCCCAGGATCACCGGATCACGACGGATCTGGAGGAATTCCTTGAGCAGCAGCACGCGCAGGCTTCGCAGCATCAGGCCAGCCGCGGGGAGGTGCGCCGGATGGCGAGCGTGAGCAACACGAGCAGCATGGCGGCGAGAATCGTCAGCGGAGGCCAGAGCAGCTCCAGACCAGAGCCCTTCAGCATGATGCCGCGCGCGATCTCGATGAACCATCGTGCGGGCACCAGGTGCGACACCACCTGCATCGGTGCCGGCATGCTGGCCACGGGAAAGATCAATCCCGAGAGCATGACGTTCGGCAGCATCGTCCCGCCCAGCGCCGCAAGCATCGCCGCCAGTTGCGACGACGTCACCGCGGCGATCAGCACGCCCAGCGCCAGTCCCACCAGCGAGAACAGCGTGGCTGACGACAGCAGCAGCACCGCGCTGCCCCGCATCGGAACGTCGAACACCATGCGCGCCGCCAGCAGCACCGTGATCACATTCGCCATGGCCAGTCCGAGATACGGCAGCACCTTGCCGACGATGATCTGCCACGGACGCAGCGGCGACACCAGCAGCAGCTCGAACGTGCCACGTTCCTTCTCCCGCGCCAGCGAAATCGCGGTCATCAGCGAGGTGACCATCGTGAGGATCAACGCGATCAATCCGGGCACGAACAGATTCACGCTCTCGAGCGTGGGATTGAACCGCATGCGAAGCCGTGGCTCGATGCGAGCCGATGCCGGGGCCGCGCCGAGCGACTGTTGCCAATCGCGCACCACGGCCGTGGCGTAGGTGCGCATGGTGGTGCCGGTGTTCGGGTCGCTGCCGTCGGCCACCACCAGCACCTGCGGCGTACCACCGGATCGCAGCGCGCTTGCGAGACCCGGCTCGAGCACCACCGCCACATCCACCATGCCGCGACGCATGAGCACATCCAGCGAGTCGATGCTGGAGGTCGTGGGCAGCAACTCGAAGCGTCCACTGTGCGCAAAACGGTCCTGCAGCGCCGAGGTGGTGGCGTCGGGTTCCGGCGCCACCACCAGCACGCGCACGGCGCGGATGTCGGTGCGCACGGCAAACCCGAACAGCAGCAGCTGTGCGAGCGGCAGCAACAGCAGGATCAGCAGCGTCTGGCGGTCACGCAGCAGGTGCCGTACCTCCTTGCCCATGAACGCGCCGAGCGTGCGCCACGACGACGGTGCCGTGCGATGGGTTGGCGTCGTGTTCATCCAGCGTCCGCCACTGGGCCGCGGACGAGTCGCACGAAGACGTCGTCCAGCGACGGCACGTCGTACTCCCGCTTGAGCGCGGCCGGCGTGCCCAGCGCCGCCAGTCGTCCATCGACCATGATCGACAGACGATCACAGTATTCCGCTTCATCCAGATAATGTGTGGTGACGAACACCGTCGTTCCGCGCGCCGCTGCGCGGTAGATCATCTCCCAGAACTGTCGACGGGTGATCGGATCCACACCGCCCGTCGGTTCGTCGAGGAAGACGACCACCGGCTGATGCAGCAGCGCCACCGAGAAGGCGAGCTTCTGCTTCCATCCCAGCGGCAGCGAGCGCACCAGCGACGTGACCGATGGCGTGAAGTCCAGCTCCGCCAGCATCACATCGCTGCGCTCCCGGATCGTGGCGGCGTCGAGTCCATAGATGCCACCATAGAGCCGGATGTTCTCGCGCACGGTCAGGTCCTCGTAGAGTGAGAAGCGCTGACTCATGTAGCCGATGCGTTCACGCACTCGGTCGCTCTCCGTGGCCACGTCGAACCCCGCCACCGATGCCGAGCCGGACGTCGGCGCGAGAAGCCCTGTGAACATGCGAATCGCGGTGGTCTTCCCTGCCCCGTTGGCACCAAGGAAGCCGAACACCTCGCCGCTCTGCACGGTGAAGGAGATGGCATCGACCGCCGTGAAGTCGCCGAAGCGTCGCGTGAGTTCATGTGCCACGATCGCAGGACCGGTCGAGCCGGCATCGCTGCGATTCACGCGGCCACCGCCGTCGGTGCGGCCATCAGCTCCATGAACACATCCTCGATGCCCGGCTCGATCCGCTCCACCAGCAGGTCGCTGACTCCGTCAGTGCCAAGGGTCACCAGCAGCTCCTGCCTGAGCTGCTCGACCCTCATGTCGGCGCGGCGATCGCTGAAGTGCACCGTCTCACCAAACGGATACGCCGACGCCATGTGGGGATACGCACGCAGCCGCTCCAGCAGAAGAGCGCGCGGTTTGCCGCGCACCGCGAACAGCGGACGCGGAAAGCGCGTTCCGACGGCCGCCGGCTCGTCGATGGCCAACACGCGTCCGTCCTGCATCAGCGCGATCCGGTCGCAGCGCGCCGCCTCGTCCATGTACGGTGTCGCCGCGATGATCGGCAGTCCCGACTCGCGCAGCGTGGCCAGAAGCTCCCAGAACTCGCGGCGCGAGACGGCATCGACGCCGGTGGTGGGCTCATCGAGCAGCAGCAGCTCCGGGCGATGCACCAGCGCGCAGCAGAGTGCGAGCTTCTGCTTCATCCCGCCCGACAGAGCGCCCGCCTTCCGGTCGCGGAACGGTTCGATCTGCTGGTAGATCGGCTGGATCAGCTCGAGGCCATCGGCGATGGTGGTGCCGAACACCGAGGCGAAGAACCCCAGGTTCTCCTCCACACTGAGGTCTGCGTACAATGCGAAACGTCCCGGCATGTAGCCCACGCGTGAACGAATGGACCAGAGGTCGCGCACCACGTCGAAACCCAGCACCGACGCGCTCCCGCTGTCAGGGACGCGCAATGTCGTGAGCACGTGAAAGAGCGTCGTCTTGCCGGCACCATCAGGGCCGACGATCCCGAACAACTCGCCCGGCGCCACCTCGAAGCTCACCGCGTCGAGCGCCGTCGTGCTTCCGAACCGCTTCGACACGCCGCGCACGCTCACCACCGGCGCCGTCATTCGCGGTCCGACGTCTCGGTCTTCACCGCCAGCGTCACGTCGGCTGGCATCCCGATCTTGAAGGCGCCGTCGGGATTCGGGACGCGCACCTTCACGGCGTACACCAGGTCGCCGCGATCCTCGCGCGTCTGCACCGGCGTCGGCGTGAATTCCGCCCGCGCTGACACCCAGGTGATGCGTCCCTCGGTGCGGAGCGGCGTCCCCGCCACGCCATCGACCTGCACCGTCACTGCGTCACCGATCCGGAAGCCGGTGAGCTGCCCACCCGTGACGTAGGCGCGGAGCGTGAGCGTGTCGAGATTGGCTACGCGATACAGTGGCTGACCAGCCTGAATCATCTCACCGGCCCGCACGAACGTGACCAGCACCGTGCCTGCCACCGGGTTCCGTACCGACCCACGACCGATACGATCAGCGACGCCCGCGATCCGCGCATCCAGCGCCGCCAGTTCGGCGCCCACGCGCTCCACACCGGCGCGCGCCGACTCCACCTGCACACCCAGCACCCGCGCGTCACGCTCCACCTGATCGCGCTGCTGCGCGGTGGCCGCCTGCTGCGCGAACAGACGGTCGATGCGATCGCGGGTGCGACGCGCAATCTCGCGCTGCACATCCAGCGAGCGCCGCTGCTCCATCACCTCGACCCGGTGCGCCACGAGGCTGGCCCGCTGCGCCTGCAACTGTGTCCGCTCGAAGGCCAACTGCACGGTATCGATGCTCGCAACGACTGCACCGGACGCGAGCACCTGCCCCTCCGTCACACCGAATCGCTCGAGCCGTCCGCTCGTCTCGCCAGCCACCACCACCTCTTCGGCCTCGAAGGTGCCGTAGGCATCGGCCGGTGCCTCCTTGCTGCATGCCGACAGCGCGATGCCGGCGACCAGCGTCAGGGTCACGCCACCGCGCAACCACCCCTGCGTGATGATCGACATCAGCGGACCTCGCGTCCGAGAATGGTGAGATAGCGCGCCCGTGATTCCAGCAGCCGCACGCGACGTGTCGCCTGCTCCAGCTGTGCAGTGAGCTGCTCGGTCAGCCGCGCGATGTAGTCCGCGGAGTTCACTTCACCTTCGTCGTAACGGAGGCGCGTCTCCTGCAGAATGCGCTCGCGCAGACTCACGATCGCTTCGTCATCCTGCAGCCCGCGCTCGAGCGCCGTCATCCGCCCACGCTCCATGATGGCGGCGCGACGCACCGTCTCGGAGAATGCCCCTTCATCGCTGGCGACGATGTCTGCCTGCAGCGACTGCACCTCTGCCTCGCGGTTCGTGCGTCGCCAGTTCCAGAGATTCCACTCGAGCTGCACGCCGGCCAGCAGATAGCTGTCGAAATTGCGGCCGAGCGGGTTCAATCCCGGGCGGCCGTATCCAGTGCGGCCCACCAACGATAGGCGCGGCAGGTCCTGCGCCGCCAGCGCTTCGCGTCGCGCGGTAATCAGGTCGCGTGCGCGATCGAACTGCGCGTACTCGGGACGCGCACGGTCCGCGCTGCCGCCTGGCATCGCCGGCGCCATGGCGACCGGTGCACTGGCCGCCGGCCCACGCACCGCAAGCACTGCCGTCGCGGGCACCGACTGCCCGCTCAGCGCCGCCAGCACCTCGACTGCGGCATCGCGTTCGGCCTCCAGTTCGTGCCGCGCCTGCGTGCGCCGCGACAGCTCGGCCTCCACCAGCAACATCTCGCTCGACAGCGCGGTGCCGGCGGTGACCCGCATTGCCGCCACCGATCGCCGCGATTCCAGGTCCTGAATCGCGGCATCGAGTGCCCGGCGCTGCGCATCGCGCATCAGCACGGCGAAGAACGCATCGTTCACGAGGCTACGCTGCTGCCAGACTGCGGCCGCGAGCCGTGCGGCCCCCTCCGCCTGCTGCGCCGATTCCACCGCGACACGCCGTGCGCGCGTGGGATCGTAGAGCGGCTGTCGCACGCTCAGGTAGCTGTCGTACTGCTCGTTGGCTGGACGCGGAATCAGAACACCACCCGGCAGCACGATGCCGATCGACGGCACATCGGAGAGATACTGCGCCGACCCGCTGGCCACGATGGAAGGTCGCCGTTCGATCCGAATATTTGTGAGCCGCAACGCCGACTGCTGCGTGAGCAGCTCGAGCTGCGGCGCACGACGGTCAGTGCGCTCAGCGGCGTGCTGCAGCAGGTCCAGGTACAGCGTGTCGGCAGGAGGTTCGCTCTGTGCCGTCAATGCGGGGGTGCCAACGAACAGCAGACCTGACAGTGCCAACAGGGTTCCGGAGGATGCGACGCGTCGATGCGTGACGCTGGTGTGGTGTGTCATGGCCGCATGGCATTCATGATGAATCGCGGCAATTCCTGGCGACGTTGCTGCAGGAACTCGTCGAAGCTCGCGTCGTCGAATCCGAAGGCGCCGAGCAGGACGGGCCGCGCGAGAAACGGGAAGGAAACCAGCGCCATCACGTTCACCATGAATTGCCGAACCGAGACCGGGCGCATCGTGCCTTCGGCCACGCGTTCGGCGATCATCTGCTCGACGCGCGCGGCGGTTGCGGCAACGATCGCGGCAGGCACAGTCCCCGCGGCGCGCACCATCAGCGCATCGATTCGTTCAGGATGCTGATGCGCCTCGGCCAGCAGGTACGGCGGGATGAGGGGCATGGTGCGGACTGCGTCGATGTAGCCGACCACGAACCGCTCCACGAGCTGATCGAGCGTGGCATCCGCCGGGGGCACGCTGATGAGCGCTGCGGCCAGCCGTCCCGCCGACTCGACGAAAACCCGTTCGGAGAGCTGCTCCTTGGTTCCGAAGTAGTAATGGAGCAATGCCTGGTTGACGCCTGCCTCGGCGGCGATCTCCAGCATACGGGCGCCGGCGGTGCCACGTCGGACGAAGACGCGACGGGCAGCATCGAGGATGCGCGATTCGGTATCGAGATCGCGGGGCGCGTCGACGGCAGCGGCGCGGGGTCGCCCGCGCCGGCCACGGGGAGGGGAAACAGTCATGACTCGAGATCTTAATTAACTGATTAATTAAGTCAAGGGTCGGTCCTGACCTGTCTGTCAGTGCCTTTGCCGCAACGAAAGCGCCCCACCGAGGACGAATCCTCGATGGGGCGCTTCTGTTCGTGATTCGTGGACGCTGCCCGGGGGCAGGGTCAGGCCGACTCACGAACGGTGATCAATGACCCGAGCGGGTGACATTCTCGGCGGCCGGACCCTTCTGGCCCTGCACCATGTCGAAATCAACCGACTCGCCTTCGGCAAGCGTCTTGAATCCGTTGCCCTGAATGGCAGAATGATGCACGAAGCAATCCTTCTGGCCATCGGCCGGCGTGATGAAACCGAAACCCTTGGCGTCGTTGAACCACTTGACTGTGCCTGACATACGCATTGCAATGCTCCTTTGTGTTGGTGCGGCTTTTTACCCGGAGCATGGCCTTTACGCCTGTTCCCGACAGATACTCACCACATCGAACTCGTGATCTCCCTCACGATGGGTG
>JBBSCZ010000180.1:0-6676 GCA_038249795.1 Gemmatimonadales bacterium | reverse complement strand
CGACACGCCGGTGCCGCCGGATGAACCGCGGGCCGAGAATCCTCCCGACGGCGCGATGATCGACTACTACCTGTCGCGCGACGCCCAGTCGGTGACGCTCGAGATCGTGAATGCCGCCGGTCGTGTATTGCGCACATACGCGAGCAGCGATCCCACGCCGGCGCCCGCCGACGCCGGCAACTGGCCGCGCTACTGGTTCCGTCCGGCCGCCGCACCGAGCATCAACGCCGGATTGCAGCGCTTCACGTGGGATCTCCACTACGCGCGACCCAGCACCGAGTGCGCACTGCCGATTTCCGCCACGCCGTTCAATACGAAATGCGAGCCTGAAGGGCCGTGGGTCATGCCGGGCGTGTACACCGCACGCCTCACGGTCGATGGTGTGGTGCAGTCACACTTTTTCACAGTGCGCATGGACCCGCGCGTGAAGACGGCGCCGGCCGCACTGAAACAGCAGCATGATCTGTCAGTGGCACTCTACGACGCGATCCGCGAAGCGCAGACGCTGGCAGCCGAAGCCCGCACGAGCGGCCGCACGGCGTTTGCAGCGCAGGATGCGTTCGGCGGTGTCGACGCTGCTCATCAGGCGGTGATCGACGCGTTGCAGGACAGCGACGCGCCGGCCACGGCGGTGATGGTGCAGACTGCGAGGGCGCGACTGGCAGCCTATGCGGCGCTCAAGGCGCGATGGGTGGCGAAGTAGCGACTATGTCTCACGGCGGCGACGCATATCCCGGCGGTGGTCCGTCGGGATGCATCCGGCACGCCGGCGGCTGCTCGACCGTGTACGTGAAGTTCGCAATGCGCCACGTGCTTCCCACCTGCACCAGCGTGAGCAAATCGATGCCGCAGTGTGACCACTTGCGTTCAGCCCAGAGGTCGTAGGGCATCCAGACACTTGCAATGGTGCCTGCCACGCGCACCGTCGCGTCATAGCCGCGCTCGATGATCGGCGCTCGCCTGCCTGCGCTGCGCTGCGCGGCCACCGTGCGCACCGTGTAGGTGCCACCGCGACCTGTCTGCTCCCGAGCGGGAAAAAACTGCGCCTCGGGGAGCATCAGATCCGAAAGGGCGATCAAATCACCGCTGTTGATGTGTTGGAGTGCGGAGTCCACGACGGCCATCACGGCGGCGCGGCGAACATCGCTGGCGGGGAGATCGGCGTTCGGCTCGCGTGAGCGCGCGGTCGAGGCGCAGGCGGTGATCGCGACCGTAGCTGCGACGACGAACAGCGTGAGCGAATGGCGCGTCATGTCACCGTGTGCTGAAAGGTGCTGGAGTGGATGGCGATGAGGACGCCGCTGCCGATCATGCAGTGCTGGCGGCGCGTGCAATTTCCACTGCCGTCGGCACGAACGACAAGACACCCACGCGGATCAGGTGCAATTCGGCACCGCCTGTCGCCGCACCGCGCTTTGCTGGGCGCGAGGCGCCTCAACGGTTCACGCCCACGGTGCGCAATGCCGTCACAGGCTGTTCTATTCGCCAGCCCCGCCGCTGCTCCCCACCGCCACCCCGCTGCTCCATGCCCACGCGCGCCGCACTCGCCCTCTTCCTCCTCCTCGCCGGCTGTGCCCGCGGCCGCGCCACGCTGCCCACCCCCGATGCTGCGATGATCGCACGGGCGCGCGCGATCCACGAGCGCGTGCTCACGATCGACACGCACGTCGACATCACGCCAGCCAACTTCCGCGCCGACACACTGAACTACGCGTCGCGACTGCCGCGCACCCAGGTCGACCTCGTGAAGATGGAGGAAGGTGGCCTCGATGCGGCCTTCCTGATCGTCTATGTCGGCCAGACGCCCGATCTCGACAGTGCCGGCTTCGCCCGCGCCAATGCGCAGGCGCTGGAAAAATTCGCCGCCGTGCATCGCTTCGCCGAACAGCTGGCGCCGACTCGCGTCGGGCTTGCGACGACCGCCGCCGAGGCACGGTCCATCTACGCCAGTGGCCGCAAGGTCGTGTTCATCGGCATCGAGAACGGCTTCCCGATCGGCGCCGACATCACCAATGTCCGCAAGTTCCACGAGCTGGGTGGTCGCTACATGTCGCTGGCGCACAACGGCCACAGTCAGCTCTCCGACTCCAACACCGGCGAACGCGACGGAGTGTGGCGCTGGAACGGGCTCTCCCCGCTCGGCCGGCAGGTCATCGGCGAGATGAACCGGGTTGGCATGATGATCGACATTTCGCATCCGTCGAAGGTGAGCATGATGCAGACCGTCGAACTCGCCCGTGCGCCGATCATCGCCAGCCACAGCGCCGTCCGGGCCATCTGCAACCACAGCCGCAACCTGGACGACGAGCAGATCCGCGCCATGGGAAGGAATGGCGGCGTGATTCAGTTGGTCGCGTTCAACAACTATGTGAAGTGCGACCCGAAGAAGGATGCGGAGCGCAACCTGATTCGCAGTGACGCGATTGCCGCACTCCGCACGGAGTTCAGCATCACCGCCACCGCGCCAGCGGACGTCCGGACGCAGATCGACGCGCTGCCCACGGAGCGCAGGAATGCCTACCTCGCGAAGCAGGAGGAGATCGTCTCCCGCCGCACGCTCGGCGACGCGCCGGCCACCGTCTCCGATTTCGTCGATCACATCGCCTACGTGGTCAGGATGATCGGCATCGACCACGTCGGCATCTCATCCGACTTCGACGGCGGAGGGGGCGTGGAAGGTTGGCGCAGCGCTACCGAGACGTTCAACGTGACGCTGGAACTCGTACGCCGCGGCTACACGGAAGAGCAGATCGGCAAGATCTGGGGTGGCAATCTGCTGCGCGTGCTCGAGCAGGTCGAGAAGGTCGCGGCCAGTGCCGCGACCACCCTGAGGCAGTGACGTAGCGGTTGCGTCTGCTGATCAGCTCACGGCGCGAATGAGGTGGCGCGCAGCCGCACGTGCGTCCTCATCCGGATCCTTCAGCATCGCGCGCAGCAGCGGCACCGCCGCCCCGAGTCGAGCCGTGGCCAGCGCTTCGGCGGCTGCAATCCGAAAGAGCGGCGGCCGGCATTTTCCGTCGGCTGAACACAGCCGGATCAGACGTTGGACGGCATCAGGGCTGGCGAGCGTACCCATGGCATACAGGAACTCGAGCTGCACATCGAGCTCCGTCTCGCGTTCCAGCGCCTGCAGCAGCTTTTCGGCGTTTGTCGGTGCTCCTGGCTCAGCCGTGAATCCACGTACGGCTCGCCGGCGGACTTCGGCCGACGCGTCGCAAACGGCCCCTCGCACCGTCGTCCGGGACGACGGCGTGTCGAGCTGCAACAGTGCCGTGATCACGGCGGCCCGCACCCGCTCGTCGCTGTGCGAGAGCGCAGCACTCAGCTCAGGCTCCGAGGTTCGCGAGACGAACTCGCCCAGCAGACAGACAGCGTTCCGCACGACGAACCACTGATCGTGGGCAAGAAGCTTGAGCAGCGCGGCAGTACCGCGTCGCAGCTCCACCAGCGCGTCGAAGCAGGCTCGACGCACGTCGAGCGATTCCGACTCGACCAGTTGTTCGATCAGGATCCCGACGCCGGTGTCGCCGGCGCGTTGCAGTACCGCCAGTGCCGAGCCGATGCCGTCACCGCAGGCGTGCAGCGACGTCACGATCGCGCGCACTGCGTCCGGCGTGGCGATCGCATCGAAGGTTTCGGTCCACGGCCTGCGCAGCGACGTATTCGTCACGGCTGCTTCGACGGCCGTGATCGCTCCGAGCACGGCGGCCAGTGCGGGCGCATCTTTCGCCCGCAGCGCCACGGAGGCGTCCTGCCGCAGTTCGGACGTGCGGGCCGCGAGCGATTCCGGACTGTCGAGCATCACGTCGTCGGCATGCCGAGGACCCTGCGTCGGCCCGGAGGCGCGCGCCACCGGATACACCTGCACGTACCAGAGTGCAGCGTGGCGGATCTCCTCGAAAATCGTCGCCGTCTCGCCACCCTGCGGTCCCTTGCGCGCGAGCAGCATCGCCAGCTTCAGCAGCTCACGGGGCACAGCGCCTGCACCAAGATTGATCTGGGCCACACCATGCACCATCATCGCCGCCGTGAGGCGCGAGAGACCGGGCACGGGGCGGGGCAGCTTCACTCCATCGATCGACAGGCGCCCTTCGTTCCACTCCAACACCAGGCCATGCGAGCGCGAGAAACGGCGCACGCGTAAGAGACCGCTACGCACCATGGTGAGATCATTGGCGGTCGCGACTTCGTCCAGCAGCATGGAGAGCGACTTCGCGTACAACAACGATTGTTCCATCGAGTGGCAGCGGGAGCGAAACAGGTTCGCCTTGCCCGACGGGTAGCGACCGGGACGAGGATGCGCGAATGAGTATCGGCTGCCGACAGCTGTTTACTGCACTGCTGCCACGAAGAATCGTGGCGGCGTCGTTTCTGATCGCGGCAGCGTCAAACCGCCGTCCGTACGGGCCGGACTGTCGTCAGTCGGTCCGGCCCGTGTCGTGGCGTCGACGAGTGAGTCGCGCGCGTCTCGACGCCGGCCAGTCGATCATGACACGCTAGCGCGCACAGCCTGACTGCATGAACGTGCGCGCACCCACCGAGCGAGACCGCGCCGGGAGGCGCAAGTCAGACGCTCGGGTCTTGTGAGTCGGTGGGGCGAAGGCGGACGTCGTGTTTCGGACCCTGGCATGCGCACAACGGAAACACAAGGCCATTCGTCGAAACCGCCGGCATCGTACCAACTGCCGAGGTGACGCGGGTGGCGCCGGTGGGTGAGTCGGCGATCGTGGCGTACGCCGCTGGGTATAATCGTCGCGTGTAAGTCCGAGCCCGTCGCTGAACTGCGCAACTGCTGCGTCGAGCGCACCCGTTCCCCGACCCACCCTCTCGCTTACGATCCGCTTATCGTGAAACACATGAAGCCGCGACTGCAGCACCTCGTCGTCGAGCCCACGGCGCGATACGACGCGTCGACTGCGTTGCATGATGCGTATGTGACTCAGCATCGCCAAGACTTGCCGGCGGTGCGTGACTGGCGATGGACATCACGGCAGAGGCAGTGACATGACGACCGTGCTGGCACTGAACGCGGGTTCGTCGTCGCTCAAATACGGTCTGTACACCGTCAGCGCGACCGGCACGGACACTCTCTTCTTCGGGGCAGAGGCGATCGTCGGCGATGCGCGGGAAGCGGTGTCGCGTATCGCGGCGTCCCTGACTGCCAACGCACTGCCGAGGCCTGATGTGGTCGGGCATCGCATCGTGCACGGGGGGCCAGCGCTGCGACATCATGTGCGCATCGATGCGGGCATACGGCAACAGCTCGACTCTGCGCGAGCTTTCGCCCCGCTGCATGTGCCGATGGCGTTGGCACTGCTGGACGCGGCGCAGGCATCGTTCCCGGACACCCCCCAGGTGGCGTGTATCGATACGGCGTTCCACGTCGGGATGCCTGACGTCGCGCGTACGCTGCCGCTGCCTCGCGAATTGCGTGCGCTCGGGATCGAGCGGTACGGCTTCCACGGACTCTCCTGTGACTCGATCGTCCGACGACTCGGCCACGATGTGCCGAGGAGACTGATCATCGCGCATCTGGGCTACGGTGCCAGCGTCACCGCCGTCGAACAGGGCACGTCCGTGGACACGAGCATGGGTCTCACGCCGACGGGCGGCGTGATCATGAGTACGCGCTGCGGCGACCTCGACCCCGGTGTGCTCGCGCATCTCCTTCGCGAACACCACTACACCGAAGGGCAGCTCGAGTCACTGATCGACAGGCGCTCCGGCATGCTCGGCATCTCCGGCGTCAGCGGCGATATGCGCATCTTGCACGCCGACGCCGTCTCGGGGTCGGTCACGAGTCCCGGTGCGCGTCTCGCGATCGCGATGTTCTGCTATTCGGTGCGAAAACAGATTGCGGCGATGATGGTGGTGCTCGGCGGGCTGGATCTGCTGGTGTTCACGGCAGGGATCGGTGAAAACGACGCTGTCGTCCGCGCCACGATCGTCGAAGGCCTGGAGGCGCTCGGCGTCCGGGACGTCGCAGCGGCCGTCCGGGTCATGTCGGCGCAGGAAGAGGAGCAGATTGCGTGGCGCAGCTGGCAGGTGGTGACCTGAGCGCGGAAGCAGGACGCAGCACGGCGGTCTCAAGCGAACTCATCCGGCGTTACGGTCGCCGTGTCGATGGAGTCGGCGAGCGTATCGAGGGCCATACAGGGCTGCCCCTCTCGAAGACTCGCTCCGCTGCCTCGGCGGACTATGGGAGCGTGAGCCGGGGCACAGCCGAGCCTTGATCCCTGCTTCCGGTGTGGCTAGGTTTTCAGACTCCTGCGGAAACGCTGGAGCCGCGTCGGTTGTCCGGACCGTGTCCCGCGGAGTGCGTTGCTCGCATAGCTCAGTCGGTAGAGCACATCCTTGGTAAGGATGAGGTCATCGGTTCGATCCCGATTGCGAGCTCTGTTGGTCCGTTCCACCCCGGCGGTTTCGTCCCGTGCTGCAATGGCGCACGTGCGAAAGCGCCGCTTGCGCTAGGCTGGGCACATCATGTTCCGGCGCATTTCACGTCAGTACCGCTACTTCACCACCTCTTCTCCAGGATTGCGCTGTCATGGGCAAGGCAAAGTTCGAGCGGAACAAGCCGCATCTCAACGTGGGCACCATCGGGCACGTCGACCACGGCAAGACGACGTTGACGGCGGCGATCACCGCGATTCAGGCGAAGAAGGGCTTGGCGAGT
>JBBSCZ010000179.1:0-6696 GCA_038249795.1 Gemmatimonadales bacterium | reverse complement strand
GGGGTCGGTATCTTCATTTCCTATGCAGATACCGATCGAAACCGAAACGCTCGCCAACGGGCTCCGCGTCATCTACTCCGAGGATCAGGTCGCGCCTCTGGTGGCGGTGAACCTCTGGTACCACGTGGGCAGCGCCAACGAGCGCGAGGGACGCACGGGATTCGCGCATCTCTTCGAGCACATGCTCTTTCAGGGCTCGGCCAATGTCGAGGCGAACGAGCACTTCGAGCTGGTGCAGCGCGCCGGCGGCACGCTCAACGGCTCCACCTGGCTCGATCGCACCAACTACTTCGAGACGGTGCCCAGCAATCAGCTCGCGATCGCGCTCTGGCTCGAAGCCGACCGCATGGGTCGCCTGCTGCCGGCGATGACGCAGCAGAAGCTCGACACGCAGCGCGACGTGGTGAAGAACGAGCGTCGCTGGAGCGTGGACAATCAGCCATACGGCACCTGGTGGGAAAAGCTGCCGGCGCTCACCTATCCGAGCACGCATCCTTACCATCACTCGCTGATCGGCTCGATGGAGCATCTCAGCGAAGCGAGCCTCGAGGATGTGGCGGAGTTCTTCGCCACCTGGTACACGCCTGACAACGCAGTGCTGACGATCGCGGGCGACTTCGATGCAGTCGAAGCGCGCGAGCTGGTGCATCGCTACTTCGGCGAGATCCCGCGCAATCCGGCTCCGCCGGCGCGTCCCGACTTCTCGCTGCCGCCGCGCTTCGAGCGCCCGCTTCGCGAAGTGGTCGAAGACGATGTGCAGCTGCCGCGGGCGATCGTCGCGATGCGCATTCCGGCGTGCGGCAGTGATGCGTGGTATGCGGCCAGTGTCGCCGGCGCCGTGCTGGGCATGCGCAAGGGCAGCCGGCTCTATCGCCGACTGGTGCGCGAGACGCAGGTGGCGGCCGAGGCGAGCGCGTACACCTTCGATCTCACCAAGGGCGCCGACCTGTTCGTGGTCGATGCGACGGCGAACGCGGGTGTCACCGCCGATCGTCTCGAGCAGGCGGTGCACGACGAGCTGGATGCATTTGCGCTCGACGGTGTGACGGAAGCGGAAATGGCACGCGCACTGGCCTTGATCGAGACCGACTTCGTGTCGTCGCTGCAGAGCGCATCGGATCGGGCGGATACGCTCTCGAAGTTTGCGACGTACTTCGGCGATCCGGCGTTGGTGAATGCGCAGCCGGCACGCTATCAGGCGGTGACGGCGGCGGAGGTGACGGCCTTCGCGAAGGAATGGTGCACCAGCGACAATCGCGCGACACTCATGTACGTGCCGAAGGAAGTCGCTGCCGAGGAGGAGTCCGCGTGACCGCCATCGACACGAACGTGCGTCCCACACCGGGCACGCCTCGCGACTACGCCTTCCCGTCGTTCTCGCGCCATGTGCTGCCGAACGGCCTGCGCGTGGTGATCGCACCGGTGCGCAAGTTGCCGCTGGTGACGGTGCTGGCGCTCGTCGATGCAGGCTCGGTCGCCGATCCGGCGGGGCAGGAAGGGGTGGCGCAGCTGACGGCGAGCCTGCTCACCGAAGGCACCGGTGCACTGACCGGCGCCGCACTGGCCGATCTCACCGAATCGATGGGCAGCACGCTGGACGCCGGTGCCGATTGGGATTCGAGCGTGGTGAAGCTGACGACCCTTTCTTCGCGCCTGCCGGAAGCGATTGCGTTGCTGGCACGCGTGCTGACGGAGCCGGCGCTTCCTGACGATGAGTTCCAGCGCTTGCGACACGAGCGCCTCGCCGAATTGCTGCAGCAGCGCAGCGAACCGCGTTCGCTGGCAGACGAGGCGTTCGCGAAAGCGATCTATGCGCCCGGTGCGCGCTACTCGATGCCCGATGGTGGCAGCGAGCAGTCGGTGCGTGCGCTGACGATCGAGCAGGTACGGAGCTTCTACGCGTCGCGCTACTCGCCGGCCGCCACCACGGTAGTCATCGCCGGCGATCTGTCAGACGAGGAAGGCCTGACGCTGGTGACATCGGTGCTCGGTGCCTGGAGTGGCGGTGTGCCGCCCGTCTGTGCGGCGCCCGACGCCACGCTGCCGATATCGCGTGGCGTGCACATCGTGCGCAAAACCGATGCGCCACAAAGCGAGCTGCGGGTGGGCCACGTGGGTCCGCGCCGGTTGACCGCCGACTACTTCCCGTTGGTGCTTTGCAATGCGATCCTCGGCGGACTCTTTTCGAGCCGGCTCAACCTGAACCTGCGCGAAGAGCACGCCTACACGTATGGCGCCAGCAGCGGTGTGGACTGGCGCCGATGGGCTGGGCCATTCTCGATGGATGCCGCGGTGCAGAGCGCCGTGAGCGCCGCCGCCGTGAGCGAGATCCTGAAGGAGTTCGACCGTATCCGCATCGAGCCGGTGACGGAGAGCGAGCTGTCGCTGGCAATCAGCTATCTCGATGGGGTGTTCCCGATCCGCTTCGAGACCACCCGTGCCATCGCGTCGGCATTGGCGTCGCAGGCCATCCATGGGCTCGCGGACGACTACTACGACACCTATCGCGCCAACATCCGCGCCGTGACGGCGGAAGACATTCTGAAGGTGGCACAGGAGCACCTGCATCCCGATCGTCTGCAGGTGGTGGCCGTGGGCGACCCGGAACAGATCAGCGCCTCGCTGGCTTCGCTCGATATCGGCGAGATCACGGTCACCGATCCTGTGGACACTCTTGGACGCTGAAACGATGAGCATTGAACCGGGCCAGGTGAGCACGCGCCGCGCGTACACGGGCCGCATCATCAATCTGGATGTCGACACCGTACGCTTCCCTGACGGTTCGCAGGGCGAAATGGAAATGGTGCGCCACCCGGGGGCCAGCGCGGTGGTGCCGTTTCTCAGCGATCCGCGCGGTGAGGATCCGCAGCTGCTGATGATCAGGCAGTACCGCTACGCGGCGCTCGATTTTCTCTACGAAATTCCGGCGGGCCGGCTGGAGCCGAATGAGGATCCCGCGACGTGCGCACGTCGTGAACTGCAGGAGGAGACGGGGTGCACCGCGGCCACGGTCGAGCACCTGCACACGATGTACACCACGCCGGGGTTCACCGACGAGAAGATCCACCTCTTTCTCGCGTACGACCTCACGCGTGGCGAGTCGAGCCGGGACATCGATGAGTTCATCACGGTCGAAGTGGTGCCACTGACGGCGGCGCTGGAGATGATCCGCGACGGGCGCATCAAGGACGCGAAAACGGCACTCGGGATCCTGTATGCGGCGGGGTTCAAGGTCGGGGCGTAGCGTGATTCTGCGCGTGACCTGACGCCGTCCCGGTCACGCTCAGCGATCCAACTCCGCTCGCACCTTGCGCGCCAGCGCAGAAGACGAGAAGGGCTTCTGCAGAAAGGCAAAATCGTCCGTCAGTATACCGTGACGAACCACGACGTCGTCGGTGTAGCCCGAGAGAAAGAGGATTCGGCAGGCGGGACGCGTGATCGCGAGACGTTCGGCGAGCTCGCGTCCCGACATCTTCGGCATGACCACGTCGGAGACGACGAGGTGAATCTCGCCGGGCTCCGCTTTGCAGAGCGCGATTGCCGTTTCACCGTTGCTCGCGACGAGCACGCGATAACCGCACATCTTCATGATATGCGCCGCAAATTCGCGCACCGAAACATCGTCTTCCACCAGCAGCACCGTCTCGTTGCCTGATGGAAGATCAGCGGTGACGGCTTCGTTCATGATTGGGGTCAGTCGCTCCTGCACCACCGGCAGATACACCTTGAAGGTGGTCCCGAAGTTCTCCTCGCTGTACACCGTGATGTGGCCGCGTGACTGCTTGATGATGCCATGCACGGTGGCCAGTCCCAATCCGGTGCCGCGCCCGATGGTCTTGGTGGTGAAGAACGGCTCGAAGATGCGAGACCGGAGCGCGGCGGGAATGCCGGCGCCCGTATCGCTGACGGCGATCATCACATACTCGCCAGGTGCCAGGTCCTCGATGGCACGACAGAAGTTTGCGTCGAGTTCGACGATGCTGGTCTCCATGGTCAGCTTTCCACCGGTCGGCATCGCGTCGCGCGCGTTGATCGCCAGGTTCATCAACACCTGCTCCAGTTGCCCGGCATCGACCTTCACCCGACCGATGCGTGCATCGAGTCGGGTCACCAGCTCGACGTCTTCGCCAATCAGCCGTTGCAGGAGAAGCTCGGAACGGGCGACGACGGTATTCACGTCGACCACGCTGAGCAGCAGGACCTGCTGTCGGCTGAAGGCGAGCAGCTGTGCCGTCAACCCCGAAGCGCGAATCCCGGCCTCGCTGATCTGCGTCAGCAGTTCGCGATCGGGGTCATCGGCGTCGGCGGTCATCAGGAGCAATTCGGCGTATCCGTTGATGATCGTGAGCAGATTGTTGAAATCGTGCGCCACACCTCCGGCCAGACGGCCCACGGCTTCCATCTTCTGCGACTGCGTCACCTGTTGTTCGAGTCGTCGTCGCTCGGTGACGTCCACCTGCACACCGACGTAGTGCGTCAGGGTGCCAGCGTCGTTCACGACCGGCGAGATCAGGAGCTGATTCCAGAACGGCGTGCCATCGCGGCGATAGTTGACCAGTTCCACCATACCGGCCTTCCGTGACGCCAGGGTAGTGCGAATGATCGCTAGGGTCGCCGGATCGGTTTCGGGCCCTTGCAAGAAACGGCAATTCCGTCCGACGACCTCTTCCGACTGATACCCTGTCATACGCTCGAATCCGGCATTGACGAAGATCATCGGAAAATCCGGTCGGGTTGCATCGACGATGACGATGCCCTGCGACGCGGCCTGAATCACGTTGAATCGCAGGGCCAGTTCGTCGGTTGCGCGGCGCCGATCGGTGATGTCCTGAAAGGCGCCATGAGCCCCGACGATCCGCTGCTCCACGTCACGGATGCACTCACCGATGACGCGAACGAAGAGCGTGTTGCCGCGGGCGGTGCGGGCCTGCACCTCGACGTCGAACGGTGTGCCCTGCTGCACACAGGTGGTGACCGCCTCGCGTATCACCTGCTCGTGCTCCGGAAGATAGAGCGAATACGCAAACTCGAGATCGAGCGTCACGTCGGGCTCGAGCTCGAGAATCTCCAGCAGCTCCGCCGACCACGTGACACGCTGCGTGGCAATCTCGATCTCCCATGCTCCCATCCGTCCCATCCGGCTTGAGACGCGCAGCAGCCCGCGCTGCCGATCCATCACGAGTTCGGCGGCCTTGCGCTCGGTGATGTCCCTCGCGACGCCGAGCACGCCGATGATCCCGCCGGACGCATCGCGATACGGAGACTTCCCAACCAGAAACGTGCGACGCTCACCGTTCACCGTCAGCTCCTCTTCGAACTCGGCGGCTTGACCGTCTCTCATCACCTGCTCGTCAGCACGGCGAAGGCGCATCACGTCGTCCGGCGAGAGGAATGCCTGATCATTCTGACCGACGACCGCCGCGAGCGGTACATCGAAGGCACGAGCCGCTGCCGGGTTGGCCAGCAGATACAGACCCTCGCGATCCTTGATGAACACGGTATCCGAGATGCCGGATACGACGGCATCAAGCAGGTCTTTGGTGTGCAGCAATGACTCGTGTGACCGCACGCTGGCAGTGTGGTCCAGCCCCATGCCGAGCAGATAGGTGGTGCCGTTGAGCGTCGCGCGCACGCCGTTGAAGCAGTACGGCGTGCGACGTCCGTCCTTCGACAGCAGGACAGCCTCCACCTCGCTCTCGCCGGATGCGAACACCTCATCGATCCGCTTTGCCACCCGCGCTCGATCCGGTTCGTCGATGATGTCGAGCGGATCGAGTGTACCGATGTCGTCGGCGGAATAGCCGGTACAGGACTCGAACTGCCGGTTCCAGCGCGCGTATTTTCTCGTGGCATCGAACATGTAGAAAATGCCCGGCAGGCTGTTCAGAATCGCATCGGCAAAGTCGCGCTCCTTTCGAATTGCCAGCTCAGCCTTGCGGCGCTCCGTGATGTCACGCGTCACGACGCTGAAGCCGGCGCGCGCACCGGACAGATCGATGACCTCGGAGATCGAGACGATCGCAGCGAAGCGTGATCGATTTTGGCGACAGCGATCGACCTCGAGTTCCAGACGCCCGTCGCGCTTCGCACGCGCCCACCACTCTTCCAGCAGCCCCGCTGCGATCTGCTCGGCCGTGAAGACCACCGACAGCGGCTGTCCGATGATCTCATCGGCGAGATAGCCATACATCCGTTCGGCCGCTGGATTCCAGCTCGCAATCGAGCCCGACAGATCGACGAAATACAACGCGTAGTCGGCGACGGATTCGACGAAGAGCCGGAACGGATCCGATGCAGGATGCGCCAGCGAGGAGATGAACGGCGGGTTGACCGGTGCATTAGTGAGAGAACTCTCAGAATAGGGGCAGAACGCTACACAACAGCGCTGTTCTGACGACTCTAGCAGGTAAACAAACGTCTTTGTTGCACATTTGAAGCCTGATGCGTGCGAATGAGCGTTCGCTTAACTGCGTCAACGCACAAACAGCAGAGTTGCCGAGGCACCGCTGCGATCAGATCTGAACAGCCTGAACAGCCTGACGCAAAGGCGCAAAATTCGCAAAGACGCAAAGAAGGCTTCGGGAATCGAGACGAATGTCGAACCCACCTACACACCGTCGAACCTTTGCATCTTTGCAAACTTTGCGCCTTTGCGTCAGGCTGTTCGAAGTGGCAGAGGACGGTTGGATGTCCTAT
>JBBSCZ010000178.1:0-6719 GCA_038249795.1 Gemmatimonadales bacterium | reverse complement strand
GGCTGCTTGGTCTCCGCCTGCAGCTCACGACCATCCACCACCACGACCTTCTTCAGGTTGCCCTTGAGAAGTTCGCGATCGTACTGGCTGTAGGTCAGCGTCGGTGCATCGGCGTTCTTCTGTGACGTGAGCGTCACGAAGGTCACCGGGATCAGAATGATGAGGACCCAGAAGGCAAGCGTCTTCGAGAACTTGCCCCAGTTGAATCCGCCGCCCTTGTTCGGGCTCGAGTTGTTTGGCATGACCGGCATTACAACAGGCTCGCGATGTAGGGAACGTGACGGAAGCGTTCGGCATGATCCAGGCCGTACCCGACCAGAAACTCGTTTGGCGCATCAAAACCAACGAACCGCACGGGGTGTGACAACTCGGTGGCGATGTGCTTGTGCAACAGGGCGCAGATCTCGAGCGATGCAGGCTTCCGCGCAGCGAGCAAATCCACGAGGCGTGCCAGCGTCCGTCCCGAATCCACGATGTCCTCGACCAGCAGAATGTGCTTTCCCTCGAGCGTCGTCTCCGGATCATACAACAGCCGCACGACGCCGCTCGACACCGTGTCATCGCCGTAGCTCGACGCGACGAGGAAATCGACCGCGAGCGGCCGGTGCACCTGCCGCACGAGATCACTCACGAAGATGAAGCTGCCCTTCAGAAGCCCGAGCACAAGGAGATCGCCGTCGGGATACGCCGCCGTGATCTCCTCGCCGAGCTCCCGGCACTTGGCCGCGAGCACCGCCTCATCATACACCACGCGCTTCACCGCGCGCCCTTCCAGTCGTGGATCCGCCGTCGACAGGTCGATCACTGCAGCTGTAGTCTCCCGATGGCGCAAGGCCACCGTGTTGCGCGTCGTCGTGGCACACCTGCTGGTACCCTGACGATCACAGTGCTGACATCGCGCACCGGACGAAGGCTTTTCCGCCCGGTCGCTCCCTTCACAAGATAAAGCTGCTTCAGCCCTTCCGTGGTGCCAGCCGATCGGCTGGCGTGCCGCCGGACATCACCCGTCGGCTCGCCGGAGCGACCATCCGGTACGATCGCTGGTCACCACCGCCCCGCCAGAGAGCGGCATCTGCAGCCCCGTCACCTGCTTCGTAGTAAACGATGCGAGCCGGTCGGTTCCTCGCCAATCGAGTGTAACTCCCACGCGGCCAGCCACTTCGGGCCAAAACAGCGCCGCCTCGGCGCGCGCCGGAATGCGGCGCCGATCACGCGCGACGCGAACGGCGCTCCCGTCGGGGTTTACTTCCGGCTGCCAGTAGTGATCGGTCGCGGTCGCAACCTCGCGGCGCCACGCCGCAGCGCGATGCCCCAACGCCAGCAGCCAGTCGCGGAACCCCGGCGACGCACGCTCCAGCGCCGGCAGGTGCTCGAGGCGGGCGCGGTTGCGCAAAAAGCGAAGATCCCGGTTCGAGGGATCGTCGACGTACGGGATGCCGAGATCATCGGCCAGTGCGCGGACCCGCTCGCGTGTCCAGCCCAGCAGCGGGCGCAGCACAGCACTCGGCGCGAGCAGCCCGGCGAGGCCGCGCACTCCCGACTGCCGCAGCAACCGGATGAACACCGTCTCAGCCTGATCATCCTCGGTGTGCGCCGTGGCGATCGGCGCACCGACCGACGCGCTCACCTCCGACAGAAAGCGCCAGCGGGCGCGCCGCCACGCCGCCTCGGTCTGCGGCAGCGCCGTCGCGTGCCCGACGTGCACGGGAATGCCACGCATCGCCCCCCATTCCCGAACCAGTGCCGCCGCCGTCGACGCCGACGCACCAGTCCCATGATCGAATGTCGCCAACGCGAGCACTGACGTGGGAGCCCGCTCGTGCAGCAGTGACGCCATCACCATCGAGTCGGCACCACCGGAGACGGCCAACACCGCCGGCTGCACGAGCGCGACGGCCGCCTGCGCTGCCTTACCCCTCTCCCGTCCGGCCTCCGTCGCCATTAGCATTCAGCGCTGAACCTCAACCGGTGGAGCTGGCGTGGAAACGAACGGCATTCTTGGCACCCTGTGGATGGGAATCGGCCTTGGCGCGTATTTCCTGGCACTGACCTGGATCAACCTGTTGCTGGGCTCTTTCCTGACGCCGTTGTTCATCGTTCCGCTGACCTGGCTGCAGGACAAGATCGTCGCCAAGCCAGCCAAGCGCTGAGCGGCGCGGCGCAGGTGTGAAATTACACAGCGGGGCGCCCCTCACGAGAGGAGCGCCCCGCTGCCGTTGATGCTCCGGCCAGTTCAATCGCCGCTGGAGACCGGATGTCCGAAGACCTCGTGCGCCGGCAACACCACCCGCTGGCCGAGCGTGATCGCCTGCCCGGCGAATTCCGCCAGACCGCCGGCGTGATACCCCTCCTCGCGATGCTCCTTGGTATCGACCCCGGCCAGCTCGTCGGCCAGCGAGATGCGGATCTTCGTGACCGCGTTCACCGCCATCACGACCGCCGGCGTCATGACTGACACGAAGGCGATCGTCGCCAGCACCGCAACGGCCTGAATGCCGAGCAATCTGGCATTACCCGCAATCAGACCATCGGCGCCGAGCTTGTTGATCGTGGTGGTGGCGAACACGCCGGTCGCCAGTGCACCGACGATGCCGGAGACTCCGTGACAGGCAAAGACATCGAGCGCATCGTCGAGCGCGGTCTTCGCACGCAGCTGGATGGCGGCGTACGCACAGACCGACCCCAGCGCACCGATCGCGACGGCTGACATCGGCGATACGAAGCCCGCGCCCGGCGTGATGGCCACGAGACCGGCCACGGCACCCGTGGCAGCGCCGACTGCCGTGGCGTGACGCGTGCGCATGAATTCCACCAGGATCCAGCCCAACAGGCCCGACGCGGCTGCGGTATGCGTGGTGATCGCCGCATTCGCCGCGATGCCATCGGCAGCCAACGCCGAGCCGGCGTTGAAGCCGAACCAGCCGAACCAGAGGATCCCCGCGCCGAGCAGCGTGAGCGGCACGTTGTGCGGCAGGATCGCGGTGCGACCGGCGTCGTGTCGCCGACCGATCATTTTCGCGAGAATCAGCGCGGCCACACCCGCGCTGATGTGCACGACGGTACCGCCGGCAAAGTCGAGTGCGCCGAGTGAGCGCAACCAGCCGCCGTCCGCCCACACCCAGTGCGCCAGCGGCACGTACACCAGTGCGCCCCACAGCAGTGCGAACAGCAGGAACGCGGAGAAACGCATGCGTTCGACGACGGCACCACTGATCAGGGCCACCGTAATGCCCGCGAACATCATCTGGAAGCCCGCATACAGCACATGCGGCAGGCCCGCTGCGTAGGTCGGGTTCGGCGTGCCATCCACACCATGCATGCCAACCCAGGCGAAGCTACCGATCCACGATGACCCCGGACCAAAGGCCAGCGAATAGCCCACGACGACCCAGAACACCGACATCACGGCCAGTGCCCCAAAGCTCATGAGCATCGTGTTCAACACCGCGCGGTTCCGCGTCAGACCGCCGTAGAAGCAGGCGAGCCCGGGCACCATCATCAGCACCATCGCGGTGGACACGAGCACCCACGCCGTATCCCCGGCCACAATCGTCGACGCGGATGTCATGTCGTGACCTGACGCTGCGCGAGTCGCTGCACGGCATCGGCGGTCACGGGCGTGAGTGCGGCCGTATCCTCCTCACCGGTGCGGATGCGCACCACACGGTCCAGATGCTGCACGAAGATCTTGCCGTCGCCGACATTACCGGTACGCGCTGACGACACGATGGCAGCGATCGTCGGCTCGACGTAGTGCTCCGATACCGCCATCTCGACCTTCACCTTCTCGTGAAACTCGAGGATCACCGTTTCGGCGCGATACTGCTGCACGACTTCGCGCTCGCCACCGTGGCCTGAGACGCGCGAGAAGGTGACGCCGGTGACGCCAGCGCGGAACAGCGCGGCTTTCACGTCGGCAAGGCACTCGGGACGAATGATGGCGGTGATCAGCTTCATGGACGACGCGTTCCCCGGGCTGGCATGAAAGGGTGACGGGAGGTGGCCGACGTCGGCAGGCTTGCGCATGATGGCGAGGTCGGGCCGCAAATGCTATGTCGGCACGTCCGGGCACCCTCCGGCACGTCCGGGAGAATGACGGCACGAACGCGCCGGACGCGGCAGGGTGGTGCCCGCACCTGCTATGCTTGGCGCTGTCGCTGCTGGCTCGCGACCCGCCGGCTCCCTCTACTCGCTCCGATGTCCAGCTCCGTCTCCCTCCTCCGCCGCCGATTGGTCGGAGGGGTGCTCGCCCTGTGCGCCCTGCTTGCAATTTCCCCTCCGCTCGAGGCGCAGGACATCGTGCGCTCGACGGCCACGTGGAAGACGCTGCAGACCCAGTGGTTCGAGATCCACTATCCGACCGACACCGAAGCCTGGGTGCAGGATCTCGCCCCGAGATTGGATGCCATGCGTGATGCCGTGGCGGCACTGGTCGGCTACGCGCCCAGCGGCCGGACGACGGTGCTCATCGACGACCCATACAACGTGGCCAACGGCAAGGCGATCCCGCTCACCGGCGAGCCCGTGATCCATCTCTGGGTGACGCCGCCCTCCCCCACCGACCAGATCGCGAACCACCGCGGCTGGGGGCAGAAGCTGGCAGCCCACGAGTTCGGACACATCGCGCACCTGTCGCGACCTGCCCGACGCACGCAGTGGTACTGGCACGCGCTGCCGGCGCAGGTGAGCCCGATCACGATCGGCACGCCGCGCTGGGCGACGGAAGGCTACGCCACCTGGATCGAGGGAAGGATCACCGGCAGCGGACGTCCGCACGGGTCCTGGCGCCCGGCGTTGCTTCGTGAACTCGCCGTGGCGGGCCGCCTTCCGTCGTACGGCGCCATGAGTGCCGGTGGCGGCTACAAGGGCGGCAGCCTGGCCTATCTCGTCGGCTCGGCATACTGGGAGTGGCTGGCGGCGCAGCGCGGCGATTCCTCGATGTCACTCGTATTCCGGCGGCAGACGGCGCGCACGACCCGCAGCTTCGACGAGGCGTTCCGCGGCGTGTACGGTGAGTCGCCCGCCACGATGTACGGACGCTTCTCGGCAGAGCTGACCGCCAAGGCATTCGCGGTGGACGCGGGGCTGCGTGCGCGTGGCATCGTGGACGGGACACTGCTGGCCCGATACAACCGCGGTGCGGGTGCGCTGGCCGTCACGCGCGACGGTCGCCGCGTGGCGCTGGTGCTGCCGGGGGCCGGGAGTCCGCCGCGCGTGATCGTCGCTCCGACCGACACGCAGCCGATCACGACCATCGAACGGCAGCAGGCGCAGCGTCAGTTGCGTCGCGATCCGCAGGACGTGCCTGCGATCCGCGTCTTCCCTCGACTCGTGAAGCCGCTGTTCACGCTGACTCCACGCCGTGGACGCACATTCGGGAGACCGCGATTCATCGACGCCGGCGGCACGCTGCTCCTTCTCGAATCATGGAGCATTCGTCGCGATGGGACGCAACGCCCCGATCTCGCGATCTGGAATGCGAAGAGCGGCGCAGTGCATTTCGTGACCGATGGCGCAGGCGTACAGGATGCCGATCCATCGCCCGATGGCTCGCGGGCAGTGGCCGTGCGCTGCATCGGCGGTGCGTGCGGGCTGGTGCTCGTCTCGCTCACCGACGGCGCGGTGATATCACTCGCCGCTGGCTCGCCGCGCACGGTGTTCAGCCAGCCGCGCTGGTCACCCGATGGGTCGCGCATCGTGACCAGCGTGCAGGACACCAGCGGCACGTGGCGGATCGCACTGATCGATCCTGCCACGGGAGCGCAGGAATTGGTGACACCCGATGACGATGTGAATCGGCATTCGCCCAGCTTCGATGCGGCGGGCACGGGTCTCGTGTACGTGAGCGAGGCCGGCGGGATTCCGGATGCGGAGTCGATGCGACTCGCCGACGGTACACGCACCCGCCGCACACGCGTGCTGGGCAGTGTGTATGCACCGATGCCGCTGCCGGAAGGGGGCTTGTTGTTCCTCAGTGAGTATGCCGATGGCATGGAGCTGCGACGGCTCGATGCACCCACGATGGTTGGAGGGGACGACCGGCTTGTCGATGCACCGGAGCTCGTCCCGGCGATGCCGCGTCGCCGTGAGGCAGGTCTCGCGCTCGTCGCGCGGCCCATCGCGATGGCGAGCGCATATGGGATCGGACCGCGCACCCACCGTCTGCTCGCGCAAACGACGATGGCACGCGACGGCATCGTGCACGCCGGCGTGCTATCCACTGCCGATCCGGCGAATCGCCTGATCGGGACGCTCACCGGCATGGGGGGCACGCGCGCCGCCTGGCGCGGTGGTGTTGCCAGTGCTGCCTGGTATGGCTCACGCCCGTCGCTGCGCGCGGAAGCGTTCTGGCTCGAGCAGCGTGCCACGGCGCAGTGGAATCAATCCGTCGTGAGCGCATCCGACATCAGGCTGGCAGGTGGGTCACTCGCGGCGGAACTGCCGATCGCCGGCAGCTCGACAGCACAGCGCGCGGCAGTCAGCAGCTTCGTCGGCGCGGCATCGGAGAACGGCGGTGACACCCGTCTCCGCACGACCATCGGCGCGCACTACTCGGTCGGCAGCGTCGTCGGCTGGCGTCGCTCGGTGGGTGCATCGCTGCGCGGCACGGCAGGTCGACTTGGCGACAGCAGCTTCACTCGCGGCTCCATCGGAGCGTTCGCTGCCGCGCGCGGTCTGCGGGCCGATGTGCGTTGGCATCGCGCCACCCGCAGCACGCC
>JBBSCZ010000177.1:0-6741 GCA_038249795.1 Gemmatimonadales bacterium | reverse complement strand
GGTACGCGCCACTCCCGTCCAGCTCCCACGCAGTTGCATCGTCGAGGTACCGCTGCAGCAGCAGGTCGAGCTGCGCGCAGTGCGCTGCATCCGTGACGGGCACCAGCACCTCCACCCGACGCCGCAGATTGCGGGGACGGAGATCGGCGGAGCCGATCAAATACTCGGCCGCGCCACCGTTCGCGAAGCGATACACCCGCGAATGCTCCAGCAGCCGACCCACCACCGACAGCACGCGAATGTTTTCCGACAATCCCGGCACGCCGGGTCGCAGCGTGCAGATGCCGCGTACGATCAGATCGATCTGCACGCCAGCCTGTGACGCGCGATACAGCGCGCGCACCACCTCGCGATCGGCGAGACCGTTCACCTTGATCGTGATCGACGCCGCGATGCCGGTGCGTGCGTGCACCGTCTCGCGCTCGATCCGCGCCAGCAGCGCGGCGAGCAGATGATCGGGTGCCGAAAGCAGTCCGCCGCGCAATGTGTCGTGCGCTGCTGTCGACGCGGCCAGCGCACGCAGCAGCTCCGCCACGCCACCGGTTCGCTCGGCGTCGGTCATGAACAGACTCAGGTCGGTGTACTGCCGACCCGAACGCGGATTGTAGTTGCCGGTGCCGACATGCGCGTAGCGTTTCACGACACCATCCACCGTGCGCTCAACGAGTGCGAGCTTCGCGTGCACCTTGAGCCCCGGTAACCCGTACACCACGCGTCCACCGGCGCGCTCCAGTGCGCGTGCCCACTGCACGTTGTGCTCCTCATCGAAGCGGGCCTGCAACTCCACCAGCGCAAAGACATGCTTGCCGGCACGGGCCGCGGTGAGCATCGCCTCGACGATCGGTGACGGCGTACCGACGCGATACAGCGTGGCCTGGATCGAGGTGACCGTCGGATCGGCTGCGGCATCCTGAAAGAAGCGCACCACCGACGCATCGAACGACATGAACGGATGATGCAGCAGCTGATCGCCACGGTCGATCGCATCGAGCATCGACATCGGCTCAGAGACGACGGGGTGCATGACCAGCGGCGCAAACTCGAGCTCGGGAAAGCTCGGAAGCGGCAGCGACTGCAGACAACGCAGGTCGAGCAGTCCGTTGATCACCTGCACCGCGTTGACGGTGATCTCCATCTCGCGACCGAGTGCGTCGCGCTGCAGGTTGTCGACGATGCGCGCGCTGACATGCTCCGGCATGCTCGCTTCCACCTCGACCCGCACGGCGGGGTTGTGCGGACGGCGCTCCGTGGCCGCCGCCACCGCAACGAGCAGGTCGTGCGCATGATCGTCGTGCAGGTGCAGGTCGCCGCCACGCGTCACGCGAAACAGGTAGGCTGCTTCCACCACGGCGTTCGGATAGAGCCGGTGCGCATTGGCGCGTAACACCTCCTCGATCGCAATCATCGCGCCTGGTCGCCCGGGTACCGGCATCAGTCGCGCGAGGTCGTGCGGCAATTCATGTTCGGCCACATGCAGACGCTCGCCGTTCGGTGCGCGATAGACGATTGCCACGAACAGGCCCAGGTGCGGGAGGTGCGGCAGTGGCACGCCGGGACTGAGCGTGATCGCGTGCGGCGAAATGTCCGGCTGGATTTCTTCGAGATACTGTGCTTCGAGCGCATCACGCTCGGCAGCGGTCAGTGCAGTCCACGACAGCAGATGCACGCCATGCGCAGCGACGTCGCGCAGGCACGACTCGGCGCACCGACTCTGTGCGCTGAGGATCGCCGCGATCTCCGCTTCCACGGCCTGCAGTCGCGTCAGCGGTGAGTAGCCGTCACCATGCTCATTGGTGGCAGCGTGTGACGCGTCGAGGCCGGCTTGACGCAGTTCCGCCATGCGCACCATGTACAGCTCGTCCATGTTGCTGGTGACGATGCCGAGGAACCGCAGACGTTCGAGTAATGGCGTGTCACGCGACTCGGCCAGCGCGAGCACGCGGCGCTGGAAGGCGAGGAGGCTCAGTTCCGGATTCAGGAACTCGTCCTGCGTGAGAGCCACGACACGGTGCACGGCGTCAGTCATGGCAGAATGTCCGAGCGGTTGGCGTATGGTTTGCACTGCGGAAGTCGACCACCGCGAAGACGACGCTCTGCCGACAGGATCGCATGCAGATTCCAGAGGTGAGTACCAAGCCCGTCAGTCTCCGCACAAGATGATTGATCGGCGGCTGGTTGCGCCACATTTCACCATACTTGCTACCGGCGGGAGTGCCGCTCGTCGCAGGCCACACTTCACGGATACCTCCATGACAATCACGATCGGCATCATCGGTACCGGCTGGGTCGGCGCGAGCGTAGCCATCTCGGTGCTGCAGGCCGGTATCGCCACCGAGCTGCTGCTGACCGACGCGCGCGAGGCGGTGGCCGAGGGCGAGGCGATGGATCTGGCGCATGGAGCCGCGTTCTATCCGACGGCGTCGGTGCGCGCGGTCCCGATCAGTGAAATGCTGCACACCGACGCGGTGGTGATTGCCGCAGGGAGAAATGGCACGCCGGCCGAGTCGCGCCTCGAGCTGCTGTCGGCGAATGCCGCTATCGCGCGTGACATCGGCACGTCACTCCGCGGCTATCGCGGACTGGTGGTGGTGGTGGCCAACCCGGTGGATGTGCTGACGCAGATCGTCACCGAGAGTACCGGTCTGCCGCCCGAGCGGGTGATCGGCACCGGTACGATGCTCGATACGGCACGGCTGCGGCAGATCATCGGCGAGGCCATCGATGTCGACGCGCGATCGGTGCATGCGCACGTCGTCGGCGAACATGGCGACTCGGAAGTGGTGCTCTGGTCGAGCGCGCATGTGGGCGGCCTGCCACTGCGTGACTGGCCCGGCTGGACGCGCGAGCAGGAGGTGACGATTGCTGCGCAGGTCCGAAAGGCCGGCTTCGAGATCATCTCCCGAAAAGGCGCCACCAACCATGCGATCGGCCTGGTCACCGCCGCACTGCTGCGCACAATGCTCCGGGGTGAACGCCGCATCGAGACGGTGTCCCGGGTGCAGCACGGGGCGTGCGGACTGCACGACGTGGCGTTGTCGCTGCCCACCATTCTCGACACCGGTGGCGCGGTACAAGTCGTGCCACCGATGCTCTCGTCCGAGGAACTCACCGCACTCGAGCACAGCGCCGAGGTTCTGCGCGGCGCACGGATTCCGTGAATCAGAGACATTTCGCTCGACAGCAAGCCACGTAGGTTCTGGCTTGTCGAGCGATTGGGAACTGCGAACTGCGAACTGCAACTCCCCTCACACGGAGCCGCGGATGCACGGAGCGTCCTACTCATGCACGACCCACGCCTAATACAGGTAAAACGGATTTGGGAACTGCGCCCGCGAGACGCTGTTCCCAAAGCTGTTGCCGTTCCTCCGTGGATCCGCGGCTCCGTGTGAGGGGAGTTGCAGTTCCGCTGTTCGCACCCGAACATGAGCGCCGAGGATCAGTGCGCCTTGCGCCACTCCGACGAGGCGTCGACGAAGTTCTTGAAGAGGTGACGAGTGTGCGGGTCGGTCATCTCGAAGATCTCTGGGTGCCACTGCACGCCGACGACGAAGGCGTCGTCGTCGTCCAGCTCGACTGCCTCGATCAGTCCATCGGGCGCCGTGGCGGTAGCCGTCAGGCCTCGGCCGAGCGTCTTCAGGCCCTGATGGTGCATGGAGTTGACGGCGAACTTTTCCACTTCGATGGCGTGACGCAGGCGCGATCCCGGTGCGATGATGACATCGTGAGCGAGGTAGTCACGCTCGAAGCCGGAGTTCGGGAAGTAGTCGTGCTTGATCGCCCCTTCGTACTGCGCGTCGAGATCCTGCCAGAGCGAGCCACCCTGCGCCACGTTCAGCACCTGGGCACCGCGGCAGAGGCCGAGGTACGGCTTCCGGTCCTCGACGGCCCACTTGGCCATCAGTATTTCCGTCCGGTCGCGCGACGGATCGAGGTTGCCAAGCTTCGGGTGCGGCGCCTCGCCGTAGGTGCTCGGATCCATGTCCACGCCGCCGGGGACGAGGATGCCGTCCACCCGCTCATAGAGCTCGCGGAGCGTGTCCTCGTCGTCGTCCATCAGCGGCACGAGGCAGGGGACGGCGCCCACCAGCGAGACGGCGACGTAGTATCGCTGGTTCATGACCACCGACTGCGGCAGGCCGGCGGGGATCCCGTCGATGGACTGCAGCGTCTGGGTGGTCACGGCGATCAGGGGGCGATATCGAGCCATCTCAGGCGGGGCTGGGGACGTCGTGTCACGGCCGTGGAATATACAGGTAACGGAGCGACGACTGCTGGGCCGGAAGGTCTCAGAGTTGGGACACGGGCAGTGGTGCGCGCGATGGTCACCTCCCCTGGCCTGCCTCGGTCGTCGGGGTCGCGGTGGCAGCCCGACGGTGTCGGAGGTCGGCGCTACGTGCGGGTCACCACCCGGAGCGTGGTGGTACCCCAGAAGGATGAGTCCTGCTCCTCGTCTTCCTCGATGTCGCGCGTGACAGCGATTTCCTTCGGGTTGAGCAACGAGCCGAGCGCAAGTTCGCTGGACTCGATCGGTGAGGTCGCGGCAAATACCTTGAGGATGTCAGTACCCTCGGTGACGTAAGCGCCCTTCCACACCGGCACCTTCAGGCGAAGAATCTTCGCCCCCGCGGCGTAGCCCGAGCCGCCAGCCGGAATCCAGTCGTTGAACCAGACGGAGCACCCGAACGACTCCGACAGGTCGACCAGCACGACGTACAGCCGGACACTGGACGTGTTGCGCAGTCGGAACTTCGCGCGCGCACCAGCGTCGGTGGGGTACTTCACCTCGACGATTCCATGGACCGCCGGCAGCGGAGCCCGATCATCGGGGACCAGTGTCTCACCTTCGGCGGCGGGCAGCAGCTCGATCTTCACGACATTGTTGAGGGTCGAGCCGACGGGAGTGCGGTCGCGGGTGCCGTGCCACTTGGCGAGATGCACCACGGCGGCGATGAGTGCGCGCGTCCCGTTGGTGTCGTGCATGAAGCGCTGGTTCCGCATCGGGGCTCCCGATCCATCGAGCAGCGTCGTCGCGTGAGCCGACACCTCGGCAGTGATGAACGGGATGCCCGGCGTGCTGGCCGGCGCAACGACGTAAAGACCGCTGCGCTTCACCAGCGTATCGCGTACGATGTCGACTGCCGGAGCCGGTGATCCGCTGACGACGACGGTGAGTTGCGGCGTGCCAAGCTTCGTGATCACGCCGATGTACTGCAGCGTGGTGTCGAGCGTGGCGGTGTCGAGCGTGGCGGTATCGAGCGTGGTGGTGCCGAGCGTGGTGGTGCCGATGAGACGGAGCTGTGCGCGATCGACCTTCGCATCGCTGACCGTCGCCATGGCGACCGGCTGCGGCAGTGCTGCCGGATCATCGAGCGCGCCGCGCCGATGGATGGCGACTTCCGTGCTGGCGCCGTCCTTCGGTTCACCGATACCGTCGGCGGTGCCGGCCGAGAGCCAGATGGCGCCGTTGTCGTCGATATCGATGGTGAGGTCGCGACGTCCGGCGTGCCCGCCCATGAACAGCGTGGAGGCATCGGCCTTGCCACTCACGGTGAGCAGCGGCACCTGGTCGCGCGCGCGCGTGAGCACCTTTGCGCGCACGGAGCGCAGCAGGTCGAGGTAGGTGGCCGTGGGGCCGAGGGCTGCGAGCACTTCCTCGAGGGCACGCGTGAACGTGCCGCGGCGTGGCGGCTGTAGCGGCCACTCCTTGGCGGTCTCGAAATGCTGGCAGGCCGCGATGGCGATGTGCGTCGGCTCCGGTGCGCCGTACTGCGCCACGCGCACCGGATCGAAGAGTTCGACAGCTGACGGCAGGTAGTCCGCCAGTGTCCGTGCACTCTTCGTCACTGCCGCCGTCATGCGCGACATGGACTGTGTCATCACCTCGTCATCGCCAACGTCGCGGGTCACGCCGCCGGAGTGGCACGAGTCGAAGATCGTGATGACCTGTGCTCCTGTGTTCGCGACCTGCTCGATCAGCGCCACCAGCTCCTTGTCGGCGATGTCGTAGACGCCGTTGGCCCGCGAATCGACCGGCACGATGGTCTGATTCTTTTTGCTCGGCTCGAGGTCGAGCCATTCCGGCGGGCAAGGCTCCTGCGATCCGTGGCCGCAGAAATAAAAGAGCGCGACGTCGCCCGGGGCGGCCTTGGCAAGGTGCGCCGTGAAGCCGTCGATGATGGCAGCCCGTGTGCCGTCCCCGTCGAGCAACGTGCGGAGCTCGAGCGCGTCACCGATCCGCGCGGTGAGCAAGCGGCCGATCGCCGTCACGTCATCCACGCAGCCATGCAGCGGAGTGACGTTGACGTACGCGTTGATGCCGACGAGGAGAGCGTGGACGCGGGGCATGATTGATCCTTGGCGGTGCGGGTGACACGGCGCTGCTACGGAGTGCCGACGACGTGAAGGGTGAACAGCGGCCTGACATCTCTCGGCCAGATGGCATTCTCGTTGTTGCATGCCCCAGGAACCACGGTCTGGAGTCCGACGAGGTAGGTGCCGGGTTCTTCGGGCACGATCAGACCCCCACGCATTTCGTGAGTGCTGCTCGCAGCCCCCGTGTCGAAGCGCTCCGCTTCGCAGGCAGAAGAGTAATAATCGTCGGGGGACGAGGACGTGCCGGCGACCGGTTGCAGCGCGATCCGAAAGGTGACATCGCACTCGGTCCGTGCGCACCCCTCCGCACTGCGATACACTCGCATCAGAAGCGCATATGACACGCTTTCGTGCGGCTGTGCATTGACG
>JBBSCZ010000176.1:0-6761 GCA_038249795.1 Gemmatimonadales bacterium | reverse complement strand
CACGCTGGTGGGTCCGCGCCAGAGGCGCCAGGCATTGAGCGTGAGGGCGAGCGCCATCATCGCCAGGGCGATCACACCAGCGGTTGCAGTCATGTCAGGATCTCCAGCAGGCGGCGTTCATAACGCGTCTTGATCGTGCTGATCATCTCGGCCTCGTCGGCGACGTCGAGCCCGTGCACCAGCAGGCTGCGATGGTCACTGGTGAGCGATGCGGACACGGTACCGGGGGTCAGCGAGATGATGCTCGCCAGCGCGGCGATGCCTGCCGGGTCGCGCAGTTCGAGCGGTACCGTGAAGAAGCGTGGTCGCAGGCGCGACGCGGGCCCGAGGATCAGCAGCGCGACGCGCAGGTTCGCGATTGCAATGTCGAGCAGCAGCAGGGCCAGCAGTCCGGCCAGCGGTACCAGCCGCACACGTCGCGGCACGGTGGTGCGCGCCGCCTGCGTCACGAGCGGAATCACGACGGCCAGCATCGCGCCAAGCAGCAGCAGCCCGGCCGAGATGCGGTTCGACGCGAGCAGCCAGATGAGCAGCAGTACGGCGCTCACGAGTGGCTGCGGGAGGGCCCGGGTGCGGAATTTCGACGGTGCCATGCTCAGCGTCCTCCCTGCGTGGAGAGCACGGCCTGCACATAACCGTTTTCTGTCACTAATTGCTGCGCGGTGCGCCGCGAGTAGTCACCCGCCGGGCCAGCGAAGACCGTCAGCAGAATGATCACCAGCAGCGCACCGCCAGCGGGGTAGCCGCTCGACGGACGCGTGCGAATCGGTGCCTCGTCGTGCAGTTCCTGCACCGTCGCCACTTCCCAGAACGACGCCATACCGACGCGCGCCAGTGCGATCACGGCCAGTGCGCTCGAACCGAGCACGGCGCTCCAGATCCAGAGCCCGCGAGCATCGGGGGGTGTGGCCTGCAGGATCAGCGCCTTGCCGAGGAAACCCGCCAGTGGTGGCACACCCGCGATGGCGAGCGCACCAATGGTGAAGAGCGTACCTGTCGTCACGCGCGTGGACTCACGGGTAGGGACCATCCCGGCCACCAGAAACATCGCCGCTGCCGCGAGTGTGCTGTGCACGAGATAGAACAGCGCCGCCGCCAACGCCTGCTCGGTAAACAGTGCCACGGCGCAGAGCATCGTGCCCACTGATACCACGAGCAGCGCTGCCACCATCCGCACGACGGACGTGGCACCGAACGCCGCCAGCGCGCCGACGGCGATCGTCGCGACCGCCGCACCGGTCAACCAGGGCGCATAGACATTCGCCACCGCACCGGCCTCGCTGCCGAACAGCAACGTGCCGGTGCGGATGATCGCATACACACCGACCTTGGTCATGATCGCGAACAGCGCCGCCACGGCCGGCGCAGCGGCGGTGTAGGCGCCGGGCAGCCAGAAGGAGAGCGGCGCCGCCGCAGCCTTGAGCGCGAACACCACCAGCAGCAGCAGCGCACCACTCCGCAGCAAAGCCGTATCCGACGCTGGTGCTGCGGCGATGCGCACCGCGAGATCGGCCAGGTTCAGCGAACCCGCGACTCCGTACAGCACACCGATGGCCACCAGAAACAACGAGGAGCCGGCGAGATTGAGTACCACGTAATGCACGCCCGCCCGCAGGCGCGGTGTGGTCGATCCATACACCACCAGTGCATACGATGCGATCAGCAACAGCTCGAAAAACACGAACAGGTTGAACAGGTCACCAGCGAGAAAGGCGCCGTTCAGCCCCGCCAGCTGTAGCAGGTAGAGCGTGTGAAAATGCGGCGCAGCGCGATCGGTCCCGTCGCTCGCCCGCCATGCGCCGAGCACGCCGACGATCGCGCTCAGCAGCAGCATCGCCGCGCTCAATCGGTCGAGTACCAGCACGATCCCGATCGGCACGGGCCAGTCGCCCAGCCGGTAGACACGGTACGCGCCACCGTCGGCGATGATCAGCAGCCACGTCGCCACCGCCACCAGGAAAATGCTGGTACCGAGCATTACGCCGCGACGCCAGCGTGGCCCATCGTGCAACAGCACGACGCAGGCGGCGACGATCGGCGTCAACACCGGCAGCATCAGCGCGTACCCTGCCATCATCGACCCTGCTCCCGCGGCTCGGCACCATCCACATGATCTGTACCGGTCGCCTGCCGCGCCTTCAACGCAATCGCGACCAGCAGCGCCAGCATCCCGAACCCTATCACGATCGCCGTCAGCACCAGCGCCTGCGGCAGCGGATCCGCATACGGTCCACCGCCTTCGGTGATGATCGGTGGCGCGGTGTTGCCAAGCCGTCCACTCGCGAGCAGAAAGAGGTTCACGGCATAGCCCACCAGCATGATGCCGAGCAACACCGGGAAGATCCGCGCCCGCAACAGCAGCAGCACGCCGCATCCCATCAGCACGCCGATCACAACGGCAACGAGCAGGTTCATGACGATCGCTCCAGCACGGCGACGGGCATCGGCTCATCGAGCAGCGGCGGCGCGTCGGAATCCGGCGCCGGCTCCTCGGCAGTCGTGAGCGCACCGAACCGCTCGAGCATCAACAGCACCGCCGCCACCACCGTGGCGTACACGCCGAGGTCGAAGACGAGCGAGCTGCTCAACGGCACCTTTCCGATCAGCGGTATCACGATGTAGTCATACGCCGACGTAAGAAATGGTGCGCCCCACAGCAGGCTGCCCGCGCCTGTGCCGGCGCTCACCAGCAACCCGATCGCGATCACGCGTGGCAGTGCAAACCGTGTACGCGGCACCGGTGCACCGCTCGCCGGCACCATCGATCGCACGACGAGCGCGACGGCCGTCAGCAGTGCGGCAGCAAAGCCACCGCCGGGCAGATCATGGCCGCGCAGCAGCACGAACGCCGACATCAGCAGCGCCAGCGGAAGCAGCGCCTGCGCGAGCACCGTCAGCATCAGCGGATGCCGCTCCGCGAGCCTGTTGCGTTGTGCGCGGCGTGCCACGGGACCGCTGCGCCATCCCTGCAGCACCACCGCGACGCCGAGTGCCGCAACGCCGAGCACCGCCACCTCACCGAAGGTGTCGAAGCCGCGGAAGTCTACCAGAATCACGTTCACCACATTGCGTCCGCCGCCCTTGGGCAGCGCCTGCTCCAGGTAGTAGCCGGACATCGTCACCGGCGGGCGCGTCAGCACTGCCCACGCCAGCAGCGACGTCCCCACACCCGTGCCGCCTGCGAGCAACGCATCGCGGACCGCGCGACTCCGACTGCGCAGGATCTTTGGCATCGCGGGCAGGTGGGGCAGCGCCAGCAGCACGAGCAGGATGGTCACCAGCTCCACCAGCAACTGTGTGAGCGCCAGATCAGGCGCGGCAAACCGCGCAAAGATTATCGACACCAGCAGCCCCACGACGCTCGCGCTCACCAGCGCCGTCACCGGTGTGTCGATGGTGCGCACCGTGCCGATCACGGACAGGATGAGCAGCACGAAGACGGTGGCACTCGCCACGTCGGGCAGGGTGCCGGCGTCGGGCCATGTCATCGGCACCCCGAGATGCGGCGACACACCGACCACCAGTGCCGCGCCGAGCAGCAGCGCCACGTACCGCTGCAGCGAGCCGTTCTCCATGCGACGCGTCATCCGCTCGGCCGCGATCGAGCTCCACTGCAGCGTCACGAGAAAGGTGTCGGCGAACTCCACTGTCGGCAGCCGATCGCGCCACGCCATCAGGCGATCGCGCTGCCGGAACAGTACGGCGCCGATCACCAGCGCCACGATCGTCATCAGCAGCGGCGCATTGACGCCGTGCCAGAGCGCCAGATCGAACACCGGCGCCTCGGCCTGCAGTACTGCGCTGACTGCAGGCACCAGCGGCGCGGTGATGAAGAGGGCCGGCGCAATCCCGATCGCGAGGCAGGCGAGTGCGAGAACCCCGCCCGGCAGGCGCATGAACATCGGCGGCTCGTGCGGCTCCTTCGGATGGGCGCGTCCCTCGTCATTGAAGAACACCTCCATGATGAAGCGCAGCGAGTAGGCCACGCCGAGCGCGCCCGCGATCGTGGCCGCGACCGGCTCGAGCCAGCGGACACCCAGCGCGTTCGACGTCAGCGCCTCGGCGAAGAACATCTCCTTGCTGATGAAACCGTTCAACAATGGCACGCCCGCCATGGCGCCGGCGGCAATGATCGCGAGCGTGCCGGTGAGCGGCATGAACTTGTAGAGTCCGTTCAGCAGACGCATGTCGCGCGTACCGACTTCCTGCTCGATGATCCCTGCGGCCATGAACAGCGAGGCCTTGAACATGGCGTGATTCACGACGTGAAAGACCGCGGCCGCCACCGCCATCGGCGTGGCGAAACCGAAGAGCAGGGTGATGAGCCCGAGATGGCTGATCGTCGAATATGCGAGCAGCCCCTTGAGATCGTGTTGCCAGAGCGCGTAATACGCACCGTAGAGCATCGTCACCGCGCCCACGGTGCCGACGATCATGGTCCAGTCGCTGGTGCCGCTGAGCGCGGGGAACAGGCGTGCCAGCAGGAACACGCCCGCCTTCACCATCGTCGCCGAATGCAGGTACGCACTCACCGGCGTGGGCGCGGCCATTGCGCGCGGAAGCCAGAAGTAAAACGGGAACTGTGCCGACTTGGTGAACGCGCCGAGCAGCACGAGGATCAGCGCTGGCCGATAGAGCGGCGACGCACGGATCTGATCGCCCGCGCCAAGCACGGCGCCCAGTGAAAAGCTGCCGGCGATGTGCCCCAGCAGCAGCACGCCACCGAGGAGAGCCAGGCCGCCCGTGGCAGTCACCGTCAGGGCGAGGCGTGCGCCGTCTCGCGCCGTGCCGTCGTACGTCTTGAAACCGATCAGCAGGAACGAGCTGACGCTCGTGGCTTCCCAAAACACCACCAGCAGCAACAGGTTGTCGCTCATGACGAGACCGAGCATGGCCGTCATGAAGACGCCGAGCAGCGCGAGCAGGCGCGCGAAGCTGCGATCGGCGGGCATGTAATAGCGCGCGTACAGCAGGATCAGCAGGCCGATGCCGAGGATCAGCATGCCGAACAGCCACGACAGACCATCCACGCGCAGCGCGAATTCCAGTCCGAGTTGCGGGAGCCATTCCCAGGCCGCGTAACGCACCATCCACTCAGGCCCCTGTGGGCGCTGCAGGATGAGCAGCACCGTGGCCGAGATCACCGGCATCGCCACGCTCCACGCCAGCAGCGTTGGCGACTTCCGTCGCAGGATGATGGCGATCACGCTCCCAAGGAGTGGAAGGAGCACCACGGCGAGCATGATCATGCCGGGCCTCGATCGATCAGCGGCCCGGGGCGGGGATGAACTGCCAACGGCCAACCACCGAGGCGTTGACTGTCTGCTCGGTCGGCGACACCACCGGCGTCGACTCGTCCGCGGCTTTGCCGCGCATGGACATGGCGGCCATCATGTACGGGCGGGGCTGCTCGTTCATCTGGCTGGTGAGGGAGATCATCGGACCAAGAGTTCCGCCGGCAGCCCGCGCCATCACCTCGGCGCTCAGCCGCGCATCGGTCGTCGCCGAGGCCATCGCCTGGCGCCGCACGGAATCCATCTGCGATGCGTAGAACGAGATGCCGCTGATGTTGTTGGCGCCGGCGCCCAGTGCCGCGTCGATCACCTTGCCCACCAGGTCCACCGAGCGCACTTCGACCCGCACGGTGTTGGTGGCGTCGTAACCCGTGAGTTCCGGCTTGCGGCCGTCGGGATAGTAGCGGTAGTTCGGCGACACCGAATAGTTCATGGTGCCGATCTGTTCGCGGGCGATGCCGGCGTCGCGCACTGCAGCCAGAATCGCGGTGGCCAACTTCGCGTTTTCAGCGCCGGCCAGCGCTGCCGTGCGCCCTTTCGTCTGCACGCCGACGTACACCAGCGCCCGGTCGGGCGTGACCTTCGTCTCGCCAATGCCCGACACCTCGATCATCGGCGGCGCCGGCGGAGTGGTGACCAGCTGCGCGCCGAGTGGCGAGGTGAGCAGGGCGCCCAGCAGGAGAGATTTCACATTCCGGGACCGTAGGAGAGTGGGCATGAGGTCTGTGTTCCAGTAGAGGTTTCGTGGACTTCCGGCGCGCACGCCCGGTACCCAACACTGCCAGCATCGTGCCGTCGGCACGACGGAAACCCAGGGGGGGTCGTGTTTCGGCCTCAACCGCCATTCCGTAAGGGTTTTCGGCCTGCCGGCTCCCATCCACCGCGCCATTCGCAATGCGGAGAAATCCGGAAAACCCTTGCCCCGCTTGCAGAACTGGTGAGTGCGCATCAGCTTCCACCTGCGCCACTGGCGCGGAATCACGTGTCCATACCGTCTATTGGAGATGCCCCTATGAGCAGAATCGCAATCGTGAACGCGCTGGTCGACAATGTCGGGCTGGCGAAGAAGCAGGCCAACGCCGTCCTGAAGGAACTCTTCGACGCCAGCGAAGGGATGATCGCCAAGGCGCTGAAGAAGGGTGAGAAGGTCGGCATCACCGGCTTCGGTACGTTCAGCATCGGCAAGCGCAACGCCCGCGTCGGCCGCAACCCGCAGACGGGCGAGAAGGTCAAGATCGCGGCCTCGAAGGCGCCGAAATTCAAGGCCGGCGCGAGCCTGAAGGCGTTCGTGAACGGCAAGACGACGACCAAGGCTGCAACGAAGAAGACGGCTCCGAAGAAGGCGGCGAAGAAGGTGACGAAGAAGGTCGCGAAGAAGACGGTCAAGAAGGCTGCGAAGAAGAAGTAGATCGTCGTTGCTGGTGCGTGACTGGGCGTTGGCGCGGTGACAACAAGACGAGGCGGCCT
>JBBSCZ010000175.1:0-6816 GCA_038249795.1 Gemmatimonadales bacterium | reverse complement strand
GAGGCTCGCAGGGCGTACCGTGCGCACTATCTCACCTGTTTCTGGTGGGCGCGACCGGATCTGGTCATTCGAACCGGCGATGTCGCGTGGGTGGCCGACGGCCTTCGCAAGCACGGCGGGCGCGACGCTTGGCGGGTAGCTGCGCGACTCGATCATTTGCTGTTGCCGTCGGCCTGATCGCGGCCGACGCGCTCGCACTGCGGGCCGCGGGCTACGAGGTCACGATTCTCGCCGAGTTTCGTGGGTTTGTGAGCGCCGCCGCGCGTCGCAACGGCGAAGCCACCGTCCTCGATTGGGCGCACGAATCGGCGTGGCGCTTTCTCCCGCTTGTGGACATGGCCGGTGGCGGTGTCATGCTCCACCCCATCGACCTCGCGATCAACAAGCTGGTGGCGCTCGCCAACCGCCGCGAGCCGCGTGATCTGGTGGATGCCATCTTCGCGGATACGCACATCCTTGCGTTCCCGGCGTTGGTGTGGGCCGTGGTCGACAAGAATCCCGGGCTCAATCCCTCGTCGTACCTCGAGCAGTTCCGCCGTCGCACGCTGACGCCCGAAGACGCTGCGTATCTCCGCTTCACCGGCGCCTACAGCGTCGAGGAGGCCGCGCGCCATTTTCGACGCATGGTCGACAGCGCGGATGTCTTCATTGCCGCCAACACGCACCGTGAACCCGGGGCGCTGCTGCAGGATCGGCGCACCGGATCCTTTTTCGTGCCACAATCGGACGAAGACTGGGCAAATACTCGTGCGCATCGCGGCGCGCTGGGCGGTGTCATCGCGCAGCCGGCAGACATGCCGATAGGTTAGGCCAGCCTCCGTTCCGACGCATCCGCTGCCGCCGCACGAATCGCTGTCAAATCAACGCACCGCTCCAGCATGACTGATCCGGCACGCGAGGTCCTCTCTCGCCTCACCATCGCCCTTGGGCGCAGCTACCGCCTCGAGCACGAACTCGGTGCCGGCGGCATGGCCACTGTCTACCTCGCGCACGACCTCAAGCACGACCGCGACGTCGCCATCAAGGTGCTGCACCCGGACCTTGGCGCCGCGCTCGGCGGCGAACGGTTCCTGACCGAGATCCGCACGACGGCGCGGTTGCAGCATCCGCATATTCTCCCGCTGCTCGACAGCGGCGACGCCGACGGCCTGCTGTACTACGTGATGCCGCTGGTGACTGGCGAGACGCTGCGCGCACGCCTCGAGCGCGAACGCCAACTGCCGATCGACGACGCAGTCCTGATCGCGCGCGAAGTCGCCGACGCCCTCGGCTACGCGCACGGTCTCGGCATCATCCACCGTGACATCAAGCCCGAGAACATCCTGCTGCAGAACGGCCACGCGCTGGTGGCCGACTTCGGCATCGCGCTCGCGGTGCAAACCGCCGGTGGCGCGCGCATGACACAAACGGGACTCTCGCTCGGCACGCCGCAGTACATGAGCCCCGAGCAGGCGATGGGTGAACGCGCCATCGATGCGCGCAGCGACATCTATGCGCTCGGTGCGGTGACATACGAAATGCTCACCGGCGAGCCGCCGTTCAGCGGCGCCACGGTGCAGGCGATCGTGGCAAAAGTGCTCACCGAAAAGCCGATGGCGCCCAGTGCCGTGCGCGACACGGTCACGCCAGGGGTCGAAGCGGCGGTACTCAAGGCGCTGTCGAAGTTGCCGGCCGATCGCTGGGCAACGACGAAGCGGTTCGCCGAGGCGCTCACTCGCACCGACGCGTCCGCAGGCGCGCCGCGCGCGTCGGCCACGCGCGGAACCGCACCGAGCGCACGAGCAGGCGCTAGCGGCGGCCAGCGCGCCGTAATACTCGGCATCGTTGGTGCCATCGCGATGAGCGCGGCAACGGCGTGGCTGGGCTGGCGCGCGCACGAGCCCGAACCCACGTGGTCCGCGTTCACGCAACTCACCGATGCGTCGGGCGTGGAAACGAGCCCCAGCATTTCACCCGACGGCGCGTCGTTCGTGTACGTGAGCCGCGCGCGTGGCACGGCGGACATCTACTCGCAGCGCGTGGGCGGTCGCAATCCCACGCTGGTCGTTGGCGACTCGACGGTCGATGAGTTGTGGCCGGCCTTTTCGCCGGACGCCAAACAGATCGCGTACAACGTCGCGGGCGGCGGCATTTTCATCGTGGGCGCCACCGGGGAGTCGCCGCGCCGACTGACATCGGTCGGTGTGCAGCCCTCGTGGTCGCCCGACGGCACACAGATCGTGTATGCGACGGGCGAAGCCGGTTCGGCGTACTACATCCAAGGCGGGATCGCGCTGGAGATCGCGAGCGTGAACGGCGGCGCGCCACGCGCGCTCAACGTCATCCTGCCCACCGGCGGCACAGGCCGGCAGCAGCCATCCTGGTCACCATCCGGGGCACGGATCGCGTTTCTGGGGATCGTGAACGGCGTGCGCGACATCTACACCGTTGCAACCAGCGGCGGGACAGCGGTGTCACTGATGCACGATGTGGTCAGCGACTTTGCCCCGTCGTGGTCTCCCGACGGACAGTTCGTGTACTTCGCCAGTGACCGCGGCGGATCGATGGGGCTATGGCGCGTTCCGGTCGATGCATCGTCAGGCGCACCGCAGGGCAGTCCCGAGCTGGTCGCGACGGGCACGGATGTCAGCATGGACCTGCCACGTCTCTCGGCCGACGGACGCACCGTGATCTTCCGCTCGACGATTCAATCCGTCAATCCAGCGGCGCTGCTGTTCGATGCGGTGACGAAGCGTGTCGGGCCGCCGGTATTGCTGCAGCATCGTACCGGTGTGCTCACGCCCACCGGCGTGTCGCCGGATGGCCAGTGGCTGCTCTTGGTGAACGCGCCGGACCGCCATCAGGACGTGTTCCTGATGCGGTCCACTGGCCGTGATCTCTCGCGCCTCACCGACGACGATGCGCGCGACTGGGAAGCGCGCTTCATCGGGCGTGGTGACTCGGTCGTCTTTCGCTCGAACGCCAGTGGAACGTACGATGCGTGGTCCATCCGTCGCGACGGCAGCAACCGAACCCGGCTCACTGATTTTCCGGAAGGCGTGTTCGGTCCAGTGTTTTCGGCCGATGGTTCGCAACTCGCCCTCTCGAGCTTCCCGACTGGCGATCAGGACCAGACCGTACGCATCGGGGGGCCATCATGGCCAATGACCCGCGCGACGTCGAAGGCAGCCGTGGGAGTCACGGTCGGCACGGCCACGCTTGGCGTGTACAACTGGTCTCGCAACGGACGCTGGCTGTCCGGGGCACTCTTCGAGCCATCCGGCGCGATCACGGGCCACGCGTTGTACGACGTCGCCGAGGGGAAGCTCAGGCAACTGAACACCGATGCCGGCTCCGGCGAGGTCGCGTTCCTGCCAGGCGATCGGCAGGTCGTGTACTTCACCAACCGTGGTGCGTTGATCCTGCAGGACATCGAATCGTTGCAGCGGTGGGTGATTGCCGATTCGCTGCCGTATGCGGCGGACCTGCCGAAGAGCATCGTCGCCTCGCCGGATGGGCGCACGTTGTACTACGGGGCGCAGCAGGTGGAGTCGAATATCTGGATCGTGCGGCGGGCGGCGGCGAAAGATCGGTAGGCCGTTCGCCGCGAGTGCGTCACACTCTGCAGCCTGCGTACCGTGGCGACAGCCGCTGGCGTCTGCGCATCGTGCCAGTCAGCTGCCGTAGCTCACGCCCGGATACAGCACCGCCAGCGACCCGTTGAACAATGGGCGGAAGATGTATCCAAATGTCTGCCAGGCGAGGAAGTAGCCGACGAAGTTGAGCGCCGGTGTGCGCCAGATCAGGTTCTGCCAGACGCGCCCCTTCTCCTCGCCTACCAGCAGCGGCACCGCGGCGCTGCCATCCATCGGCGGAAACGGCAGCAGGTTGAACGCCGCCAGCAGCAGGTTCATCGAAAACATCGTCCCGAGAAAGAACGCCACGGCGTCGATCACCGGGCTGCCGTCGACCGTGCCCACGATGTGCCCGAAGGTGATCGAGTTTGGCGGCTCGAAGATCCCACCCAGACCACCGAGGCGGATCGCAATGCCAGCCAGCAGCATCAGCAGCAGGTTCGCTCCCGGCCCCGCCAGTGCCATCCACGCGGAGCGCTTCGGATAGCGCTGCGCCCACTCCGGATCGTACGGTGCACTGGCAAAGCCGATCGGGAAGCCCATCGTCAGCGCAGTGAGCAACGGCAGCACCACCATGCCGAATGGTTCGCGGCGGATGTGCGGCAGCGGATCCAGCGACACCTGGCCGCCGTGATACGCCGTGAGGTCCCCGCCCAGCTTCGCGGTCCACGCATGCGCGGCTTCGTGCAGCGTGGTCGAGAGCAGAAAGACGACGTAGAACGTGAGGCCTTCGCCGATGTCGTTCATGCGGTCGCGACGGAGTGTGTCAGCATGAGTGAAAGTTAGTCGGCTTTGGCAGGGTCTGCTGTGGCGAAAGCACCACGGGCCGACGATGCGGAGGCACCGGCCGGCCCATGGGTCCATCACCAGCGAGGTGGATCAGCGACCGTCGCCTGCCGCCGCTGCAGTGACTGCCGGCGGGGTCGCTTTCTGGCCCTGCAGCCAGTAGCCGAACCACTGCCGGAGGCGACCCAGACGGTCCACCAGCAGCCACGGCTCGCCCGCGCGCGAGAGATCATGATTGCTGCGCGGATAGCGCACGAACTCCGCCGGAATGCCGCGCTTCTTCAACGATGCGTACCAGATCTCGGCGCTGCCCATCGCGGTGCGGAAATCGTCCTCGCTCTGCACCAGCAGCATCGGCGTTTGCACCTTGCTCACGTAGCGGATCGGTGAGAGGCGGTCGTACAGCGCCTGATTGTCCCACGGCTTGCCGAAGAATTCGTACTCGGTGAGGCCCTGTGCATCGCTGGCGCCGTACCAGTAGGTCCAGTCGGTGATGGTGCGATCGGTCTGGATCGCGGCGAAGCGATTCGTCTTGGTCGCGATCCAGGTGGTCATGAATCCGCCATAGCTGCCACCGCTCGCGCCCATCTTCGTGCTGTCGATATCGGCACGCTTCGCCACGATGTCGGTGGCCTTCATCAGGTCGTCGTAGTCCTCGAGGCCCCACCGGCCGCGCGTGCTGTAGGTGAAATCGGCACCGTAGCCGCTCGACCCGCGCGGATTGGTGAACAGCACCGCGATCCCCTGCGCCGCGAGATTCTGGAATTCGTCGAACCACGCCTCGCTGTACTGCGAGTGCGGCCCGCCGTGGATGTACAGCACCACCGGATACTTCTTCCCTGGCTGGTAGCCGTACGGCTTCATCAGCCACGCCTCGATCTCGAGGTTGCCGACGCTGCGATAGGTGAATCGCTCGGCATCGCTCCATGCGACTTCGGTGTTCAGCGCGTCGTTGAAGTGCGTGATCTGCTTCTCACCGGCACCGGTGCCATCCGATAGAAACAACTCCGTGGGCCGCGTCATCGACGTCGACACATACGCCATCACGGTGCCTGCGTCGTTCATCGATGGACTGGTCGCGCGACGACGCCCGCCGACGAGTTCCTTCGGCGCACCGCCGTTCATGTCCGCATCGAGGATCGCCGCACGGCCACCGATCGACGCCGAGAAGCGCAGCGTGCCGTTCGACATCCAGCTCATTCCCTCGGGCTCGTACTGCCAGCTGCCGAGCAGGTTCTTCGGCGTACCGCCGGTGGCATCGATCACGTAGATGCGCGCCGACTTCGCACGTGCCGGACGGCCAATGAACGCGAGTCGCTTGCCGTCCGCCGACCACTCGAGATCCGACTCGGCGCCCATCCACTCCGCCACCTTGCGCGGCGTGCCACCGCTCACCGGCATCACGTAGATGTCACTCTCGTTGCGCTCGGCCTCATCACGCGTGCGGTCGTACGGCAGCGGGCCGAGCGAGTCGCGCTCGAAGTTCACGACGCTGTCGGGGCGGAGTTTTGCGTCGGCGATGAAGGCGATCCACTGACCGTCGGGCGACACCACCGGACTGCGATGCGAATATGCGGTGCGGGTGATCTGCACCTTCGTCGTGTCGCCGTAGACCTGCTTCCAGAGCTGCGACGGACGCCAGGTGCGCGCGGTGCGACGGCTCGGCACATAGCCGGTGGCGTTCGACTTGAAATTCATGTCGGTGAAGTGACGGCCATCGAAGCGCGCCGGATCGGCGGGCAGCGTGATCGCCTCGAACGGCGGACGGGCCAGCGCCGGCATGCGTGCGAAGGCATCGCGAATCGGCGTGGTGTCGGCCGCCATCGGCTCGGACCAGACGGCGAACTTGCCGTCCGTCGGCACGCTGCCGTTCGACGGCATCGTCGGCATCTGCATCGCCTCGCCGCCGGGCGCATCAACGCGGATCACCCAGGTGTTCCCCTTGCCCTGCGGACGGGTGGAGGTGAACAGCAGATAATTGCCATCGGGCGACCAGCGCGGGGCGCTGCTCTCGTAGCCTGGCGACGTCCAGCGCTGCGGCGCACCGCCGTCGGTGGCGGCCACCCACACTTCCTGATGCCGCTTGTTCTCGGTCTCACGGACGGTGGTGACGGTGAAGGCGACGTGTTTGCCACTGGGGCTGACGGCCGGCTGGCTGACGGTGGTCACGCGGTACCAGTCGCGGAGCGTCATGGCGCGTGGTGCCGACTGGGCCTGCAGAACGCCGGAAACGAAAACGCCGGCGATCAGACTGCGGCGCGCGATCAGGGGGAGGACGAAAGACATGGCTCGACGGATGAGCGGGAGGGGTGCGGCGGGAACGTTGCGCAGACTTTACGGCCCGGACCGGCATCGCGCTGGCGTGGCAGTCCCGGGATTGTGCTGAAACCCGGCGCGTCCCCACAGCGTGGTGGGT
>JBBSCZ010000174.1:0-6853 GCA_038249795.1 Gemmatimonadales bacterium | reverse complement strand
CAACGCCGCCGGTGCCCGGCCCGCCGGCAAAGCCGGGTGGGAGTATGGGGCCATGATCGATGTGTCGGCAGAACTCGGTCAGCCGGACACCTTCCTGCTGGCGCTGCAGCCGCACTCATGGCGCGGCACCAAGTACCTGAACGCCGATGGCGGTACGCTGCGTCCCAACGAGAATCAGGCGAGCATGATGGTGCTCGTGAGGGGCCTGCCGCGCTAATGCACACGCCGATGGAACGGCCGGTCGCGATGCTCGCATCGCGGCCGGCCAGCGCGGGTGTGCTTTTCACGCTCATCGCCGGGCTCTTGCTGGTGAGCTGCGGCCGTGCACCCCAGAACGTGGACCAGTCGGTGCGACTCAGTACCGATATGTCACAAACCGCCAATGATGTCCGCGGCATCTGGATCGCTGGCATCGACACGCTGCAACTGCGCGTGCGGGCGCTCGAGGGCGCACTCGTATCGGCAGAGGGTGGCCGTGACCGCAGTGCCGTCGCGGACGCGCAAGCACGCTTCCATGCGGCGAGGCTCGCCTTCAAGCAGATCGAGGCGCTCACGGCGTACTATGAGCCCAGCACCACCCGCACCATGAACGGTCCGGCGTTGCCTCGCGTGGATGAGGACGAAGGCCCGGAGGCTGTGTTTCCGCCAGAAGGCTTTCAGGTGATCGAGGAGCGGCTGTTCGCCGATCCCGATTCGACCGCGATTGCGGACGCACTCCTCGAAACACGAAACCTGAAGCCGTATGTGACCCGTCTCCGCACGGCCGCCTCCCGGCAGCAGATCACGGACGATCGGGTGTGGGATGCCGCCAAGCTCGAGATCGCGCGTGTTTCCACGCTTGGCATCACGGGGTTCGACTCGCCCGTGGCGTTGCAGTCGCTTCCCGAAGCGAAGGCAGCCATGGCGGGTGTCCGCGCGCTGCTGGTACCCTATCGCGCACAACTGGGCGATTCCGCTTGGCAGGCGTTTGACGCGTCAGTCTCGAATGCGATCAGGCTCACCGAAACGGAGTCGTCGTTCGATCGCTTCGATCGACTCGGGTTCATCGCGCATGGCGCAAACCCGATGGCGCGGACGCTGCACGACGCACGCGTCCGGCTGGGCATCTCGACACCCGTGGAGCAGCGGGCGTTCCGGCTCTCGGCCGTCACGATCTTCGACCGCGGTGCGTTCGATGCGATTGCCTTTGCACCGCCGCGCTCCGAGCGAGGCACACCGGAACGTGTCGCCCTCGGCCGCGATCTGTTCTTTGACGCAGCGTTGTCAGGCAGCGGTTCGACGTCGTGCGCCACCTGCCACGATCCGGCGCTGGCGTTCACGGATGGTCGCACGCGCTCGGCGTCGCGCTCTGGGGCGCTGAGCCTTCGTAACGCACCGACGCTGGTCAATGCCGGGCTGCAGCTCGGTTCGTTCTACGACCTGCGCGCCACGTATCTCGAAGATCAGGTCACCGATGTGGTGCGCAACGCCGAGGAGATGCACAGCAGTGTCGACGACGCGGCAACACTGCTGGCGAGTGACACGAGCTATGCACGCCGGTTTGCCGCCGCCTTTCCGTCAACGCGCACATCGGTGGTATCCGGCACCAATCTGCGCATCGCCATCGCCGCGTACATCCGCTCGCTCGAGGCCCTCGACTCGCGGGTCGACCGCGCCTTCCGCGGCGACACCGCCGCATTGGACCGGGAAGAGCGCCTGGGTCTGAACCTGTTCATGGGCAAGGGCCGCTGCGCCACCTGCCACTTCGCGCCGCTGTTCAACGGTACGGTGCCACCGATGTATCAGGATTCCGAAGTGGAAGTGCTCGGCGTACCTGCCGCAGCCGGTGGTCGCCGGATGCGGGTGGACACCGACTCAGGCCGGTTCCGGCTCACACGAAGCGCACCGCATCTGTTTGCTTTCCGCACGCCGGGCGTCCGCAACGTGGCGCTCACCGCACCATACATGCACAACGGCGTGTACAAGACGCTCGAAGAGGTGGTGGACTTCTACAACCACGGCGGTGCCACAGGATTCGGCCTCACCCTGCCCAACCAGACGCTGCCCTTCGACTCGCTGCGGCTGCATCTGACGGAACGCCGGGCACTCGTGAAGTTCATGCGGGCGTTGACGGATACCGCTGGCGTCACGGGGCGCCCTGACGTTCGGCAGTATCAGTTGCGGCTGCGCGCCGTCGCCGCTGCGGCTGACACACTCACGCCGCCAGCACGTGACCGCACCCGGTACAGAAGTGCGCTCCCGCCGCCGTGACGGGAGTCCCGCACTGCTCGCACTTGCCGGGCAGATACGATCCGCATTCCGAGCAGAAAAGCGCATCGGGTTCAGGACGGAGTCCGTGAGCCGAGCAGATGGTCGAGCCCGGCCGGTACTTCTGCACCAGTCGTTCCGCGACGTCGACTGGTGCGACCGTCTGCACTACGGCTGGGCCATCCTTCGCCCCACGCAATTCCACCAGTGCCTGCACCGTGTATCGCGCCTTCATGCCATCGTAGTCTTCGTCCGACAGCTTGCCCGTGGCGCGATCGAACTCGATTTCGCGCAGCGCCTCGATCGCGGAGCCGGGCACCGGCTCGTCATCGATTTCGAGCTTCGGCGCGCTCCGATGCTCAGGCCGGACGTTCGATGGCATCGCATCGCCGAAGACCGGCCACAGCACGATCGCGAGCGCGACGAGTGCGAGGGCAATGCCGACGATGAACGGCGCGCTGCCGCTCGAGAGCAGATCCGTCATCGGTCGGCCGTGCCACGCACGGCGGCTTCGAGCTGCCGCATTTCGTCCGCGGTGGCGGCCGGCATACTGCCAGTTATCGGCAGCACCGACTTCATCGCGACCGCCGGTGCCAACGCGTCGGTTTCGCGCCTCCAGCGGCGCAGCAGCGCCACCAGCATCGTCCCGCCGATGCCGATCGTGACGAACGGTACCATGTAGCCCGCAATGTTGAAGCCTTCCTTCACGGGTGCCATCAGCACACGCTCACCGTACACCGTCGTGAACGCAGCCACGATCTCGTCGGCGCTGTAGCCGCCCTCGATCAGGCGCACCACGTCGGAGTGCATGGCAGGACTGATCCCACACTGAAAATCGGTGGTTCGGCAGATGAACACGTCGAGCTTGCAGGGACAGGCACACTTCAGTCCACGCTCCAACTCGTCACGCTCGAGATTCGTCACCAGCGGCTTGGCCCCTGCCTTCTTCGGCAGCGACACCGGCTTGTAATCCGATTGTGGCATCACGATGTTGGCGGCACCCTGCCCCTGCGTTGCCACCTGCGCGTGCAGACGCGGCGCCAGCACGGCACCGGCCAGCACCAGACCGCTCGCGCGCAGGAAATCGCGGCGCGTTGCACTGTCCCGCATCACGACGCCCCGGCGCCGACGGGCACCGGCACCTGCACCTCGGCGCCGGGACGAAGCACCGTCACGTAGCCGCCCTGTCGCTTCTTCTCGGCCTGCGGCCACATCACGATCAGGCCACCGATCGCCATCACCATGCCGCCATACCACACCCACCAGACCAGCGGGTTGAAGGCGAGGCGCACTTCCGCCTGGTCAGGTCCGATCATGCCCGAGAACACCATGTACACGTCCTGCATCGCCGTCTCGTAGAGGCCGACCTCGGTGCTCGGCTCGAACGTGGGCTGGTCGTTGCTGTCCACATGCTGCCGCTTCTCGCTGCTCAGCACCGGCATCGGCTTGCCGTCACGCGTGACCGAGAAGGCGACGGCAGTGACGTAGCGATTGAGGCGCTTGAACTCGCTGACACCCTGACTGGTGAAGGTCCACGCGTGCCCGAACGGATCGGTGGCCTTGAACGTCTCGCCGGTCTTGAGCGACACGTCGAATTCCTTCTTGAACGCGAAGCCGGCGAAAGCCGCGAAAATCATTGCCACACCGAGGTGCACGATGTAGCCACCGTAGCGACGACGGTTGTTGCCGACGAGGCGCAGCGAGGCAACGATGACGTTCTCGGTGTACATGCGCATCCGAGCCCGCGTACCCTTGAAGAACTCCTGCGAGATCGTGCCGACCACGAAGCCGACCAGGATGTAGGCCACGATCGGGTAGAACGCCCGCATGCCAAGCGCCATCAGTACAGCCCCGGTCGTGAGGCCAGCGATCACGGGAAAGATGAACTGGCGGCGCACATTCTCGATGCTCGCGCGACGCCACGCGATCAGCGGGCCGATGCCGGTGAGCGCCAGCAGGCCGAGGCCCAGCGGCACGTTGACCGAATTGAAGAACGGCGCCCCCACCGTGATCTTGGTGCCTCGCACCGCCTCGCTGATGATCGGAAACAGCGTGCCCCAGAGCACACTGAACGCGATGCCGACCAGCACGAGGTTGTTGTACAGGAACGCGGCCTCGCGGCTGACCATGCTCTCGAGCTGCGCCTTCGTGTCCATGTCCTTCAGGCGCGTCATCACGAGAACGGTCGTCGCCACGAAGATCAGGATCAGGAACGTCGCGAAGTAGTTTCCGATGTCGCTTCGCGCGAAGCTGTGCACACTCTCGATCAAGCCGCTGCGCGTGAGGAACGTCCCGAGAATGCTGAGCAGGAAGGCGGCGATCACCAGCGTCACGTTCCACTTGCGCAGCATGCCGCGCTTTTCCTGGATCATGATCGAGTGCAGGAACGCCGTCTGACAAAGCCACGAGGTGAGCGGCGCATTTTCGACAGGATCCCATGCCCAGTACCCGCCCCAGCCCAGTTCCACGTATGCCCACCACATGCCGAGCACGAGGCCGATCGTCAGGAAGAACCAGCTGATCAGCGACCAGCGCCGGATCGCGGCCAGCCATTCGGTATCGAGGCGACGCGTGACCAGCGCACCAATGGCGAAGGCGAACGGAATCGACGTGCCGACCCAGCCGAGATAGAGCATCGGCGGGTGGATGGCCATGCCCGGATTCTGCAGCTGCGGGTTCATCCCGCGTCCGTCGGGCGGCACCCAATCCATCCGCTCGTACGGATTGGCTGCGAAGAGGATCGTGCCGATGAAGAAGACGAGAATCACGCCGAGCGTGCCCGTCACCCACGGCATCAGATCGCGATTCTTCGTGCGGTTCGACAACACCGCGATGGCGCTGAAGATCGCGAGGATCAGGCACCAGAACAGCAGTGAACCGGACTGGCCGGCCCAGAACGCGCTGAAGAGATAGACCTTCGGCAGGTTCGCGCTGGTGTAACTGGCGACGAACTTCAGCGAAAAGTCATGGGTGAAGAGCGCCGTCCAGAGACCGACGCTCGCCATGAAGACGAAAAAGAGTGTGGCGTAAGTTGCGCGCTCACCGCTCAGTACCAGTTCGCCGCGGCGGGTGGCCCCGCCGGCGAAGCTCACCGTCGTCATCCAGATGCCCATCAACAGCGACACCCAGAGCGACAACTCTCCGAGAAGAATCACGTGCGGGGTGCCGTCGCAGGTCCCTTCGGGACGTCCACGGGATGCCCACCCTGCTCACCAGGAGTGGCGCCAGGCTTGGTGGGGGCGTTTTCGTACCGCGACGCACACTTGGCGAGCAGCACCGTCGCCTGGAAGGTGTTGCCGTCGTCGAGCTTTCCTTCCACCACCACATCCACGCTGTCGGTGAAGGTGTCGGGGATGATGCCCTTGTAGACCACCGTGAAGCGCGCCGCGCTCTCGGGCAGGGTGTCACGCATGACGAAGCGGACCTCCTTGTTGCCTGGTGCGCGGACGATCGTGCCCGGGACCACGCGGCCACCGACCTTCATGCCGTTTTTTCGAAACGAGTCGTCGGCCTCGAGGCGCGCGGCAAGTTCGTGCGGCGTGACGTAGAACTGCGCAGTGGCGGCCGTGCTCTTGGCGGCCAGGAAGCTGGCCGTACCAAGGATCATCAGTCCGCCGAGCAGGAACTTGGAGCGCGTCTTCATGAATCCAACCGTCCTGAGGGGGGTTCAGGCGTCGCGGAGTGCCGTGCGCCGGTCGCCCTGTGAGTGTGCTGCCCTACAGCTGCTGGTCACGTAACGCCGCATACCGGCGTACCCGTGCCATGATCGATTCCAACTCCGCCTCGGCGCGCGAGCGCTCGTCGGTGGTGAGCGTCGAAGGATTGGCGTTCAGTCCGCGTACCCGTTCCAGCATCTCATCGATGAGCGCCCGGAGGACGAGGTTTGCCCTCCGATCGCCTGCCTGTTCCGGTGTCGAGATGACCAGTGCTCCGCTCGAGGTCGTGTACCTGTGGAAGGGGAGAGGGTTCCCCCGAGTCCGACCCGTAGAAAATAACCCCGGAACTGGGCGCCGGCGAGGTATGCCTTCGGCGCTGAGGCGATCCGGTCGCCCTCGACCGGCGCCTCGTCCCCCTGACACCCTACGGCACTCACATTAAACGCCGCCAATGTGACACGGCAAACTCGTCCGCCTCGCGAATTTCGCCCATGCAAACAGTTGCTTGCCATCGCCGTTTGCGCACCGTAGCATCGGGAACGGAACCTCCCCTCACTGGTACGCCCGATGCCTTCCGATTCCACCGCCGGACCGCTGCCCAAGTTTCCGGAGCTCGTCACACTCCCGCAGTTCGACGTGACCAGCACGCCGGCCAGGAGCCTGCAGGTGCCAGCGTCGCTCTCGTTCTACTACGCCGGTATCTCCGCGATCTGGATCTGGTACCGCGCGCCGCTCGAGCTGCTCAACGCGTATCTCCACCCGCTCGGCATGACCGCCTATAATTTCGGCGATGGCATGGGAGCGGTGAACATCAACTTCTTCAACGCGCTCGCCTTTTACGGCATGGGCCAACCCGGCAACCAGGGTGTGGGTGGCTTCAACGAGACGGAGATCAACATCGTCGCGCACGCCACGGCGATCACGAAGAATGTGCCGCTGGGGATCACATT